>NZ_JBGCCK010000033.1:0-66016 GCF_041262525.1 Streptacidiphilus sp. MAP12-20
GACGGCCGACGATTCAACCCAAGGACAGCCGGAGCGTCAGTCAGTCGGAGGGTCAGACCCCCGAGCGGTGCCATCTACATCCTCACTGTCAGTCGGGCTGGAGTCGGAGCGGGAGGGACTTCACGCCGTTGATGAAGTTGGAGACCAGCCGCTGCGGCGGCCCCGCCGGGGTGAGCCCCCTGAACCGCGGGTTCGTGCTGCCAGGCGACGGGGTGTCGCTCGCGCAGCAGGCGGAAGGAGTCGTGCGGGATGCCCTCGGCGTACCGCCGGGGGTCGAAGACGTCCGGCAGCACCCCTTCGGCGGCCTCGCTCACGCGGGCTGCTCGGCGCTCGCGCGCAGGAAGTCCTCCATGGCCCGGATGAGCTGGAGCGGGGTCTCCTCCATCGGGTAGTGGCCCGCGGCGGGCAGCTCGACCAGTTCGGCGCGGGGATACCAGCGCAGCCAGGTCTGCCGCATGACCTCGGCGTTGAGCGCCGGGTCGAGTGCGCCCACGACGACGCGCACCGGCAGCAGGCTGCCCTCGACCTCCGCGTGGAAATCCTCACCGGCCCAGGAGTCCAGCCAGGCCCGGAAGGCCTTGGCGTCGCTGCGCGCCAGGGACTGCGCGACCATTCGGTCCAGCCAGGCAGCCGGGCGGATGCCACCCGTGGTCAGGTCGATGATGGCGCGCCGGTTGCCCGGCAGATCCGCCGCGCCGGAGAACAGTTCCCACTGCTCGGGCGCCATCGGGAACCCGCCGGCCGGCACCGGATTGAGCCCGACCAGCCGCCGAACCCGCTCCGGCACGGCAGCGAGCACGCGCTGCACCACGCAGGCGCCCATGGAGTGACCGACCAGCGAGAACCGCTCCCAGCTCAGCGCATCGGCGAGGGCGACCAGGTCCGCGCCGCCCTCACGCGTGGTGAAGGAACCGGTCCGGTCCCTGGCCTCGCCGTAGCCGCGCAGGTCGACGAACGCGTAGCTGAAGGCGTCCAGGTCCAGATCGGGCAGCAGCCGGTCGTAGGCGCTCCGGTCGCCGAACCAGCCGTGCACCACGAGCACGCGGTGCGGACCGTCGCCGAGCAGGGTGTGCGGGAGTGGGAGGGAGGCCACATCGACTCCGATCCGAGCGGTCGTCACAACCGGGAAGCCCCGGTCTCCGGGATGCTCCCCACACTGCCGGGCCGCCGACACGGTGACAAGGCGGCGCAACGCGGGTCGACGCGCCCGGCCCGACCAACTCACGCGGTCCCCAGGAGTCCCCTCATGCGGAAGCGGTGGCGACGTCATTGGACGCCGCCACCGCATTCACTGAGTTCCACCCGCATCACCAGGTCGTTGATGTTCCGTCAGCAACACAGGCGGGGATGCCGGAGGCATGGGAGTAGCCGTCCGTCTGAACGGTCGGGGTGTTCAGGTACCAGTCGTAGACATAGCTGCCGTCCTGCAACATGTCCCAGGTGGTGAACGGCCGCCCGTACTGCGTACGGCCGTCGGCCTGGCCGCCGTTCTTCGTCTGGCAGACGATGAGCAGCGTCGTCCCGCTCGGGACGTAGCGGATGAAGCTGCTGCTGTTGACGCCGCCGACGTACGGTCGGGTCAGCTCGGCGAGGCCACTGCTGTCGGTGCCGGTCACCTGGTACCCCGCACCGCCCACCGCCATGTCCGGCGCGTTGATGTTGGCGTACCAGTCGTTCGGGTTCCAGTTGGTCTGCGGGGACGGTAGGCCCTGGGCGTTGTACTGGCCCAGGATGTAGTTGGCGATGTCCATGCAGTTCCAGCCGGGCAGGCCGGTGAGCCGGTAGAACACGCCGACATCGTTGGGGTCGCCGACGTGAAGCACCTGGTTGACCGCGTTGTTCGCGGCTGTCACCGCGCTGTTGGCGACGTTGACGCATTTGTAGCGCGCGTACTGGTTGACCGCGTGGCGGTAGGTGTCGTTGCCGCCGTTCGCCCAACCGGCCGAGGAGTTGTTCCATTCGGGCTGGTAGGCGAAGTCGTGCATCATCTGACTCCAGTTGCCCTGCTTCGACCACCCGCCCAGGGTCGTCGGGGCGTTGGTCCAGTAGTCGACGAAGTTGCCGTTGCCGTCCTTCGTGATCGCCTCGTCGGCATTGGGGTTCTCGACGGCACCGTAGACGAAGCTGCCCGAGTTGCCGATCTCGTAGGCCCAGCCCACGTGCCCGCGGTCGCCCGCGCCGTGCGGCGCGTTGAACACGCAGGCCATGCCGGGCCCGAGGGCGGATGCGTTGGTCGCGCCGAGTGCGAGGCCGCCGAGGATGAGCAGTACGGCGGCGGTGAGGGTGGCGACCAACCGGGAGAGGCGGGCGGTGAGGTGTCTCATGTGCGCGGTCCTTCCGTGGCTCGGTTGTCGTCGACTCAGCAGTGCGGGAGCATTTTCGAGGTGTCGCCCCCCGTGTTGAGCCACGCGTCGGAGGAGAACACCCGCGTGCCGCCGACGTAGGCGATGCTCTGGCCGCCCGGGGTGGTGTAGTCGTTGACGGCGTCCCAGACGGTGGTGGTGCCGAACGGGCCGGTGACGGCCGGGCCGGAGACCCAGCAGTACAGGTCGGCGTTGCTGTTGTACGGCATGGTGTCGATGACGGCGCCGGTGGGCGACCCGGAACGGACGTTGAGCCCGCGGGTGGCGTCGACGGTACCGTGGACGAAGGTCTCCGCCGCCTGGGCGGCGCCGGTCGCACCGAGGATGACTCCGGTGGCAGCGGTGATGGCGAGACATGCGACGGCGATGCTCTTGAGCGTCATGGCAGGTCCTTTGACAGGGATGATCGGCCAGGGATGATGCGGCCGGGGATGGTTGCGGCCGGGGATGGTTGCAACCGGGGATCGCGCGGGTGCGGCGGTATTCCGCCGGGGATCAGAAGTGCAGGAAGCGGCTGGGGTCGGAGGCCTGGATGGTCCGGACGCTGAGCCGGTGGCCGACGTAACCGTCGTAGCTGTCCAGCCAGTTGTACTCGTCGATGGTGAGGGTGCCGTCGCCGTTCACGGCGGCGACGTAGGCGACGTGTCCCGCGCCCCCGGCTCCGTGGACGTTCGGGTCCCACTGCGCGACGTCGCCGACCTGCGGCGTGGGGTCGGTGTAGGCGCCGGTCCACTGGTTGGCGTTGCCGAGGAAGTCGGGGGACTTGCTGTGTGACCGACCGTCGGAGCGGATCGCCCAGGCCGCGAAGGAGACGCACTCGCCCTGGTAGTAGCCGTGCCCGTCGGAGATGTAGGTGTTGGGGCCGACGCTCCACGGGTAGCTTCCGGGGTTGAGCCCGGACTGGCCTGCGCTGCAGTCGTGCAGCACGATGTGGTAGCCGTCGCCGGGCGAGGAGACGAACTTGCCGTCGTAGATCCAGCTCCCGTTGTCGAGCTTGTCCCACACGGTGTAACTGAGTCCGTCGTAGTGGTCGGTGGTGCCGTTGACCTGGCATATCGCCTCGATGGCCGTGCCGTTGGGCAGCGCGCCGGTGATCGGGGAGTCGATGTTCGGGCTGCTGTGCTCGTACAGGCCGGCGGAGTCGGTGTTCTGGATGTGCCAGTAGCCGAAGTTGGAGTTGTAGGCGTCCCCGTCGGTGTCGGGGGTGTAGGCGGCAGCGTGACCCGCCCCGGCCAGGCCGAGGACGGTGGCAGCGAGCAGGGTGCCGGCGACGGCCCCGGCGCGGGTCTTGAGGGATCGACGGTCCATGGTGGGCTCCGTTCGTTTCTCGATCGCTTCGGCACCGGTCGGGCCGACGCCGAGAACGATGGCCCTGGACACGACGTCCCGTCATGACGGGGAAAGACCCCATCGGAGGCCGAGGCGGATGCCGTGGGGCGTTCACCCGACGCGCGGACACCGGCCCGTGACGGACACTGGTCCGGTTCCGCCTGGTCGGGCACGCCCGGACGCCCGGACGCCCACCGAAAGATCGGAGTTGTCGTGAACCTTCCGCACCCGCTGCCGGTACGGGAAGATGACGCCGGCGTTCCTGCGGCACGCGACGGAGAGGCGGACTTGATCCGGGCAGCGATCATCGACGACCACCCGTTGGCGCGGTTGGGGATCACGCAGATCCTCACCGACTCCGGGCGCGTCCAGGTGTCCGCCGCGGTCGGCTCTGCCTCGGAACTCGCAGCGGTGGTCGACGAGGCTGCCCCGGACGTGGTCGTGTGCGACCTCTACCACAATGGGGATCAGGCCTGCCTGGAAGCGGTGGCCACGCTCGCGACAACCCAGCGAACGCTGGTGATCTCCGCGTCCGGGCGCCCTGCCGACGTGATCGGCGCGATCCGGGCAGGAGCCGGCGGATACATCACCAAGCATGCCGACCCGGCACTGCTGATCGGCGCCGTCGAGACCGTGGCCGCCGGCGGATTCGCGCTCTCCCCACAACTGGCCGACATTCTGCACGCCGATCTCGGCCGCGACGCAGGCCGCCCACCGGGCGCGGCGGCCGCCCCCGCGCTGTCACCTCGCGAGGAGCAGGCCCTGTCGCTCATCGCCGACGGGCTCACCCACGCCCAGGTCGCCACCCGCATGGGCGTGACCCGCAAGACGGTGGAGACCTACGTCGAACGTATCCGGGTCAAACTTCAGGTCGGCAACAAGGCAGAACTGACCCGCGCGGCGCTGGAACGCCTCGGCACCAGCCGATCCTCGTGACGCCCTCGACGCCGGCGCCTCGGTCCAGCCAGGGCGCGACGGCCGACCCCACTGCGACAAGCCGCGTCGAGCAGGTCATGGTCCGCGCCGTGGCCCTCTTCCGCATCGGCGGCCTGGCCCAGATCGCGGTCGTCCTCGCCCTGGCCGGAAGCCGCTATCCGACGATCGCCGGAACCGCGGGGCTCGTCGCCGCGCTCACCGCCGAAAGCGCCCTCCTGATCCTCGTATGCGCGCGAGCCGGGGCGTTGCGGGCCGACTGGGTGGGCCTGGACACGGGGTTCTGCGCGGCGGCCCTGGTGGTCGGGGCGGCGCTGACCGCGCCCCGCGACGGATTCACCTGGGCCCACTTCATGTACCCATTCACGATCATCACTTCGGTCGGCACCGGGCTGACCTATCGGCGACTGCTGACCGTCGAGTCCATGACTGCCGCGCTCGCGCTGACGTACGCGGTGTCGGCGGTGACGATCCATCACGACCCCCTGTGGAACACCCTCCCCAACGCACTCACCTACTTCGCCAACACCACTGTCGCGTGGGCCGTCGCCCGGCAGTTCCGGGCCAACGGCCGGACCGCGGACCACAGCAGGATCCAGGCTGTCGCCCACGCCCAGCGCGCCACGGAACAGGAACTGCGCGCCCGCCATTCCCGGGCGCTGCACGACCGGGCCTTGCAGACGCTGGAGACGCTTGCCCGCGGCCCCTGGATCACCGATCCTCAACTCGCCTCCCATGTCGCCGCCGAGGCAGCATGGCTGCGCGGCTTCGTCGAGAACGACGGCACCGAGGACGGGCCCACCGATCTCCTGGGCGGCCTGCAAGAGCTGGTGCAGAGAAAGGCCTTGATCGGACTTCGGGTCGACCTGGCCGCCGCCGCGCTGCGGGACGCCACGGACCGAGCGCCCGATCCAGGCGTCGTGGCCGTCCTGCTGGACGCGATCGGCGAAGCTCTGACCAATGTCTCCAAGCACGCCGGCGTGAGCCACGCGACGGTACGTGCGCGCATGCACCCTGACACCATCGAGATCAGCGTGGCCGACCACGGCTGCGGCTTCGACCCCGCCCAGGCGACGGCCGGCCTCGGCCTGCGTTCCTCCATCACCGACCGGCTGGCCGAAATCGGCGGCACAGCCACCATCGAGAGCGCTCCGGGCCAGGGCACCCTCATACGCCTCACCACACCCCGCTTCTGATGACGCCCCTTCAGAACCCCTGCCACGTCACCGTCTGACGCGGCGGCCCGGCTCGGCCGCACTGCGGGCGAGTGCTGGTCGTGGTGGCGAGCGCCCCCGCCGCAGACATGGCGCAGCGCTCCGGGGTATCACCGGCATCTCAACGGCCTCCGCTCCACGCTCCGCTCGGCGTGCCGCGCGAGGCGTCACGCGTGCACCTAGGCTGGCCTGCGAGGAAGCACTGCGTCAGAGCAAGCCGAGCAGTGCTGCCCGCAGCGCGCCCGAGCGGCGATGAACGGCCACAAGGGTTCACCAACGGCGTGCGCTCTCCGACGGCCTGGCCCCACGCGTGAAAGGTGACCGCGCATGCCCGCACCACTGAGCCGACGCCAGTTTCTGCGCGGCGCAATCGCCCTCGGCGTCACCCTGACGGCTCACAGCTTCGCCTCTCCTGCGTCCGCCCGAACCGCGGATTTCGCCGCGCTCGCCGCGAGCATCGACGGACGCCTGGTACTTCCCGGCGACGCCGACTACGCGGTGGCCCACCAACTCTTTCAACCCCGCTACGACACGGTCTCCCCCGCCGCCGTCGCCTACCCGGCGCACGATCAGGACATCGTGACCTGCCTGGCCTTCGCCCAGGCCCAGCACGTCCCCCTCGTGCCCCGGGGAGGCGGGCACAGCTACGCCGGATGGTCCACCGGCCCCGGCCTGGTTCTCGATCTCAGCGCCCTGTCCGCGGTCGGCGCCTCGACGAGTGGCACCGCCACCGTCGGAGCAGGCGCCCGGCTCGCCGACGTCAACGCGACGCTGGCCTCGGTCGGCGCGGCGGTCCCCTCCGGGCTCTGCCCGTCCGTCTCCGTCACAGGTCTTACCCTCGGCGGCGGTCTCGGCGTCACCAGTCGGGCCTACGGCACCACGAGCGACAACCTCACCGGCGCCCGGATCGTGACCGTCGACGGACGAATACGCGAGGTCGGCCCCACCCAGGACTCTGATCTGTTCTGGGCGCTGCGCGGAGGCGGAGGCGGCAACTTCGGCATCGTCACGGAGTTGCGGCTGACCACCCATCCCACGCCCGACTGCGCCCACGCCGAGCTCCACTGGGCCTGGTCCGACGCGGGCGCGCTCATCCGCGCCTGGCAGCGCTGGGCCCCGGCCCTTCCCGACCACCTGTGGAGCCAACTGGAGTTCGACGTCTACACCGACCCGCCGGCACCCTACGTCGGCGTCCTCTGTCTGGACGGCGCCGACGAGCTGAACACGCACCTCGACGGACTGATCGGCCTCGCCGGAGTCCAGCCCAGCGACAGATATCTCGTGGTCCGCAGCTACAGCGACACCATGCAGAAGCTCTCCGGCTGCCTGGGCCTGACCGCACCGCAGTGCCACTTGCCCGGCACGCTCCCCGGCCGCGACCCGAACGGACAGGTCACCCGGGAGGACTACGCCTCGCGCTCGGACTTCTGGACCGCCCCGCTGCCGGAGGCCGGCATCGGGGCCGTATTGGACGCCGTCGCCCACTACGCCACCACCGCACCGCCGGGCGGCCACGGCGTCGTACAGTTCGACGGCACGGGCGGCGGCGCCGTCAACCGCATCGCCCCGCAGGCCACCGCGTTCGTGCACCGGGACGCCCTCTTCCTCGCGCAGTACCTCGCCTACTGGCCCGAGGACGCCACTCCCGACGAGGTCCGACAGCACCAAGCCTGGCTCGGCGGCCTCTGGACCGCGCTCCGCCCCTGGGCGAGCGGCCAGGCCTACCAGAACTACGTCGACCCCCGGCTCACCACCTGGCGCGAGGCCTACTACTCAAGCAATCTCCCACGCCTGCAACAGATCAAAGCCGGCTACGACCCCGGCCGGGTCCTCGATTTCCCGCAGGCCATCTGAGCGCAGGCCGGAGTCTCGGGGCCCTGACGACGCTCACAGGAGTGCGATGAAGCCCACCGGGGTGACTGCGGGTCGACCCGCATCAGCGGCTGCCCGTGGCGGGTCGAAGGGGCCGTAACGGTCGGTCGGCTGCTGTGCCTTCGCGAGGAGCTACAGGGCGCTGCGGGATTTCCAGTGGTACCAGTCGAGGTTCCAGTCGCCCCAGCCGTTGCCTGGTTCCATCTTCTTGTCCGAGCCGGTGACTTCGAAGACGTCGCCGGGCTGGAGCTGGTCGTAGAGCCAGCGGGCGTCGTCCGTGCTCATGCCGATGCAGCCGGAGCTGGTGTTGGCGCGGCCGAGGTTGGCGGCGTTCCAGGGGGCGGCGTGGGCGTAGGTGCCGGACTGGGTGAGCTTCATCGCGTAGTCGACGACCTTGTCGTAGGCGTCGCCGAGGCCGACGGACTGGGACGTCATCCGGACGGTGCCCTCCTTGGCCATCAGCACCATCGTTCCGGAGCGGGTGGTGAACTCCGCGCCCGGCTTTCCGGCGGAGATCGGGATGGTGCATACCGGCTTGCCCTCCTGGATCAGAGTGAGTTGATGGATATTCAGGTCGACCTTGGCGATGCGGCTTTGGCCGGCGGTGGCGGTCAGGGGTGGACTTCCAGCCGTGGCCCCCGCCGGTCAGCGTCCCGGCGAGCTCGTGCCCGGCGCTGTCCTTGACGTGGACCGCGGTCAGGGTACCGCCGGTTGCGGTGACCGTGACCGGGCGTCCGAGCGCGGCGTTCCCCGTCCCGTCGGCGGGCTCGACGATGACGCCGACGTGGGCGGCGGCCGACGGCCGGACGCTGACGCCCGCGCCGCCGGGGGCGCTGTTTCCCGTGCCGGCACAACCAGGCACGGCGGCGAGCACCGCCGCGAGCGGGGCGGCGAGAAGGAACCCGCGCGGGCGGCGTAGGACAAGGAGGCGATGGGCGCGCATGCGAGGCCTTTCGTACGGTTCGGCACGGCTCGCCCGCCACCCTAGGAACCAGCCGCCGCCGTCCGCCTCAGCCGATCGTCCAGTCCTCCTCAGCCGATCGGCCGATGCGGTGGTTCTCCTCGCGCCTCAGCTGCCGAGCCGGTAGACGCGTGCGGCGTTTCCGCCGAATACGGCGGCGGTCTCGGCCGGCGAGAGCGCCTCCGTCAGCTCCCTCGCGGTACTGACGACGCGGGCGTAGTCGGCGGCGAGGGTGCACACGGGCCAGTCGGAGCCGAAGAGGAGCCGCTGCGGCCCGAAGGCGTCAAGCGCGGTGCCGACGTACGGGCGCAGGTCGGCGGTGGTCCAGGTGTGCCAGTCGGCCTCGGTGGGCAGGCCGGAGAGTTTGGCGACGGTGTTCGGTAGAGCCGAGAACGCGCGTAGGTGACGGGCCCAGGGCGCCGTCTCCCCCTTGGCAATCGGCGGCTTGCCGAGGTGGTCGAGCACAAAGGTGACGGGGGTGAGTGAGGCTGCCGCCGCGGTCGCGGCGGGCAACTGCTCGGGCCTGATCACCAGGTCGTAGGACAGCCCCGCGGCTGCGACCGCAAGCAGGCCGCGTCGGACGTCGGCGCGGAGCAGCCACTGCGGGTCGGGCTCGCTCTGTACCTGGTGGCGGATGCCGACGAGGTGCGCGCCGCCGGGGCCTTCGCGCAGCGCGGCGAGCGCGTCGGCGATGTCTGGCGCGGTCAGGTCGGTCCAGCCGACGACACCGGCGACCAGCGGGTCGGCGGCGGCGAGGGCGAGGAACTCGGGGGTCTCCTCGGGGACGCAGATCGTCTGGACGAGGATCGTGGCGTCCACGCCGGCCGCCCGCACATGGGGGCGTAGGTCGTCGAGCGTGAAGCTGCGGCGCAACGGGGCGAGTTCGGGGCCGGTGATCCAGTCCTGGTCGCGGACGGTGAGGTCCCAGACGTGGTGGTGGGCGTCGATGACGCGCGGGGGTGTGGTCACAGCTGCCAGACCACGGGCAGCGGGGCGTCGGCTCCCCCGGCGGAGTAGTCGTGGGCGACTTCCAGCAGTTCGCCCATCCGGGCCTGCCAGGCGGTGTTGACGGGCAGTTTGCCGAGCTCGGCGATGAGCAGTGGGTAGTCCTCGACCTCCAGGAGGTGGAAGAGGTCGGTGCCACTTCGCCAGATCGTCCACTCGGTCGCCCCGGCGGCGCGAATGGCTGCGGTCAACTCCTCTGGGACCTCGCGGTGGGCCTGCTCGTACGCGGCGATGCGGTCGGCGCGGACGCGGGTGTGCAGGGCGACTCTCATGCGGACTGCTCCTGAGTGATGATCAGCACGTCGAGGGTGCGCGGGCCGTGCACGCCCTCGACGCGGTCGAGTTCGATGTCGCTGGTGGCCGAGGGCCCGGATACGAAGGTCAGCGGCCGGGCAGGGTCGAGCATGGCGATCGCGTCGGGAACGTCGCCGACGATCTGCTCGGCGCGGACAACGCAGAGGTGGTAGTCCGGCAGCAGGGTGAGCATGCGGCGGCCTTGGCCGGGGCCGGTGTCGAGCACGATCGTGCCGGTCACCGCGATACCCACCGCGGCCGTGGTGAGCACCGCGTCTGCGGCCTCCAGTTCGGCGACGGTGAGTGGCCCGTCGTCGCTGAGACGATGCCAGGAGCCACCTTGCGGCAGCAGGTCCTCCGGGAAGCCGGCTGGGACGACGAGGCTGGTCACGCCACGTGCGCTCAGCAACTCGCCGACCGTCCGGGCGGCGTCGGCCGGTGTGGCCTGGACGACGTGGGCACGGTAGTCGGCGACGCGCTCGGCGAAGAGCTCGACGAGGTCACCCTCTGCGTGACTGCGACGGTAGGCGCGGTCCACCTCGATGTGTTCGGGGGTCTCGGCGTCGGGGACGTCGGCCAGCGCGGTGCGGATCCGCTCCAGCACGGTGTCACGGGCGTTCATCGGTGGTTACCTCCCTGTTCCTTGGTCCGCTTCCACCAGCCGCGGAAGGATTCGGCGGGCGGGGCGGGGGTGTCGCGGGCGTCGGTCCAGCCGTGGAGCGGGCCGGGCAGTGGGCCGATAACGCCCTTGCGGGCGATCATCCGGCCACCCAGTGAGGCGGCGCGCTGGGCGGCGGCGAGGCGGCCGGGGTTGGCCAGGATGGCGGTGGCGGCCCTCATGGCCAGGGCCTCCGCCGTCGGCGTGCGGCGTTTCGCGCGTTTCGCCTCGATGACCTTGGCGCGCAGGTGGGTCAGCACCTCGGGAATGTTGATCTTCACCGGGCAGGCGTCGTAGCAGGCGCCGCACAGGGTGGACGCGAAGGGCAGGGTCTCGGCATGGTCGACGCCCACCAGCTGCGGGGTGAGGATCGCGCCGATCGGACCCGGATAGACGGAGCCGTAGGCGTGGCCGCCGGTGCGCTCGTAGACCGGGCAGACATTCAGGCAGGCGGAGCAGCGGATGCAGCCGAGCGCTTGGCGGCCGACGGTGTCGGCGAGGGTGTCGGTGCGGCCGTTGTCGAACAGGACCAGGTGGAAGGTCTGCGGGCCGTCGCCGGGAGTGGGGCCGGTCCAGGTGGAGGTGTAGGGGTTCATCCGCTCGCCGGTCGAGGAACGCGGCAGCAGCTGCAGGAAGACCTCCAGGTCCTGCCACTGCGGCAGGACCTTTTCGATACCCATGACGGTGATCAGGGTCTGCGGCAAAGTCAGGCACATCCGGCCGTTGCCCTCGGATTCGACGACCCCGACCGTGCCCGTCTCGGCGATGGCGAAATTGGCGCCGGAGACGGCGACCTTGGCGCGCAGGAACTTCTCCCGCAGGTGCAGCCGGGCGGCCTCGGCCAGCGCGCGCGGCTCGTCGGTGAGGTCGGCGGGGGCCGGGCGTCCCCAGGCGGCCATCTCCCTGAGGAAGATCTCGCGGATCTCGGCGCGGTTGCGGTGGATCGCGGGGACCAGGATGTGCGAGGGGCGGTCGTCGCCGAGCTGGACGATGAGTTCGGCCAGGTCGGTCTCGTAGGCGTGGATACCGGCCTCGGCCAGCGCCTCGTTGAGGCCGATCTCCTGCGTGGCCATCGACTTGACCTTGACAACCTCCGTCTCCCCCGTGGCCGCCACGAGTGCGGTGACGATCCGGTTGGCCTCGGCCGCGTCGGCGGCCCAGTGCACGACGCCGCCGGCCTTGGTGATCGACTCCTCCAACCGCAGCAGATGCGTGTCGAGGTGCCGCAGCGTGCGGCGTTTGATCTCTGCGCCGGCTTCGCGCAGTTGCTCCCAGTCGTCCAGTTCGGCGGTGACGGCGAGGCGCTTGTCGCGGATGGTGGTGGTGGCCTTGCGCAGGTTGCGGCGCAGTTGCGGGTCGGCGAGCGCGGTGCGGGCCGCCTCGGGGAAGCCGGGGCTGCCCAGCCAGACGACGTTGTCGGGGCTCACGCGGAAGCTCCTTCGGTCTGAGCCAGGATTTCGGCGAGGTGCAGCGTTCCGATGCCGGTCTTGAGCCGGGAGAGCCCGCCGCCGATGTGCATGAGGCAGGAGTTGTCGGCCGCGCAGAGCACATCCGCACCGGTGCCGACGACGTTGCGCATCTTGTCGCCGAGCATCGCGGTAGACGTCTCGGCGTTCTTCAGGGCGAAGGTGCCGCCGAAGCCGCAGCAGGAGTCGGCGCCCGGGAGCTCGACCAGGTCGATGCCGCGCACCGCCCGCAGCAGTTGAAGCGGTTTGTCGGCCAGCCGCAGCCCGCGCAGCGAGTGGCAGGTCGGGTGGTAGGTGACCCGGTGCGGGAAGTACGCGCCGACGTCCGCCACACCGAGCACGTCGACCAGGAACTCGGTGAACTCGTACACGCGCGGCACGACCCCGGCCACCTCCGCGCGCAGCGCCGCGTCTCCGTACTGCGCGGCGAGCACCGGGTGGTTCTCCCTGACCATCCCGGCGCAGGACGCCGACGGCGTCACCACGGCGTCGTAGTTCGCGAAGGCGGCGGCGAAGCCGCGTACCAGCGGCATGGCCTCCGGGCGGTAGCCGGTGTTGAAGTGCATCTGCCCGCAGCAGGTCTGCGCGAGCGGGAACTCGACCGTGTGACCGAGCCGCTCCAGCACCGTGACGACGGCCTTGCCGGTTTCCGGGTACATCGTGTCGTTGAAACAGGTGATGAAGAGCGCGACCCGCATCAGCTCGCCTCCTTGGGCTGGTCCGCGGTGGGCAGCGGTGCGTCCCAGGGCAGCAGGCCGGTCGATCGCAGCCGGTGCCACAGGTCCGCCGGGATGTCGTACCCCGTCATGGCTGCCGCATCGGATGCCTCGGCCGCGCTGCGCGCGCCGACCAGCACGGACGCGACGGCGGGGTGCCCGAAGGGGAACTGGAGAGCGGCCGCTCGCAGCGGAACGCCGAAGTCCTCGCACTCCGCCTTGATCCGCAGGGCGTGCACCAGCAAGTCCTGGGCGGCCGGGGCGTAGTCGAAGGTGGCACCGGGCTTCGGGTCGGCCAGCAGGCCGGAGTTGAAGACGCCGCCCACCACGACCGATACACCGCGCCGGGCGGCGTCCGGGAGCAGGTGGGTCAGGCCGGTCTGGTCGAGCAGCGAGTAGCGGCCCGCCAGCAGCACGACGTCGACGTCCGTCTCCCGTACGAAGCGGTTCAGCAGCCGGGTCTGGTTCATGCCGGCGCCGATCGCGCCGATGATCCCCTCGCCGCGCAGGCGCTCCAGCTCCGGGTAGGCGGAGCCGAACGCCTGCTTCTCGTGGTCGTCCGGGTCGTGCAGGTAGGCGATGTCGATCCGGTCCAGGCCGAGGCGGGTGAGGCTGTCCTCGATCGAGGACCGCACACCGTAGGCGCTGAAGTCCCAGACCCGCTCGTGGGTCGCGGGGACGGCGAAGCCGTTGGCGAGGTCGTCGCCCGTCGGCGCCTCGTTCGGTCGGAGCAGGCGACCGACCTTGGTGGAGATCGTGTACTGGCTGCGCGGGCGATCCCGCAATGCAGCGCCCAGGCGTCGCTCGGACAGGCCGAGGCCGTAGTGGGGTGCGGTGTCGAAGTAGCGGATGCCCGCCTCCCACGCTGCGTCGACCGTCGCGGCGGCCGCCTCGTCGGAGACCTCGGTGAAGAGGTTTCCGAGAGCCGCCGCGCCGAGCGAGAGCGTGGTGACCGGTACCGTCGAGCGGCCCAGAGTGCGTCGTTGCAGGGGATTCACCTGGGTCAGCCTTCCACCGGTCGCAGCCGCAGGCCAGCCATGCCGCCGTCGACGGCGAGCGAGGTGCCGGTGGTCGAGCCGGCCAGCGGGCTCGCCAGGTAGGCGATGGCGGCGGCGACCTCGTCGGCGGCGACGAGGCGTCCGTGCGGCTGACGGGCGTTCAGCGCGGCGCGCTCGGCGGCGGGGTCGGCGGCGGAGTCGAGCAGGCGGCCGACCCAGGGGGTGTCCACGGTCCCGGGGTTGACGCAGTTGACGCGGATGCCTTCGCGGACGTGGTCGGCGGCCATGGCCAGCGTCAGCGAGAGCACGGCGCCCTTGCTGGCGGAGTAGAGCGCCCGCTGCGGCAGCCCGGCGGTGGCGGCGATGGAGCAGGTGTTGACGATCGCCGCGTGCCCGGAGCCGCGCAGGTGCGGCAGAGCGGCGCGGGTGGTGCGGACGATGCCGAGGACGTTGACGTCCAGGACGCGGTGCCACTGCTCGTCGGGGTTGTCCTCGACGGTGCCCGCCGCGCCGATCCCGGCGTTGTTGACCAGGATGTCCAGGCCGCCCAGCGTCTCGACCGCCGCCGCGACGGCCGCACGGACCGAGGCGTCGTCAGCCACGTCGGCGGTGAAACCGTGCAAGGGCTTCTCGACATCGCTGGGGTCGAGATCGAGCACGGCCACCTCGGCGCCGCGCGCGGCGAGCAGGCGGGCTGTGGCGAGGCCGATGCCGGAGGCGCCGCCCGTCACGATGGCCCGAAGCTCGCTGAGATCCTGAAGGTGTGTCATGCCGAAACCGCCTCAGCTGCTGCGAAGTCCTCGGCCCAGAAGGTGCCGTCGGGGTAGGTGTAGGTGTCGATGGATGCCTGGTGCATCTGGGCGGAGAAGCCGGGGGTGAGTGGGGCCGTGTAGTGGCCGTCGCGGATGACGGTGGGGGCGAGGAAGTGGTCGTGGAGGTGGTCGACGTATTCGACGACGCGGTCCTCGGTGGTGCCGGAGAGGGCGACGTAGTCGAACATCGACAGGTGCTGCACCAGTTCGCACAGTCCGACCCCGCCGGCGTGCGGGCAGACAGGGACGCGGAACTTCGCGGCGAGCAGCAGGATCGCCAGGTTCTCGTTGACGCCGCCGACGCGTGCGGAGTCGAGCTGCAGGATGTCGATCGCGCCGGCCTGCAGCAGTTGCTTGAAGACGATGCGGTTCTGCACGTGCTCGCCGGTGGCGACCTTCACGGGGGCGACGCCGGCCCGGATCGCGGCGTGGCCCAGGACGTCGTCGGGGCTGGTGGGTTCCTCGATCCAGTACGGGTCGAACTCCGCCAGGGCGTTGGTCCAGGCGATCGCCTCGGCCACGTCCCAGCGCTGGTTGGCGTCGATCGCCAGCCGCACGTCCGGGCCGATCGCGGCGCGCGCCGCGCGGCAGCGGCGGACGTCGTCGGCCAGATCGGCGCCGACCTTCAGCTTGATCTGCGTGAAACCGTCCGCCAGCGCCTCCTTCGCCAGCCGGGTCAGCTTCTCGTCGGAGTAGCCCAGCCAACCCGGCGAGGTGGTGTAGGCGGGGTAGCCGCGCTCCAGCAGAACGGCCGTGCGCGCGGCGCGCCCCGCGCGGGCATCCGTCAGCAGCTCCAGCGCCTCGGCCGGGGTGAGCGCGTCGGACAGGTAGCGGAAGTCGACCTGGGAGACCAGCCACTGCGGCTCGGCCTCCGCCAGGAACCGCCACAGCGGCAGCCCGGCCCGCTTCGCCGCCAGATCCCACACCGCATTGACCACCGCACCGACGGCCATGTGCATCACGCCCTTCTCCGGGCCGAGCCAACGCAACTGGCTGTCACCGATCAGGTCACGGCTGAGCGAACCCGGGTCCGCACACAGCTCCTCGACGGAGCGCCCGACGACGTGGTGGCGCAGCGCCTGGATCGCGGCGACCTGGACGTCGTTGCCGCGCCCGATGGTGAAGGTGAAGCCGTGCCCCTCCAGCCCGTCCCCCGCGTCGGTGCGCAGCACGAGGTAGGCGGCGGAGTAGTCGGGGTCGGGGTTCATGGCGTCCGAGCCGTCCAGCGACCGCGAGGTCGGGAAACGAACGTCGTAGGTGTCGACGGCGGTGATCCGCGCCGAGGATCCAGGCATGCTTGCTCTCTTCAGGTTCAGGGAGGGGCTCAGGCTTGGCGGAAGGTCTGCCGCTGGCGGCCGAGCCGGTCGATCTCCAGCTCCACGGTCTGGCCGGGGCGGAGGTAGGGCTGGTCGGGCAGCCCGAGGGCGACTCCGGCCGGGGTGCCCGTGTTGATGACGTCGCCGGGCTCCAGGACCAGGTACTGGCTCAGGTAGCGGACGATCTCGGCGACATCGAAGATCATGTTCTTGGTGAGGCCGTCCTGCCGCGGCACACCGTCCACCGCCAGCCGCAGGCCCAGGCGCTGCGGGTCGCCCACCTCGTCCGAGGTGACCAGCCACGGGCCCAGCGGGTTGAAGGTCTCGCAGGACTTGCCGAGATCCCACTGTCCGGAGAACTCCAGCTGGAACTCGCGCTCGGAGACGTCGTTGCTGATCGCGTACCCGGCCACGCAGGCCAGCGCCTCCTCGCGGGAGTCCAGGTAGCGGGCGCGGCGGCCGATCACGACGGCGAGCTCGACCTCCCAGTCCGTCTTGTGCGAGCCACGCGGGATCAGCACCTCGTCGTACGGGCCGACGACCGTGCCCGGGTCCTTCATGAAGACCACCGGCCGGGGCGGGATGGCCGCTCCAGTCTCCTCGGCGTGGTCACGGTAGTTGAGGCCGATGCAGACCACCTTGCCCGGTCGGGCGACCGGAGCGCCGATGCGCTGCTCGGCGGCGGTCACCTCCAGCTCGGGCAGGCTGCCGGCCGCGAGCGCGGCACGGACCCGGTCGATGCCGCCGGACGCCAGGAAGGGCCCGTCGATGTCCTTGGTGACAGTGGACAGGTCGAGGACTCGTTCGCGGCCCGTTGCGGTGATGTCCAGCAGGGCCGGGCGCTCTGCTCCCGCGGCGCCGAGTCGCAGAAGTCTCATGTGGTGCAGTCCCCTCTGACGGGTCGACAGGGAAGCCATCCTCATTCATCAGATGTCTTCGGGCGGTGCCCCGACCATATGAGCCAGACTCGCCCATGGCAAGTAGTCATCGGATCTCTCTTCGCCTCCAGGTCTCGAAAAACCGCCAATTTGGCAGCTCAAAGACCCCTCGGGGCATTGGAGTGTGGCCCCCAGAAGATCCCACCCCCTCATTCATCCGATGACTCTTCTTGTCGAAGGAAGGGGCAGGCAGTAGGGTCCACGTTGTCGGCCAGTCGCCCGAGAGCGTCTGAGCAGCGCCGACCCCTAGCCGCGGTCCGGGACATGCCCTGACTCGGACCGCACTCTCAACCAGCGGTTCGCTACGAACGCGGAGAAGGCGAACCACCCGATGGCTGTCACCGACGATGCAATCGACAAGATCAAAGAAATGATCGTCTCCGGCGAGCTTCAGCCCGGGATGCGGCTGCCCAAAGAGGATGTTCTGGCGCAGCAGCTCGGGCTGTCCCGCAGCTCCCTGCGCGAGGCGATCCGGGCGCTGACGGCGATGAGGATTCTGATCGCGCGACAAGGTGACGGCACCTACGTCTCGAGTCTTGAGCCGCATCTGCTGCTGGAGACGCTGTCGTTTGCCTCCGACGTGTCCGAGGGCGCGACCGCCCGGCAACTGCTTCAGGTGCGCCGTCTGCTCGAACCTCAGGCCGTCGCGCTCGCCGCAGGACAGGCCGAGGCCGCGGATCTCGATGGCCTGCGGGAGATCCTTGACCGCAGCCGGCATACGACCGACGCCGAAGAGTTCATCCGACACGACATGGACTTCCACCGCCGGCTGATCGACATCGTCGACAACCCGGTGCTCTCCATGCTGCTCGAAATCCTCTCCACGCAGACCCAACGGGTACGCATCCTTCGCGGCACTCAGGTCGGACCTGCCATCCGACAGGTGCACCGAGAGCACGAAATGATCCTGACTGCTCTCCTTGCCCGGGACGCCGCCCTGGCCGCCTCCGCCGCTGCGATGCACATCGCTGCGGTCGAACAGTGGCTCGACGGAAGCGTGTAGCGGTTCGGCTGCGCAACGAAGGGGTGGGTCGGCATCGACCCACCCCTCCGAATCGTCTCTACTCGGCGAGGTCGACGGCGATCACGGTGCACATCGGATCCAGGACCGTGCCACGGGTGTCGATGTGGAGTTCGCCGGTCGGGTCGTCGCTCCCGGCGTGGATGTCCTTGAGACGGGGCTGCACGCTCCAGGGCAGGTCGGTCCCGTCGGCGAGCAGGCTGACCCGCTCGACCCGGGCCACCGAGAGCCCGCGTACCGTCACCCGCTCGTAGGGGCGGGTCACCAGGTGCAGGTAGAGGCGGGTGCCGCCACCGGGCCGGGTTCTGCGGGTGGAGGGGCCGTGGAACTGCCACAGCGTCAGGCCCGGTTCGACGCCCTGGACGCTCTCGGCGTTGTGCTCCAGCCAGCCGGCCAGCGCCTCCAGGCGCTCGACCGCCTGGGGCGGGAACTCTCCGTTGCCGGTCGGGCCGACGTTGAGCAGCAGGTTGCCGCCCATCGAGACGGCCTCGATCAGGGTGTGCAGCAGCAGCGCGGGGGACTTCCAGGTGTCGTCCTGCGGACGGTGGCCCCAGCTGCTGTTCATCGTGAGGCAGGTCTCCCAGGGCTGCTGCGGGGGGACCATGGGCAGCTGCTGCTCCGGGGTGACGAAGTCGCCGTGGCCGAGGCAGCGGTCGTTGACGAGGGCGCGCGGCTGCCGCTCGCGGATGAAGGCGCGGATCTCGTCGAAGCGCCACTCCTCCTCGGTGTGCTCGAACTCCCCGTCCAGCCAGACGATGTCGATGTCGCCGTAGGCGGTGAGCAGTTCACCGAGCTGTCCGAGCATGAAGGCGCGGTAGCGGTCCCACTTGGCCGGGGTGGCCCGCGGATAGCTGCCGACGACGTAGGGCTTGGTGATGGTCTCGTCGGTGTAGCGGGGGTAGTCCGGATGGTGCCAGTCGACGATCGAGAGGTAGAGGCCGATCCGGAAGCCGCGGGCACGGAAGGCGTCCACGACCTCGCGGGTGACGTCCCGTCCGAACGGGGCGTGCTTGGTGACCGAGTAGTCGGACAGGCCGGTGTCGAACATGGCGAAGCCGTCGTGGTGCTTGGTGGTGAACACCAGATAGCGCGCGCCCGCGCGCCAGGCCAACTCGGCCCAGGCGGTCGGGTCGAAGTGCTGCGGGTCGAACGTCGCGGCGTTCTCGAAGTACTCGTTGCAGCCGACCGGCTCGAGTGCGGGCTCCTGCCGGAGCACGCCGCCTGTCATCTGCCAGGACAGCTCCCAGCCGCGGGTGCTGGCGTGGCCCCAGTGGATGAACACTCCCAGGCCCAGGCCGCGGAACCACGAGGCATCCGTGGTGGCGGTGGCGGTGCGATCGGATTCGGCTTGCGTGGTCATTCCTTGACTCCCCCGGCGGTGATGCCCTGCGTGATGAACTTCAGCCCGACGACGACGATGACGATTGCGGGCACCGCCAGCAGCATCAGTGCAGCGAAGTACTGCGAGGTCTGCAAGGGCGTCGGCGCGAAGGCGCCCTTGATCGTCTGCACGGCCTGGGCAGCGGTCGTCTGGCTCGCGTCGTTGAGCAGCATGGACGGGAAGAGGAAGTCCTGCACCGACCAGACGACGCACAGCGCGCCGAGGTTGACCAGGGCCGGCCGGCACAGCGGCAGGAAGACGTGCCGGAAGATCCGGCCGTGTCCGGCGCCGTCGACGCGGGCGGCCTCGATGAGCTCGTTCGGGATGCCGTCGGCGTAGTTGCGAAGCAGCAGCACCGCGAACGGCAGGGTGAGCACGACCTCGGGCAGGGCCACGCCGACGGGTGAGTTGAACAGGCCCAGGTTCCCGGTGATCCAGTACACCGGCACCATGATCGCCACCGCCGGTACCGCCAGGAGCAGCAGGCCGGTGTGGTAGATCGTCTCGCGGCCGGGAAAGTCGAGCTTGGAGAAGGCGTAGGCCGCGAGTGCCGCGATGGTGCAGGTGAGGGTGACCGTGAGCGCGGCGATCAGCAGGCTGTTGCCGAAGGCGCGGATCAGGCTGACACCGTTGTAGTCGGTGGTGAGCACGGTGAGGTAGTTGCGCAGGCCGCCGTACTGGACGGACTGCCGCAAGGTGCTGACGAGCGGGAAGAGCCACAGGACGGCCCCGATGGCGAGGGTCGCGTAGACGATGACGCTGTCGCGGGGCTTCTGCCTGAGCTTGTGCAGCGGGCTGAGCTGCTCGGAGCCGGTGGTTGCGGACATCAGCGCCTCCGCTGGACGAGGACGTTCACGGCGGACACGGCGATGGCCACCACCAGGACGACCAGCGACGCGGCAGACGCGTAGCCGATCTGCCCGCCGCCGGTCGAGGGGAACATCTGGTCGTAGATGTACGTGCCCGGGATTCCGGTGCGGCCGGCCGGCTGGCTGCCGGTGGAGAAGAAGATCACTTCGAACCAGCGGAAGCTGCCGAGCAGCACCGAGAGGATCACGGTCTTGTGGGTGCTGCGGAGCATCGGGAACAGGATCATCCGGTACATCTGCCAGGTGCCCGCGCCGTCGATCATGGCGGCTTCCAGGACTGCGGTGTTCGCGGTGGTCAGGTCCGAGGTGTAGTACATGACCGGCAGGCCGATCAGGTAGGTGAGCAGGATGAACACCGCGACGTAGGCGGAGCCGGTGTTGCCGGTCCAGTCCTGGGCCAGCGCACCGAGCCCGACGGCACGCAGCGTCTGGTTGATCGCGCCGCCGTTGGTCTGGATGAGCTGTCCGAAGACGGTGGCGAACAGCGACATCGGGATCAGTGAGGGAAGCAGGAAGACGACGAAGAAGAACTTGCGCGCCCGCACCCCGCTGGCCAGGCTCACGGCCAGGAAGAAGCCGAGGGTCAGCGAGACGGCGATGGAGACGGCTGCGAAGAGCAGGTTGTTGCCGATGTCGCGCCAGAACACCGGGTCGGTGAGCACGAGTTGGAAGTTGCGAAAGCCGACGTCAGTGGCGCCGGTGAAGGACAGGTCCACGTTCTGGGTGCTGGTCTGCCCCAGGAACACGAAGGCGTAGAGGTAGTACACCCCGTAGAGCGCGAGCAGCGGAGCGAGGAAGAGCGCGGCGGGCAGGAGCGCGCGTCGCCGCGCACGCGAGCGTGCGGCGGCCGCGCGGCGGGCCGCGGCCGGGTCGGGGTCCGGCGCCGCCGGGCGCGCCCCTGCGGGGGGCGCACCAGGCGGCGGGGTGTCGAGGTGCGATGTCACTGGACCGGGTACCGCCCGCTGGCCCAGGCAGACTGCAGGCTGTCCGCGGCGGCCTGCGGGGCGGTGTTGCCGCGGGCGACGTCGAGGAGCGTGTTGTCCAGCACGTTGGTGGTGAAGGTGGTGGAGTACTGGCCGCGACCGGAGCCGCCCGCACTGATCAGGGCCTGGACGGCCGCGTAGCCGGACTGGGCCTCGGGGGTGGTGAGCACGGAGGGGTCGACGGCGTAGCCGTTCAAGGAGGGCACCAGCACCAGGTCGGAGGCCCAGGTGCTCACGCCGGCCGGGTCGGTCGTCATGAACTGGATGAACTTGGCGGCCTGGGCGGCGTACTTGGAGCTCTTCGGGATGGCCAGGCCGCCCTCGGCGAAGGTGCGGGCAGCGGGCTGGCCGCCGTCGACGACCACCGGGAAGGCGCCGGCGCCGACGTTGCCGACGGTGATGCCGTTGGCCTTGCGGTAGGCGGAGGAGAGCACCGAGCTGTTCCAGGAGCCCTCGACCAGGAAGGCCGCCTTGCCGGAGTTGAAGGTGTTGTCGGCGTCGGTCTCCTTCAGGCTGAGCGTGCCCTTGTCCAGCGTGCCGTTCTTGAACAGGTTCTGGTAGGCGGTCAGCGCCTTGACGAGCTGCGGGCTGTTCCAGGCGACCTTGCCGGTGTAGAGCTCGTCGGAGAGCTTGGGGTCGATCTGGTCGGCGACGGTGAAGAACATCTCGTCCTGCCACCAGGCCTCACCGCTGAAGACCACCGGCGCCACCCCGCCGCCGGCTGCCTTGACCTTCGCCACGTCGGCGGCCAGGTCGGCCTGGGTCTTGGGGAAGGAGATGCCGAGCTTCGCCAGCACGTCGGCGTTGGAGTAGACGACCGCGCTGCCGATCGAGCCCATCGGGATCGAGTAGAGCGTCTTGTCCTTGGCGATGTCCTGGGTCTGCGCCAGCATCGCCGGGTTGATCTTGCTCTTCCAGTCGGCGGGGAGGTTGCCCGCCCAGTCGCCGACCGGGCGCAGCTGGGTGCGCACGGTGTTGGTCATCGCCGAGACCTGCACGCCGACCACGTCCAGGGACTGGCCGCTGTTGAGCGCGAGCGGCAGTTCCTTCTGGTAGTCGGTGTTGGAGAACTCACGCAGCTTGATGGTGATGTTCGGGTTGGCGGCCTCGAACGCGGCGATCGACTTCTGCAGCGTCGGCTGGGCGGGGAACCAGGTCCAGTAGTTGAGGGTGACCTTCTGGCCGGCGCCGACTGTCGCCTGCCCGGCGTTGGACGAGCCGCCCACGCCGCCGCTGTTGCCGCACGCGGCCACGGACAGGCTCAGGACCAGAGCGGTGGCGGCCGCCGCGAGACCGCGGCGGACCTGCGCATCGTTGCGCATGTGTTCCCTCCCAGAGGGTGGATCAGGGGGGTGGATCGGGGTGGGCCCCATTAATGTCTAGTGCGACGATAAAAACAATCCCCTGTTACGGGCTTGTTAGATTCGTCGCCTCGAAGCAACATGATCAACAGTCGGCGCGTAGCCCAGCGCGGAGCGAAGGAGACCTCACGTGGCAGCAGGCCCCGACAAGACCGCGCTCAACGTGCTGCGCCACTTGATCGACCACGGCCCGCTGAGCCGCCCTGACCTGGGCACGGGCGCCGGCCTGGGCCGCGCCACCACGTCAGCCGTCGTCAACGACCTCATGCGCCGCGGCCTGGTCACCGAGATCGCCACGCCCCCCAAGGGCCTGCGCGGCCGCCCGGTCACCCTGCTCGACCTGGAGGACGACCGCTTCGCCGTGATCGGCGTCGAGATCGCCTTCGACCGGATCCTGGTCGGCGTCTACACGCTGCGCGGCCGCGAACTGCTGCGCGTCGAACGACCCGCCGAGGCCGAGCCGGTCAATCCGCGCGCCCTGCTGCGCCGCGCCGCCATGGTGCTGCACGAGGCGACGAACGTCGTCGAGCAGGAGGAACGCCTGCTGCTGGGCGTCGGCGTGAGCGTCGCGGGCCTGGTCGACGCCGCCAGCGGCACCATCAAGTACGCACCGAGCCTCGGCTGGCGCGACCTCTCGCTCAGCTCCGGCGTCGCCGAGGCGCTCGGCGGCCGGACCCCCGTGCTGATCGACAGCACCGCCAACTTCGCCGCCCTGGCCGAGCGACGCCACCGTCGACGCGCCGGTGTGACCGAGTCGAGCCTGGTCTACCTGACCGGCACCTACGGCATCAGCGGCGGCATCATCGCAGGTGGCAGGCCATGGCGCGGCGAGCGCGGGATGGCCGGTGAGCTCGGCCACCTGATCGTGGAGGCGAACGGCCTGCCCTGCGCGTGCGGTCGCCGCGGCTGCTTCGACACCCGGGCGGGCATGTCCGCCATCCTCGACGAAGCACTCGCGGCGGCCGGGCGAACCCCCGGAAGCAACCACACGCCGGGCAGCCTCTCCGCACGGGTCGACCAGGTGGCGGGGCTGGCGCAGTCGGGGGACGCGGGCGTGACCGAGGCGCTGGCCGAGGCCGGACGCTGGGTGGGTCGCGGCGCGGCCCTGGTCTGCGCCATCCTGGACCCGCACTCCGTGGTCCTGGGCGGCCACTACGCTCGGCTGGCCCCCTGGCTGCTCGCGCCGGCCCGTGAGGCGTTCCGCGAGTCGCTCCTGCTGCCCGGCAGCGACCGCGAGCAGCTGGAGGTCTCCGCGCTGGGCGCCTGGGCCCCGGCCGAGGGCGCGGCGCTGGCGGTCCTGCTCGCCCACACCGACGGGGAGCACGACTTCCCAGCTATTTAAATTTTGTCGCACTCCCAGTCATAACTCTTGTTTCGGTTCTGTGAACGGCGTAGGTTGCCGCATCAGTCGGCCCCCGCATCAGAACCCGAGATCCGAGATCCGCCGGACGGACGTGAACGCGTCCACCGGCCCTCCCCCACGACGACCCTGCCCTGAGGGGTCCGCGGAGCGTGCCGACACCCACCCAGAGCAAGGAGGCTCTCGTGCCGCGTTCCCGCATGCCCGCAACTCCGCGCACTCCTGACTCCCCGGTCTCACCTCAGCTCTCCCGCCGGGGCGCGCTGCGCATGCTCGGCGGCGCGGCGCTCGGCGCGGTGGCGCTCAGCGGCGGCCTCGGCCTCGCGTCCGCCGCCCCGGCCTTCGCGGCCTCCGGCGTACCGCAGGCCGGGGCGGACCCGGTGGTGATCGACCAGACGGCCACCACGGACAACGTCACCGTGCTGCTCGCCACGGCCGCGGGCCGGATGTCCGACATGTCGGTCCAGGGCGGCGATTCGCGGAAGAACTTCTACGTCGACACCTTCCTGACCTCCTCCGACTACCTCACCTGGGACGTCCACGTCGCGGCCGGTGACTCCTACCAGGCGTCACTGCTCCTCGACACCGACGCGGGCGAGACCTTCACCCTCTCGGTGGACGGCACGTCCTCGACCTTCACCTTCACCGCACCGGCGGGCTGGAACCGCGTCCTGGTCGGCAACCTCGCGCTGCCAACCGGCACCAGCACGATCCGGCTCACCCGCAACTCGCTCACCCACGACGTCAACGTGAAGTCGCTCGAACTCATCCGGGCCTCCGAGGTGGCGGCCCGCAACAGCCGGATCGCGGCCGCCCGCGCGGACACGACGTGGTTCAGCCAGGCCGGCTACGGCCTCATGTTCCAGTACGGCTCCTGGGGCTACCCGCACAACGTCGGCACAGCCAAGTCGCTCGACCAGCAAGCCGCCGACTTCAATGTCAGCGCCTTCGTGGACATGGTGAAGGAGACCGGCGCCGGTTACGTCGTCTGGTCGATCAGCTGGTGGGGCTACCACCTGGACGCCGCGCTCTCCTCCCCCGACGCGATCGTCACCGCCGCGGGCGGGCCCAGCAGCCCCGGGCTCAGCTCGACCCGCGACCTGATCGGCGACGTCGCCACCGCCTGCCAGGCGGCCGGAATCCGCTTCCTGCTCTACTACCACACCGGTGACGAGGACTCCGCCTGGTGGCCGTACCAGAAGTGGCCCTCCACCTTCGCCACGAACGGCATCGGCGACCGCAGCGCCTTCTTCGCCAACTGGACGAAGGTCGTCACCGAGATCGGCAACCGCTACGGGAGCAATCTCGACGGCTTCTTCTTCGACGACGGGATGGTGCTCTACTACCCCGCCGCCTACGAAGCGCTGCAGACGGCAGCGCGCGCCGGGAACGCGAAGCGGCTGGTCTCCTGGAACAACTGGATCCTGCCGACCGTCACTGACTTCCAGGACGTCTGGTTCGGTGAGGGGAGCACCGGCGGCGTGCAGACCGGCAGCGCGGGGGTCGGCGGCAACGGCGTCTTCACCTCGGGCCCGTACAAGGGCCTGCTCCAGCACGGCATGTTCACCATGGACCAGGACTGGGGCGTGCACACCCAGAACGCCGCCATCACCACCGCGTCGAGCATCACGAGCGCCGCCGCCATCGGCTGGGCCACCAGCGCCGCGAGCCGCAAGGTGCCGATCAGCTTCGACCTGATGATGTACGAGGACGGCACCGTCAACCCCAACGACCTGCGCATCCTCGGCGACGTCCGCCAGGCCGTGCGCGGCACCGCGCCGTCCGTGCCCACCGGCACGACGACGGTCAACGACACCGCCACAGGGATCACCTACACCGGCAGCTGGACCCACGCCACCGGGCGCGGCGCCGGCGACTACGGCGACGACGTCCACTGGACCACGACCAACGGCGACTCCTTCTCCTACAGCTTCACCGGCACCGGAATCGACGTCATCGGCCCCAAGAGCAGCATCAGCCAGCACTTCAGCGTCGCCGTCGACGGCGTGACGATCGGCCAGTTCAGCCAGTACGCCGCGACGTACACGCCGCAGGCCGTCCTCTACGGCGCGCGCCACCTCACCCCCGGCACGCACACGATCACCGTCACCAAGGTCGACGGCGGCTACCTGCAGCTCGACGCGCTGCGCACCGTCCCGAACCCGGTGACGGTCAATGACACCGACCCCTCCATCGCCTACTCCGGCAACTGGACCCACTCGACCGGCCGTGGCGCCGGCGACTACGGCGACGACGTCCACTGGACCAAGACCAACGGCGACAGCGCCACCATCACCTTCACCGGGACCGGCATCGACGTCATCGCCCCGATGGAATCCGCCGACGGCACGTCGAACATCCTGCTCGACGGCGTCCAGGTGGGGACCACCTCGGCCGCATTCAGCGGCTCCTACACCCCGCAGCAGTTCCTCTACCAGGTCCGCGGCCTCACGCCGGGTCAGCACACGCTCAAGCTGGTCAAGTCCGGCGGCAGCTACGTCCAGGTCGACGCCTTCCAGATCTGGCCCTGACCGCACCCAACTCACCATGATATGGAGGCCTTTGTGCGCAGGAGTCTGTCCGGCTTGCTCGCGGCCCTGCTGGTACTGATCGGGCTGCTGACGCTGCCCACCGTCCCGGCGTCAGCGACCACCGTCGTCCCGCAGGCCGGCGTGAACCCGATACCGCTCGACCAGACCTCGACGACCGACAACGTCCAGGTGCTCCTGGGAACCCTGGCGGAGCATCCGAGCGACATCACCGTCGCCGACCCCACCGAGGGCCGCAAGAACTTCTACATCCAGAACTTCCTCACCAGCTCGGACTACCTCACCTGGACCGTGAGCGTTCCCGCCGGGGCCGACTACCAGGCCACCGCCCTGCTCAAGTCGAGCGCCACGGGCCAGCAGCTGGCGATCTCGGTGAACGGCGCGGCGCCGACCACTTTCACCACCAATGCGACGAGTTTCAACCGTTACGCGGCCGGCACCATCCACCTGCCGGCAGGCACCGACCGGATCGTGCTGACCCGGACCGGCACCCTGTCCGGAGACATCGCGATCAAGTCCCTGGAGCTACTGCGCTCCTCGGACGTGACGGCCTACAACCAGCGGGTCACCACCGCCCGCGCCGACACCACCTGGTTCAGCAAGGCCGGCTACGGCCTGATGTTCCAGTACGGCTCCTGGGGCTACCCGAACAACGTCGGCGTCGCCAAGAGCCTCGACCAGCAGGCGGCCGACTTCAACGTTCCGGCCTTCGTCAACATGGTCAAGCAGAGCGGCGCGTCGTACGTCGTCTGGTCCACCAGCTGGTGGGGCTACCACATGGACGCCCCGCTCACCTCGCCCAACACCATCGTCACCGCCGCCGGAGGACCGGCCAACCCTGGCCTCACCTCAAGCCGGGACCTGATCGGCGAGATCTCCTCCGCACTCCACGCCCAGGGCATCCGCTTCATGCTCTATTACCACACCGGCGACGAGGACAAGGCCTGGTGGCCCTACCAGAACTTCCCCACCAGCTTCTCCGCCACCGGCACCGGTGACCGCACGACCTTCCTGAACAACTGGAAGCAGGTCGTCACCGAGATCGGCAACCGCTATGGCACGAACCTGGACGGCTACTTCTTCGACGACGGCGTCATCTACTACCCCGCCCCCTTCGAATCTCTGGAACAGGCCGCACGCTCCGGCAACCCCAACCGCCTGATCTCCTGGAGCGGCTCGCCGATCGGCGGAACACGGCTGACCGACTTCCAGGACGTCTGGTTCGGCGAGGGCAGCCAGGGCCAGACGACCACCGGCAGCGCCCCGGCCGGCGGCAACGGGATCTTCACCACCGGCCCCAACCAAGGCCTGCTCCAGCAGGGCATGTTCATCATGGACCAGGACTGGGGCGTCCACGTTCAGGACCAGAAGATCACCGCCAGTAGCGCCATCACGAGCCACAGTCTGATCAGCAACGTCACCAGCGCGATCGCCCGCCGGGTCCCGGTCAGCATCGACCTGATGATGTACGAGGACGGCACCGTCGCCGACGCCGACCTCGCCAAGCTCAACGACCTGCGCCAGGCCGTCCACGGCACCACCGAAACCGTCCCCACCGGGACCAGCGTGGTCAACGACAGCAGCAGCGCGCTGACCTACACCGGCGCCTGGACCCACGCCACCGGCCGCGGCGCCGGCGACTACGGCGACGACGTGCACTGGGCCAGCACCAACGGAGACTCCGTCAGCTACGCCTTCACTGGTACCGGAGTCGACGTGCTCGGTCCCAAGAGCAGCGTCAGCGGCCACTTCGACGCCTACATCGACAACACCCTGATTGGGACCTTCAGCGAGAACGCCGTCAGCTACACCCCGCAGGCGGTCATCTACAGCGCCCGCCACCTCGCCCCGGGCACCCACACCGTCAAGCTCGTCAAGGACGACAGCACCTATTTCCAGATCGACGCCGTCCGCCCGATCGCGAACCCCGTGACGCTCAACGACGACAACTCCGCCCTCACCTACACGGGCAGCTGGACCCACAAGACCGGCCGCGGCGCCGGCGACTACAACGACGACGTCCACACCACCAGCGTCAACGGCGACACCGTGACCCTGACGTTCACCGGCACCGGCATCGACGTGCTCGGCCCCATGGAACCCATCGACGGCACCGCCTCCGTCACCTTGGACGGCACCCAGGTCTCCACGATCCAGGCCACTTACAGCGGCGCCTACACCCCCCAGCAGCACTACTGGGGCATCCGCGACCTCGCCCCCGGCACTCACACCCTCACCCTTACCAAGACCGGAGGCAGCTACCTCCAGATCGACGCCCTCACCGTCTGGCCCTGAGTTCGCCGCCGGAACTGCCCGGCAGGCACCCGAGGCGCAGCCGGGGCAGCAGGTCCACGGCATCGGCCGAGGGCCTTCCTGTCCCAGCACCGCCCCCGCTGGCCATGCGGGGGCGGGTTCAACAAGATCTGGCTGGCCTGTCGGACGGGAGGAGGCGCTGAGGTCGCTTCCGATGCGCACCGACCGAGGCGTCCAGCGGATCTTTACGGGCTGGCGTCTCCGGCGTGGTGCGACGCCAGGCAGGCACCCTGACGCCCCCTCCCGCACCACGCCCCGGCAAGGGGCTCTCCCACGAGCCGTCAGTGCCGTCGCTTGCCACGGGCCAAATTCCGCGCAACGCCTCGCGCGAGCAGGACGAGGCCACCCAGAGCCATCAGAGCCCCTCCCACGAGACCGAACTCCTTCGGGGACTGGCTTCCCGTCTCTGCGAGCTCCCCGCTCCCTGGCGGGCGGTGGTGCCTGTGAGTCGTCCCGACCGAAGTGGTCGACGAGGCGGTGGCCGAGCCGCTCGGCCTGCCGGACGGGGTACCGGACGGCGTTCCGGTCGACGAGGACGAGGCAGTCGGGCCTGTCGGGGAACCGGAGGTGATCGGCGACGATGAACCACCGGCGATCGGGGTAGGCGTCCCACTGGTTGAGGGGGAGCCGGGCGGTGCGCCGATCGGAACCGGGGACATCGAGCCGGAGGCACTGGCCGTCGGCGAACCGCTCTCAGTGGTTCCCGAGGTCGGACTGCCCGAACCGCTCTCAGAGGGGGACGTCTCAATACTGGTGGGTGTGCAGGTGGGACCCGGCGCTGGACCCCCGGGCGGGGTGGGCGAGTTCTCGCAGGTGCACGGGCACGGCGTGTCGTCCGCGATGCGGACGCCGTGGGGGGCGAGCACATAGTCCGCGGCGACGGCAGTCCCCAAGCCGCCTGCACAGGACGCCGTGCACACCCAGAGCAGTACCGCGGTGCGGCGCAGCCCCCGCTGCGCGCGCGTGAGGCTCTGCCGCTGAATCCGATTCTCACGTGAGTGCGCTGTCATACTGTCAGATCACGCCTCGCCGGCGACCGCTGGGCGGTGCCACATCCAACCCTCCCCCGAACGAATGGCGGGATGAGCCCGGTTGGTCCATGGGCCTTCCCCGACTCGCATTAATTCGTATACATCACGCTCCAGAGGCTGCGGTGCAGCCTCGGCCCGTCACGGCGATGGCAGACCATCCTGCCCCGCTGGCACGTGCCCACCGATGCAGACTGCCGTTACACGCCACGCGCGACTCCGGAACGCATCCTTCGTGACCCGCGGCGTCGCAGCGGTGGTGTGGGGCGGCGGCGGGGAGCCTGGAGGCTGCGGCTCTGCTCGACGGTACCCCAACGCCGAGGCTGATCACGCAGTGCGATACCCCACCTGGCCTTCCGTGGGGGATTCTCGTGCGCGGCCTGATCACGGGCGCCACGTTCACTCGGGTCGGTCGAGACTCTGCCGAACCAGGCGGGCGGCGAAGGGAAGGGCCAGTTGGACCAGCGCACCGGCGCCGGAAGCAGCGGCGACGCCGGCCACCACGGCTTCCGCGTGGGCGACGACTCCCGGTCGCAGGGGATTCAGCGCGGGGACGCGTGGCAGGGGGATGGTCAGCGTGCGGTGGGCCGCGTCGTGACGCGGCCAGGTGAGCTCGATGTGCACGGCCGGATCTCGCTTCCGGTCGGGCCGATCACCGGCGGGCGCGCGTCTGTGCCTGCGCGCACCTCGGCCGTGGCGCCTGCCGATGGCAGGCGGGAGTGCCGGGTGGGAGGCGGAGGGCGGGCGCGGAGGCGGGGATCAGGCGGTGGTGGGCGACGGGTGCCCTGGGAACGGGCGCGGACTTCGCCAGGGACTCATCTCCCCCACCTCCATTCGGATGGACGCGCCGGTGTCGTCGGGTGCGCGGGTCAGCGGGCTGGGCCGGACGGATGTGTACGTGCAGCCCTGTCACCCACTGGGACGCGGTTATGTGTCGAGATTCGTCCAGATTCGGTTAGTTTGTCAACGAGATGTACGTAACACAGGGTGGACAGCCGGTCATCCGCGGATTCCGTGGGGCCGTCCCCGGCCTGGAGCAGCGATCGGAGAAGGCATGAGCGGCAGGACCAGCGCATCCCCCGTGGCTTCGCAGCCGGCGGGTTCCTCCCTGCTGTTGCATCCGGTCGAGGCCGTGACCTCGGCGGTCCGGCATGCACCCGGGGCCTCGGCCGTCAAGGGGGCCTTCGACGGTGTTCTGGACACCGTCGGCGTGGCGTCGCCTCACACACGACGCGTGCTGGCGTACGCGGGCGTGGGTCTGCTCGGTGCGGTGGGCGTGGTGGAGTGGCCGGTGGCCGCCGCCGGAGCAGCGGTGGTGTGGCTGACACAGCCTCTGCGCCCGGGCCAGGGTGAGGCCTCCGCCAAGGCGGGCGCTCCCAGGGCCTCCTCCGGCCGCTCGGAACCGGTTCCACCCTCGACGGCAACGGCAAGGAAGCCGACAAGCGCGGCGGGCACGTCGAAAGCAAACGCGGCCAGGGCAACCACGCCGAAGGCGGCCACGGCCCGAGCGACCCCGGCGAAGCCGTCGGCAGCGAAGGGCTCCAAGGCCACCGCCGGCGCCACGAGCGCCCGACGCCGACCGACGACCCGCCCGCGCTCCGCCCCGGCGCCGACCCCGTCCTCAGGCGGGCGTGAGGCCTGAGTGGACACCTGCCCGACCACCGCGACCACCCCCTCCCAAGCCGCCCGCCCGGTGCGGATCGCGCACCACCCCCTGCCCGGTCGCCATGGCAGGCCCCGTTGTTGCGCCTGCTGACACAGCTGCCGGCCGCCAGGGTGGGCCTGGCCCTCGCCGCGCCCGTCGAGGTCGCGCGCCGAGTGGCTCCGGTCACCGGGAGCGCCGCGCGCCTGGTGACCGAGCTCGCCGACGCCGGTCTGCACGCCACTGCCGACGCGGCGACCGCTCTGTCCGCGTCCGCGGCGCGGATCGGCACGGTCGCCCGCAACGCGCTCACCCCGCACGTCGGGTACTGGCACTCAGGCGCCCGCCTGCACCTCCCGCTGACGCCGGATCCCGGCCGGGGCCTGCTGGACGGCCGCCGCCTGGAGGCGGCGGCCAAGCGAGTCGCCGTCGAGCTGGCCGAACACCCCGAGGTGCTGGCCGCCTGCTGGGACGGCGGCCTGGAACGGCTGGTCGTCGAGCTCGCCGAGGACGCGGCCGGCGACGAGGTGGTCGAGCACGTGACCGACCTGGCGGCGCGCGAAGGGCTGGTGCGTCCGCGGGAGCAGGTCCTGGAGCGGGTCCATCCCGGCCACCCGGGCGGCGTGCGGGCCCAGGCGGTCGCGCTCGCGTTGGACACGGTGGGAATCGCGGCGGCGATCACGGCGCGCACCGTCCAGTTGCGGAGTTCCTCGCGTCTGGGCACCGCCGTGGTCACCCTGGCGCGCGAGGACTCCCGGGTGCAGGCGCTGCTGCGCGAGCACCTCGGCGCCACCGGGGCGGAGGTGGTGACGGCCGCGGCTGGGGCGATCGCGCACGGGATCGGGCAGTCCCCCGGCTCACTGGCGCTCGACGCGGCGCTCCGCGCTACCCAGCTCGCCGAGGCCTTCGCCCGCGCCGCCGCCTTCGATCACGCGCACGACGCCGTCTGCGCGCCGGACCGGCTGAGCCTGGCCGGGACCCGGGTCGCCCGCCCGCCGATCCACCCGCGGCCGGGTACCCAGTACGCCAACCAGGCGGTCACCACCAGCCTGCTCGGGGCCGGGGCGACCTTGCTCTTCACCCGCGACCTCAAGGAGGCCGCCGAAGCGGTGCTGGCCGGCTCCCCGAAGGCCGCCCGCTACGGCCCCGCGGCCTTCGCCGCCTTCCTCGGCACCGCGCTCGCCCACCAGGGGGTGCTCGTGCGCGACACCGAACGGCTGCGCCAGTTGGAGGTGGTCGACACGGTCGTGCTGCACCCGGACGCACTGCGCGGCTCCCGCCGGACGGTGCTCCAGGTGCACCCCAGCGCAACGGACTTGGACCACGACGGACTCTGGGGCGCGGCTACGGCGGCGCTGAACCCGTTCGCCGAGGGACCGGAGCGGGTCGACCTGCCCTCCCTCGACCTGCGTCCCGTGCCGGACTCGGCGGGCTCCCACACGGGCCTGATGATCGCGTCACTGCACGGCGTCGACGTCGGCACCGTGCTGGTCGGCTGGGAGATCGACCCGCTGGCCGAGTCCGCGCTGGACGCCGCACGCCGGGCCGGCCTGCACGTGGTGGTCCTCGACGACGGCTCGCTGGGCGATTTCGCCGCTCTGGCCGATGAACGCGCTGACGCCGCGACGCCGTTGGCGCAGGTGGTGCGGGACCTGCAGGAGCAGGGCCGGGTCGTGCTCACGGTGGCGCGGATCCCGGGCGACGCGTCCGCCCGTACCCGGCCGGCGCGCACCCACCGCCGCGAGGTGCTCGCAGGGCTGCTCCGCAGCGACGTCGCCGTCTCGCTGACGCACGACCGGAACGCGGTCGTGTGGGGAGCCGACCTGCTCGCCCTCGGTGGACTGGACGGGGTGTGGCGGCTGCTGACGGCCGTTCCCGCTGCGCGCAGGGTCGGCCGGCACTCCAAGATCCTGGCAGAGGCCGGCGCGGCGCTGTCGGGTCTGCTGGTGGCCACCCGCGGATCCCGGCCCGGACGCGCCTCGCTCCCGGTCGGCCTGCGGCTCAGCCCGGTCAACGCGGCCGCCGCCTCGTCCCTTCTCCTGGGCTGGTACGCCGCCTACGCGGTGGTCTCCCGCGAGACACCGCACCCCGGACCGCGGGTGGCCTGGCACGCGCTGCAGCCCCGGGACGTCCTGTCCCGGCTCGCCACCGCACGCCGCACCACGCCCACGGCGGTGGAGGCCGCGCGGCAGAGCGCGGCCCGGGCGTTGGGCAGGGCGGCCGGGCTGTCGGTGTTCGCCCCCACGCGCCACACCTTCCGGCTGCTGGCGGCCATTCGCGCGGAACTCGACGACCCGCTGACGCCCGTGCTGGTGGTCGGCGCGACCGCCTCCGCGCTGCTCGGCTCCACCGTCGACGCGCTGCTGGTCACCGGAGCGCTCGGGGTCAACGCGACGGTGGGCGCAGTCCAGCGGATGCGCGCCGAACGCGCGCTGAGTCGTCTGGTGGTGAGTCAGGGTCAGCTGGCGCGCCGGGTCGCCGAAGGGGGCGTCGCCGACGCCACCGACACGGTGGCCGCCTCGGGTCTCCTGCCCGGCGAGGTCATCGAGCTGCACACCGGGGACGTGGTCCCGGCCGACGCCCGGCTGCTGGAGGTCGACGGTCTGGAGGTGGACGAGTCTTCCCTCACCGGCGAGTCGCTGCCCTCGGCCAAGCAGGTCGACGCCACCCCGCGGGCGTCCGTGGCGGACCGCCACTGCATGGTCTTCGAGGGCACCACGGTGGTCGCCGGTCGGGCCCGCGCCGTCGTGGTGGGAACAGGCGAGGACACCGAGGCCGGACGAGCCGCACACCTCGCCTCCCGGACCGCCCCCGCCTCCGGGGTCCAAGCCAGGCTGCGCGAACTGACCAACCGCGTGCTACCGCTCACCCTCGCCGGAGGAGCCGCGGTCACCGGCCTGTCGCTGCTGCGCGGCCGACCGGTGCGCGAAGCAGTCCAGGGCGGCCTCGCGGTCGCGGTCGCCGCGGTGCCCGAGGGCCTGCCCCTGGTCGCCACGGTCGCGCAACTGGCCGCGGCACGGCGGCTCAGCCGGCACGGCATTCTGGTCCGTTCCCCGCGTGCCCTGGAAGCGCTGGGCCGGATGGACACCGTCTGCTTCGACAAGACCGGCACCCTGACCGAGAACCACCTGCAGGTCGTGCGCGTCGTCGCGCCCGACGGCGCCAGGTACCCAGCCGGTTCGCCGAAGGCCGCGCCGGTCCTGCGCGCCGCCGCCCGCGCCTGCCCCCACGACGCCGACGAGAACGGCGTCCACGCCCACGCCACCGACGAGGCGGTGATCGCGGCAGCGCCCGAGGACCCGCAGTGGACGCCCCACGAGACCCTCCCCTTCGCGGCCAGCCGCGGCTACGCCGGCGCGACGGGTATCGGCGCCGGGGGGCGGCGCCTGCTGGTGGTCAAGGGCGCCCCTGAGGTCGTGCTTCCCAACTGCCCAGGCGCCGGCGCCAAGGCCGTCGCTGCCGCGCACGCGCTGGCCGAACAGGGCCTGCGCGTCCTCGCCGTCGCCGTGCGCCAACTGCCCGCCGACGAACCGCCAGAAGCCATCGACAAGCCCTTGGAGGCCCTCGAACTGGCCGGGTTCGTGGCCCTGTCCGACACGCCGCGCCGCAGCTCCGCCCCGCTGGTCGCCGACCTGCTCCAGCTCGGCATCCGGCCCGTGATGCTCACCGGCGACCACCCGCAGACCGCGCACACGATCGCCACCGCCCTGGGCTGGCCCGAGGACGCCGTCGTGGTCACCGGCGACCAGCTCGCCGCCGAGGACCGGGCCGGCCGTGTCCGCCTGCTGGCCGACGCCGCCGTTGTGGCCCGCGTCGCCCCCGAGCAGAAGCTCCAGGTCGTCGAGGCCCTGCAACGGGCAGGCCGGGTCGTCGCCATGGTCGGGGACGGCTCCAACGACGCCGCCGCGATCCGCGCCGCGGACATCGGCGTCGGCATCGCCGCCCGAGGGTCCGCCGCGGCCAGAAACGCCGCGGACCTGGTCCTGACCACCGACGACCTGACGGTCCTGCGCGACGCCGTCCTCGAGGGCCGGGCCCTGTGGCGCAGCGTCGCGGACGCGGTGAGCATCCTGATCGGCGGCAACGCCGGCGAGATCGGCTTCAGCGTACTGGGCGCCCTGGTGTCCGGGACCTCGCCCCTGTCCACCCGTCAGCTCCTGCTGGTCAACCTCCTCACCGACATGTTCCCTGCGATGGCTGTCGCGGTGACTCCGCGCGACAGCGCAGGGAACGAGGGGTCCGGCGCGCTCGACGACAGCGGCCCGCTGAGCACGGCGGCGCTGGGGGAACCACTGGCACGTCAGATCCGTCGGCGCGGCGTGGTCACCGGGCTCGGGGCGGGCACGGCCTGGCTGATCGGCGCGCTGACGCCGGGGACCAGGCGCCGTACCAGCACCATGGCCCTGTGCGGTGTGGTCGGCGCGCAGCTCACCCAGACCATCGCCGGACGCGGCCGCAGCCCCCTGGTGCTGGCCACCGTCATCGGCTCCGCCGCCGTGCTCGTCGCCCTCGTGCAGACCCCTGTTCTCAGCCACTTCTTCGGCTGCACCCCGCTCGGCCCGGTCGCCTGGACGGGCGTCGCCGCCTCCATCGCCGTGGCGGCACTGGCCCCCTCGATCCTGCCGCCGATCGAACGCCTCGTCACCGAGCTCGCTCCCCGCCTGCGCCCGACGATCCGCCTGGTCCACTGAGGGCAACCGGCGCGGCCAGCACCGGACCTGCTCGTCCGCGGCTCCACCGCAGCCGGAACCGGAACCGGCACCCGCCTGATCGGTGACGTCACCGATAACCGTGCCGGGCAAACGGTAGTGAAGACCTCGGTCCGGAAGTTCGTAGCGGTCACCGCGAAACCGAGGTGACCCGGGCCGTCGGCACCGCCTTAGCGGATGCCGGGGACATGGTCTTCGGCCAGGCGCTTTGGCTCCTGGGTCGGCGCCCCGCATCCACGCCGGGCGGGGCGCCGCGGCACACCCTGGGGATGGGGTCGCCGAGCCAGGGCTTTCCAGGGTGTCCGGGGGAGAACCCCTGGAAAGCGCTATCCAATGATGCCACGAATGGCCTGGCAACGCGAGCCGAAGACCACCCACCCGCTGGTCAACTGCCCCGTAAATCAGTGAAGTTGCCGTCCTGGCCGCCCGACCCGGCGACGCAGGCGGCGGGATGCCCCTCCGTCGGGCCTCCGATCCTGTCGTGCGGCGGGGCCGTCACCGAGGCAGGCTTGGCAACACGGATGCCCCCGTCGCCCGAGGGAGGTGATGCTCTGTGTCGGACGCAGCCGCGCACCGTGCCGAGAGGCGGGCACACAGCCGCGTGTCGCGACAGCCGATGCTCTCGCTCGCCCTCGCCGCGATGATGGAGGAGGTCGACGCGCATGCGGGCGCCGTCTATCTGCTCGACCCCGACGAGCCGGTCCTGGTGATGGCCGTGATGGCAGGGCTCCCGCGGGTCTTCGCCGCGCCATGGGAGCGGGTGGCCACGGCCGCGCCGATCCCGGTCGCGGACGCGCTGCGCGAGCGCGGCCTGGTCTGGGTGGGCAGCGACGAGGACATGAGCAGCCGCTACCCCCGGATCTCCGTCGTGCTCCCCTACCCCTTCGCGCTGGCGGCCCTCCCGGTGGCGACCGAGCGAACCACCTATGGCGCCGTCTTCGTGACCTGGCCCGGCTCGCACCCGACCGTCCTCGCGGACTGGGAACGTCGGTCGCTCACCGCCGCCTGCAATCGCCTCGCACTGCGACTCGAGCACGCCACCATGGCGGGCGAGCCGCTCCACGCGGAGGCCGGCGACCTCGCCGTCACCCCGGGGAGCCCAGGGACCCCCGGCTCGATCGAGGCGACCCGGATGGTGGCCCGGCTCCCCCACGGCCTGTGCGCGCTGGACCTGCTCGGCCGCGTCACCTACGCCAACCCCGCCACCGCGCACCTGCTGGGAGTTCCGGCCAGACGGCTGCTCGGGACACCGCTGTGGAGCGCCCTGCCCTGGCTCAACGACCCGGTCCTCGAGGATCGTTACCGCGCCGCACTGATCAGCCAGCAGCCGAGCACGCTCACCGTCGAGCACCCCGGACACCAGTGGCTGACCCTGCGACTGTATCCCTCTCCCGACGGCATCACCGTGCACATCACGCCTGGCCTCGGGCCCAGCCACCCCGAGCCGGACACGCCGCAGCTCGAGTCGTCGCTCGAACCCAAGGCACCCTCGAGCCTGGTGACCATCGCCAACGTCCTCACCCTGGCCAGCGCCATGACCGAGACCGTCAGCGTCCAGGACGTCATCGACCTGGTCGCCGGCCAGATCGTGCCGACCATCGGCGGCCAGGCCCTGGCCATGCTCGCCGCCGAAGCCGGCCAGCTGCACGTGCTGGGACATCGTGGCTACCCGGACCCCGCTGTCGTCGATCGCTTCGAGGGTATGCCGTTGTCGGCGCCGACCCCGGGAGCGCACGCCCTCGCCACCGGCACGGCCGGTTTCTACGAGAGCCGTCGCGAACTGGAGGAGCAGTACCCGGCCCGGGTGCCCACCCCGGACGGCATGGCCGCCTGGGCGTACCTTCCACTGATCGCCTCCGGCCGCTCCGTCGGCACCTGCGTCTTCGCCTACGCGAAGCCACATCGCTTCTCCGACGACGAGCGGGGCATCCTGACCAGCCTCGGCGGCCTGATCGCCCAGGCGCTGGAACGGGCCCAGCTTTACGACACCAAGAACCAGCTCGCCCACGGGCTCCAGGCGGCCCTGCTGCCGGAAACCCTCCCCCGACTGCCGCGCCTGGAGGTGGCGGCACGCTACCTGCCCGCCACACGGGGCATGGACATAGGCGGCGACTTCTACGACCTGATCACCACCACCGGGTCCAGGGACGGCCGCGACGCCGCCGCCGTCATCGGCGACGTCCAGGGCCACAACGTCACGGCCGCCGGTCTCATGGGCCAGGTCCGCACAGCCGTGCGCGCCTACACGGCCCTCGGCCAATCCCCGGACCAGGTGCTCGCGAGCACCAACCGCCTGCTGCTCGACCTCAACAGCCAGCTGCTCGCGAGCTGCCTCTACCTCCATCTCGACACGGCCCGCCACCGCGCCTGGGCCGCCCGCGCGGGACATCCGCTGCCGCTGCTGCGCGATCCGGAGGGTCGGGTCCGGGTGCTGGACCTGCCCGGAGGGCCGCTGCTCGGCATAGACACGGCCGCGACGTACCCGGTCACAGAGATCGCCCTGCCGCCGGGATCGCTGCTGGCCCTCTACACCGACGGGCTGATCGAAGCGCCCGGCGTCGATCTCGACGCCGCGTTGGCCGAGCTCGCCCGAGAACTCTCCCCGGCCGGCGCCCTCTCCCTCGACCTCCTCAGCGACGCCCTGATCCGCCACCATCCCGACCGCCCGCGCAGCGACGACACTGCGCTTCTGCTGCTCCGCACCAAGGACTCCGATCAGTGACCCGGCGCTGAACGGGACCCCTCCTCGCTCTCCGGGTACCGGCAGCGGTTGATCAGCACGATGCCCATGCCGGGTCGTCCTTTCGGCCGAGGACCTCTGGTCGCCCGGCCGATCCCGGACAGCCAGCCACCGACCCTACGGTGGTGGGCGGTGGGGGCCGCGTCCGAAGGAGAAACCGCACATGCCCGCCCATCTGGCCGCACAGCTGACGCTGTCCGCCTCGCTGACCATGCCTGCGCTGACCTGCTCCGTCACCCGTGCGCGGCGCGCGTTCACCGCCTTGTACGCGGACCACGCCGCCGCCGAGGACGGTCGACTGCTGCTGTCGGAGGCGGTGGCCAACGCGGTCGAGCACACCGACGCCGAACAGGTCCGCGTGGTGATCCAACACCACCCGCCCTCCGGCCGCCTCGTCTGCGCCGTCCACGACAGCGGCCCCGCCGTCCCGACATCGCCCGCGCAGACACCTGGCGCGGACGCGGAGTCGGGCCGTGGCCTGCACCTGATCGAGTCCCTGAGCGAGGCGTGGGGCCATCTGGTCCGGCCGGACGGAAAGTGGACCTGGTTCAGCCTCCGCCCGTCCGAGGCGCTGAGCTGAACCACCCGACGGAAGCCGCGTACAGACGGTCTGCACCCTGATGCGGGAGATCACGGGCGAGGCGCCGACCATCTGGGGCGGCGCGATCGTCGGCTTCGGCAGCTACCGCTCCCCGCAAGCAGCACCTGGTCGTGTATCTGGCCCCGGGCTTCGCGGAACGGCACGCGTCCGTATTGGCGCGACTCGGGCCGCACACGGCGCGTGCGGACGGCTGGCCGGGTGGGCGCGGCCGCGGACGTGATGTGCGTTCCGGGGCCGCGCCGACCGGATCCGTGGGTCAGTTGACGGTGACTACGTCGAGGTCTGGCGCGTAGGCGGTGTCGTTGTGGAACTTGATGGTGTTCGTGCCCGCCGCCAGGTTGACGGTCACGGTGGTGGTCACCGGAGTGGTCCAACTGGATCCGGTGAGGGGAAGTTGGATGTCGGTGCCACCGTTGACGCTGATGTAGAAGGAGCGGCTTCCTGAGAGCAGGTAGTTGATCGTGAGGGTCCGGGTTCCGGCGGTGGTCTCGGTGATGTTGTTGATGGTCACATAGTTGGCCGCGCCGTTGCCGATGTATCCGACCTTCTGGCCGCCCGAGCAGGCCGAGCAGGCGGCGATCACGGCAGCCCCGGCGATGGTGTTGCCGGCGGCCTCCGCCTCGATTCGCTGACCGCTGCTGGTGCCGCCGCTCACCCGGTACAGCACGGTGCCGTGAGCGGGAACGCTGGCGCTGATCGCGCTGCTGGTGCTGGTTTTTGCCCCAGACCAGAGGTCGGTCAGGGTGTAGCTCGACGCGCCGGTCTTGCCGATCGCCGCCACTGTCGTACTGATCGTGGCCGTGGAGCTGTTCTCGTTGAACAGCGCGACGGCGACGTCTCCTCCTGCGAGGGGCTTGGCGAGTACGTCCAGGCCGCCTGCGCTGGAGACCTCGACGCCCTGCTTGCCCAGGGAGTCCTGATCGACGGCGATGACGGCCTTGTTGGTGAGGATGGACAGGGTGGTGGAGCTGGCGCCGACCAGGTTGGTGCCGGAGATCAGCGGGGCGGCCATCTCGGACCAGAGGCTGAACTCGGAGCGGTCTTCGGTGGCGGACATGCCGTTGCCGATCTCCAGCATGTCCGGATCGTTCCATCCGCCGGGCGCCGCGTGCGAGGCGAGGCCGACGTTGGTGTGGAAGTTGGAGAGCATGCTGGAGAAGTTCGCGCTGATGTCACCGGTGGTGCGCCACAGGTTGCCGACCGAGGCGCCCCAGTTCCACACGGACTCCTGGCCCCAGTTGCACAGGCTGAACAGGATCGGTCGCCCGGTCTTGGCCAGGGCGTCGCGCATCGCGGTGTAGCGGGTCTGGGCGGCGACGCCGGTGTTGTTGCAGTTGTCGTACTTGAGGTAGTCCACCCCCCAGGCGGCAAAGCTGTTCGCGTCCTGTTGCTCGTGCCCCAGGCTGCCCGGGTATCCGGCGCAGGTGGCCGTGCCGGCGTCCTCGTAGATGCCGAGCTTCAGCCCCTTGGTGTGCACGTACGCGGCCGTGCCGGAGATCCCGTCGGGGAACTTGGTCAGGTCGGGTTGCAGGTTGCCGTTCGCGTCGCGGCTCTTCTGCAGCCAGCAGTCGTCGATGTTCACGTACTGGTACCCGTCCGCCGCCATTCCCGAGGAAGTGATCTTGTCAGCGGTCTGCTTGATCAGCGACTCGGACACGTTGCAGCCGTAGGCGTTCCAGTCGTTGAAGCCCATCGGCGGGGTCAGCGCGAGCCCGTTGCCCAGCGCCGCAGCCGACGGGGCCGTAGCCGTGAGGCCGGACAGCGCGCCGGCCACCAGGACGGAAGCGGTGATCAGTGTGCGCAAACGTCTGTGGACCATGAATGCTCCTTCAGTTCTTGAGCGTCACGCGGACCGATTCCCGCTCGACTCCGAGCAGCCGCCTCGTCGACACGCACGGCAGCAGGGCGACCGGGCCAACCAATACTCAACACATCCAAACAGGACGACGCACATCACACTGCGATGCATGTCCGCTGTCAACAACGAGGACACAACTGGGTTCTGAGCGCGCTCAACACCCGGCCCGGCGCGCCCTGTAGTACAGGACGCGCGGTTAGACCACTCAGGACGCGGGAACGCGCGTGCCATATTGAGTGCTTCTGGTTGAGAATGAGTGCGCCCTTCTCGGAAGGCTCGCGGACGCGATGGATATCCCATCGACCCGCCCTGAGGCGGGCCGACTCCCTGCAGCCAGCGGCCGCTCAACCCGCGACGGTCCCGGCGCGGACGGCTCGGGGTGAGCAGCCTAGTTCGCGGCGGCAGGCCTTGTTGAAGGCCTGAAGGTCGGCGATGCCGACCGAGGCCGCGACGGCGGGGATCGACAGGGTCGACTCGCACAGCAGATGCCGGGCGCGTTGCAGGCGGCGCCGCCGGATGTAGGCGACGACGGTGTCGCCGGTGCGGGCGCGGAAGAGGCGGGTGAGGTGGTTGTGCGACACCCCGGCCGCCTCGGCGATCCGCGGAACGCTCAACGGCCCGGCAAGGCTGGCCTCGATGTGGGCGACGGCTGCCGCGAACGCGGGGTGCTCCGGGCCGAACTCCGCGCGTCCGGGGAGCCCGGCGACGCGCCACAGCGCTGCCCAGACCTCGGCCGCCGCCTGCGCCGGCGCGCCGGGAAACGCCGCGATGGCGCGCAGGAGGAGGTCGGTCAGCGGCCCTGCCTCGCCACCGGCATCCTGTGCGACCGGCAAGCGCTGCGCGTGGCCGTCCCGGGCGTCGAGGCCATCGAGACCTTCGAGGGTGAAGTGCGCGTAGAGGTGTTCGGAGCGCCCCTGGTAGCGGAACTCCACCACTGTCGCGGGTGGGATCAGGCTGACGTGGCCGGGCCGGACGGTGTACGTGTGCCCGTCGACCGTCAACTGCGCGGTATAGCGGTAGAGGTGGAACTGCCACAGGTCGGGAAGCCGGAACACGTCCCGCAGGCTCGCCGTACCGTGCACGCCGACGCCGAGCGCGGACACGCGGGGCGGCTGCTGCAGGGGCACGTCCAGGAAATGCCCGCCCATGGAGGTCATGGTGGAAAATTACCAGTAGTGGTGATTCCGACCAACGCGCGGCCAGGGTCACTGGCCCTAGCCTGGATGAGCAGCGACCAGTAGAGCGTGCTTCATCGCCGCTCCCCTCGCCCTCTCCGCGCCCGCCCGAAGGATGCGATCACCCATGCCCATGCAGCCCTGGTTCCGCGATGCCAAGCTCGGCATCTTCGTCCACTGGGGGATCTACGCCGTCGACGGCGTTGCCGAGTCCTGGTCCTTCTACACCGGCCAGGTCTCCCACGCGCGGTACCTGAGGCAGCTCGACGGCTTCACCGCCTCCGGCTACGACCCGCGCACCTGGGCGGAGCTGTTCGCCAGGGCCGGTGCCCGGTATGCCGTGCTGACCGCCCGTCACCACGACGGGGTGGCCCTGTGGCCGACCCGGCAGGAGAACGGCCGCTCCGTCGTCGACCGCACGCCGGCCGCGCGCGACCTGCTCGCCGGATACGCGGACGCGCTGCGCGAGCGCGGCCTCAAAGTGGGCCTGTACTACTCGCACTCGGACTGGAGCCACCCCGACTACGCCAGCGTCGTCCACCCGGAGGCGCCCAACGAGGACGTGGCGACCAATCCGCTCGTCGCCCCGCCCGGCGGCGTCCCGGACCCGGCGGCCTGGGAGCGCTACCTCGCCTATCGCGACGGACAGGTCCGCGAACTGGTCGACGACTACCGTCCGGACCTGCTGTGGTTCGACGGGGAGTGGGAACGCAGCGAGGAGCAGTGGCGCATGCGCGAACTGTCCGAGCAGATCCTGGCCGCGAACCCGCGGACCGTCCTGAACGCACGGATGATGAGCTACGGCGACTACGCCACCCCCGAGCAGGGTCTCCCGGTCCAGGCCCCGGACGGTCCGTGGGAGCTGTGCCTGACCGTCAACGACTCCTGGGGCTACCAGCACGCCGACAGCAACCACAAGTCGGTGCGGCAACTGGTGCGCTACTTCGCGGAGACCATCGCGATGGGCGGCAACCTGCTGCTGGACGTGGGCCCCAAGGAAGACGGCACCATCGCCGACGAGCAGGCAGAACGCCTGACCGGATTGGGCGACTGGATCGCCAGGCATGATGCGGCCGTTCACGGCACCGGCGCGGGGCTGCCGCTGGGACACCACTACGGCCCCAGCACTCTCTCCGACGACCGCCGCACCGTGTACCTGTTCTGCTTCGACGCCCCGCGCGAGTCGATCCCGCTGCGCGGCCTGCGCTCACCGGTGAAGCGGATCAGGGTGCTCGGGACCGGTGCCGAGCTCGGCCACCGCCGCGACCCCGGGCTCGGCAGGGTCCCCGGCATGCTCTGGATCGAGGCTCCCGCCGAGGCCGACCTCGACCCGCACGCCACGGTGCTGGCCCTGGAACTGGACGGCGAACTCGACCTCTACCGGGGCTCGGGACGCGACTGACCCGCCGGGTGACCGCGCGCCGGCGAAGGGCGGGCGCGCGGCCGGGCGGTGGAGCTACAGCCAGGTCTGGAACTTCTTGATGTAGAGCGTCTTCACCAGCTGGGTCAGGCCGCAGTAAGCCAGCAGGGTGCCGAAGAGCCACGGGAAGTAGCTCATCGGGAGCGCGGTGAAGCCGAGCCCGGCCGCCAGCGGCGAGAAGGGCAGGAAGAGGCCGGTCGCGACCGCGAGGATCGTCATCACCATCACCGGCCAGGAGGCGCGGGACTGGATGAAGGGGATCTTCCGGGTGCGGATCATGTGGACGATCAGCGTCTGCGAGAGCAGCCCCTCAATGAACCAGCCGGACTGGAACAGCGCCTGGTGTGCGTCGCTGTTCGCGCCGAAGACGTTCCACATCACCAGGAAGGTGGTGATGTCGAAGATCGAGCTGATCGGGCCGATCGTCACCATGAACCGGCCGATGCCCTTGGCGTCCCAGTTGCGGGGCTTGCGCAGGTACTCGGGGTCCATCCGGTCCCACGGCGTCGCGAGCTGCGAGACATGACTGCCACATGCCGGCTCCGCCGCCTCGCGCACGCCCTGATCACCGCAGTTGCCGGGTACCCACATCGGCCACAGCTTGTCCCCGTGCCTCAGCCGCGGGGCGGACCGTCGGTCTGCTCCGGGAAGACCGCGGTGACCTGCCAGCCGGCCTGAGCGACAGGACCGGCTTCGAAGGTGCCACCCAGCGCGGCCGTCCGTTCGGTCAGCCCCAACAGTCCGAACCCGCCGCCGCTGCGGGGCAGGCGCGGGTGCGCAGGCGTGCTGATGCCCCCCTGATTGCGGACTTCGACCCGCAGACCCTCCCCTGTCCGGCGGACCCGCACGCTGACCTCGGTGGCCGCCGGGGCGTGCTTGCGGATGTTCGTCAGGGCCTCGCGGACGACCCGGTGGGCGCCCGCCGCCAGGTCGGGCGCCACCAGGGCCTGCAGAGCCGGGTCGATGTCCACGGTCACCGGCGGCCCGGTGCGCTGGAACTCCTGCACCAGCGTCTCGATGTCCGCGAGGCCCGCCAGCGGGCTGGTGCCGGTCGGCTGTTCGCGCAGCACCGCCACGACGCGGCGCATTGCGGCAAGCGCCTCCGCCGCTGCCTGCTCGATCCGTTCCAGCCGCACCTCGTTGGCGGCGGGGTCGCCCGGCAAGGCGCGGGCGGTCTGTGCCTGGACCAGGATCCCGGTGACGTGGTGGGCGACGAAGTCGTGCAGCTCGCGGGCGAGCTCCAGGCGCTCCGCCGTCCGGGCGTCCTCCACGGCGTGATGGCGGGCTGTGTCCTGTGCCCGCAGATACAGCGACAGCGCCGCGACCGCGACGGTCAGCGCGCTGACGGTCGCGGTGACCGGCCCCGGGTGTGCGTCACGGACCGGGGTGGCCACCGCGGCGACCGCGAGCGCCGTGCCCAGACCCAGCGCCCATGTCCGGGGCGCTCGCCGGAGCACGCCGGTGAGCAGGACCAGCAACGCCAGGGCTTCCCCGACGCCCCAGAGGTGGATATCCGGGTGCAGCCCCAGCATCAGGGCGGTGCAAGCCAGCGAGACGATCGCGGCGGCGCACCCGCGTCGCAGCAGCGACGGCCGCCGCACCGGCACGGCGCACGCGCTGGCGAACAGACCCGACGTGAGGATCACCAGATTCGCGAGATTCGACTGGTTCGCGAAGTGGATGGTCTCGAAGGTCACCGCAGCGGCGAGGGCCAGGGCGAGGGCGAGGTGACCGGCGGCCGTCCGGGTCGGCCAGTCCGTGATCGCCCACAGCCGTGGCCCGCTCGACCCCTCCTCCGGGCCACCCGGACCGGCGGCTCCGGTGCTGTGCCCGCTCGGCGGTCTCATCCACGCCCTCCAACTCCGAGGTTCGTCGTCGCCCGGACCTCAGCACCACACCTGTGACCAGCACTGTCGCAGGCCGACACCGTGGCGGCGACGAGGTGGCCGCGGTGGTCAGGCGTGTCGCGCCCGACCGCACCGATCGGCACAGGCTTGACTGGACGAGACGAGAGCAAGGAGACAGGCGTGGCGATCAGCGTGGTCATCGCGGACGACCAGGAGATGGTCCGCAGCGGCTTCCGGGCCATCCTGGACGCACAGCCCGACATCGAGGTCCTCGCCGACGTCGCCGACGGAGTCGCGGCCCTGGAACAGGTCCGCCGACTGCGTCCCGATGTCCTGCTCCTGGACGTGCGGATGCCCCGGATGGACGGCCTGGAAGTCCTGCGCCACCTCGACGAAGAACCACCGGCCACGCCCCCGGGGGAGGCCGGTACGCGGGTCGTCGTGGTGACCACCTTCGACCAGGACGACTACGTCGACGCCGCGCTCCACCACGGCGCCAGCGGCTTCCTCCTCAAGGACTCCGGCCCCGCCCTGCTCATCGAAGCCGTCCGCGCCGCAGCCGCCGGCGACGTCCTGATCTCCCCCTCCGTGACCGTCAGGCTCCTGGCCCAGACCGCCCGACGCCACAAGGCACGCACCCCCCGTCGCGCCCTGAGCGACCGGGAACTGGACGTGGCACGCCTGGTGGCCCACGGCGCGAGCAACGCCGAGGTCGGCAAGGAACTGCACCTGTCGCTGTCGACCGTCAAGACCCACCTCAGCAGCATCCAGGACAAGCTCGAAGCAAGGAACCGCGTCGAAATCGCCGCCTGGGTCTGGGAGAGCGGCCAGGCCACGAGCCAGAACTGACCCCGCGAGCGAACCTCCTTTCTCAGGCATGCCGAGTGCGGCCTACTGAAGTGCGGCGTCGAGCCCGGCGGTGAAGTCCGCGACCGAGATCGCCTCGCCATCGGGGCCGATGACGTCGATACGGGTGTTGTTGGCCTCGACAGTCGGTGTCCCGGGGATGCTGGCGCGGGCGTAGGCGTCGGCCACCTTCTGGGCTCACGGCAGTTAGGGCCTCTCTTATGGACCGACCTGCTTGATGAGCCCTCGGGCACTCAGCAGCGCGCCGCCCTTCGCTTCGCTCACTTGGGGTTCTCTCCTTGATCGTTGGCAACCGCTGTTCGATTGGGTGGAGTTCATCGAATCGGCCGCCCCGGACAGCCCCGACATGAATCGCGCATGCCAAAGAAGCGCCGGGCTGTCCGCCCGTGCCGACGCCAGAGGCCGGTCAGGCCTGGGACGCTCCGAGGAAGCGCAGAACGGCGAGGACGCGGCGGTGGTCCGTGTCGATCACCGGCAGGTCGAGCTTGGCGAAGATGTTGTTGATGTGCTTCGCCACCGCGCTCTCGCTGACCGTCAGCGCCTCGGCGATGCCGGCGTTGGAGCGCCCCTCGGCCATGAGGCCCAGTACGTCCCGTTCACGAGGGGTCAGCCGGTCCAGCGGGTCGCTGTCCCGTCGCAGCAGCAGCTGGGCGACGACCTGCGGATCCAGCGCCGTGCCCCCGTCCGCGACCCGCTGCACCGCCTCCACGAACTCCCCTACATCGGCGACGCGTTGCTTGAGCAGGTAGCCCACGCCGCTGGTGTTGGTCGCCAGCAGGTCGGCCGCGTACTGCTCCTCCACGTACTGCGAGAGCAGCACCACCGCCGTCCGCGGCCACCGCCGACGGATCACCATCGCGGCGCGCACCCCTTCGTCGGTGAAGCCGGGCGGCATCCGGACGTCGACCAGGGCGAGTTCGGGCCGGTGCTCCTCCACTGCCGCCAGCAGCGCTTCCCCGTCACCGACTTCCGCGGCGACCTGGAAACCACCCATCTCCAGCACCTTGACCAGACCGATCCGCAACAGCACCGAGTCCTCGGCGATCACCGCTCGCACGGCAACTCCGCCGCGATGGTCGTCGGTCCCCCGACGGGGCTGCTGACGCGGAAGGTCCCGTCGACGGAGCCGACCCGCTTGGCCAGCCCGCTCAGCCCCGTACCGGCGGAGGCGTCGGCACCACCCAGTCCGTCGTCGATGACATTCACCCGCAACACCTTCCCGACCCGCCTGACGGTCACCTCGGCACGTGTCGCGCGAGCGTGCTTGGTCACGTTGGCCAGCGCCTCGGAGATCACGAAGTACGCAACCGACTCCACAGCGGGCACCACCCGCTCCTCAAGATCGACCCGCAGGCGCACCGGCAATGGCACCCGGGCGGCCAACCCGGACAACGCCGCGTCCAGCCCTCGGTCTTCGAGGACGGCTGGGTGCAACCCGCGTACCAGATCGTTGAGTTCGGCGATCGCCTCCTTCGCCTCTAGGTGCGCCTCCGCGATCACCTCGCGGGCCTCACCCGGCAGGTCGGGGCGCGTGGCCATGGCCAGGCCCAGGTTGACCGCGAGGGAGACCAGCCGCTGCTGGGTGCCGTCGTGCAGGTCACGCTCGATCCGGCGGCGCTCGGCGTCGACTGCCTCAATCAGGTCGGTGCGGCTCCCGGCCAGGTACTCGACCCGCTCCTGGAGCCGCTGGGCCCGGCTGGGCCACCCGAGCAGCGCCAACGCGAATCGCGACTCCGTCCGGGCCACCGCCCCCGCCATCCACGGCACGGCACACAGCAGGGCGATGCCGGCCACCGTGTAGCACGGCGCTTGCGTCGCGTAACCGAACCAGTCCTGGCGGACCCCCACCGGCAGCACCCACACCCAGCCGTAGGTGATGGCGCCCACCAGGCCCGCGGCCGCCATCGCGAGCACCGACAGCTCCAACGCGGCCACCAGCGGGCCCAGGAAAAGGTGGTATCCGAGCTGGCGCCAGATACGCGTCGAGGAAAGCCGTCGGGCGACTGCCGACCACGACCACCGCTCCGGCGTGGGCGTCGGCCGAGGGATGTCCACTCCGAGGAGTGCCCGGTGGCGGTACCGCTGAACGGCCGTCAGCACCGGGACACCGAGCAGGATCAGGGCGACCGACGCGGTGAGCACCAAAGCCCAGTTCCCCGTCTCGGCGGCGGCCGTCGCGCCCCAGGACCACACGGGCACCAGGGCCAGGTGCGGCATGACACCGGCGGCCAGGAAGCCGATGTCCCGCCGCGCCCGAAGCGCCGAGCGCCTCAGCACGGGTGGAATCATCATGATCCGACACTAGGACACCTCGACGGGGGTCTGCCATGAGCGTGGCACCCGGATCCATGGTGGCACCAGTGCCACCGTTTGCTGATTCTGGTGTCGGACAAGAGAGGCGCTAGGCCCATCCTCCGCACGTAGCGGTATCGGTTGAATGCACTCTGCGTGCCGTGACGGTGGGCGGGGTGGGGGTGTTGTCCGGGTGTGTCGATGACTCCGCCTCCTGGCCGCCGTGTCGCTGTCCGGCGTGAACGTGTCCCGCTGCGCGTGCGCGCGGTGGTGACCCAGGTGGTGACCAAGCGTCTGGGCGCTCTGCCCATGGTCGCGGACCTGCTGGAGATCAACCTGGCCTGACCGGCGCGAACCCGATGGAGTGGGCGCTGCTTCCCCCGGGCTTCCGTGACCGGCCGGGTCGGTCGGAGTCGCAGACGCGTTCCATGGCCTCCTCGACCTCGCGTCGCTCCTGCTCCCAGCGTGACCTTCGCTGTCAGTGACCACAGGCATGCTGTTCCCCATGACACTACGGATATCGGGCGAGGTCCCCGCCGAACCGTCGAGAGCCTGCCTGGACGTGGACGGGAGGAGCTTGTCGTTCCTCGACTTTGGCGGGTCGGGGCGTGTCCTCCTCGCCCTGCACGGCCACTTCGACGAGGGCCGCACGTTTACCCGCCTGGCCGAGGAGTTGACGCCCGACTGGCGGGTGATCGCACTGGATCAGCGAGGGCACGGTTTCTCGGACCGTACGGCCGACTACTCCCGCGGAGGCTACGTCGACGATGCAGTGAGGTTGCTGGATCACCTCGGCGTCGGCCGGGCCGTCGTGCTCGGCCATTCACTGGGCGGTGTCAATGCCTACCAGCTCGCCGCTCGCGAGCCGCACCGCGTTGAGGCCTTGATCATTGAGGACATCGGGGTCGAACTGGATCATGACCTCTCGTTCTCGCTTGCCTGGCCGCGTCGGGCGGCGACTCGATCCGGTCTGATCGAAGGGCTCGGTGACTCGGCTCGCTACCTCATGGGTGCCGTGCGTGAGTTCCCTGACGGGTGGGGCCTGGCGTTCAGCCCGGAGGACATGGTCCGCTCCGGGCGCCAACAGGTCGGCGACTACTGGAGCGACTGGCTGGCCACCGATTGTCCGGCCCTGCTCATCCAGGGCACCAAAAGCGACATCCTCGGATCCGGAGAGGCCAAGGCGATGGCGCAACGCCGCCCCGGAACACGCTTGGCTGAGCTCACGACCGGCCACACCGTTCATGCAACCGACCCAGCCGGGTTCATCGACGTCGTCCGCGAATTCTTGGAGTCGCTGTGATCCAGGTCGCCTACGGGCACCCGAAGGACCGGCGGGTGGACCTCAAGCAGATCCAGGCCGGTCTGGGGATCAGCGCGGACGGGGCCGTCCCGCTGCTGGCCACCGTGATCTCCGGGCAGCCGGCGTGCGCCTGGACCTTCGGTTGAACACTTTGGATCTTGTTGCGGGCCGGCGGCTCCAGCGGCCCGCAGGAGGTTCGTTCCTCGGCCGTATGGAAGCCATCGTCGAAAGACCAATCATCCAGAGTTGATCTGCTCGTCTCCTCCGCAGGCAGCAACACGCTGACTGGACAGGGAAGATCACCATGCCGTCCGCACCACCGGCGTTGGCCGGAACCACCCAAGGACCGGCCGAAGGCCATCTGCATCTAAGTGGGCGGCTACGGCGAAATGACGGGCGAGGTCGGCTCCGGCATCAGCGACCCGGCCTGCCGCGCGGCGTTCGTCGCAGGCGTGGAGAAGCTCGGCGGAGGCGACTCGGCCATGGCCCAGGTCGCCAACGCCTTCGGCCAACCCCAGTGCGTCCTGGTCCCCGACAGCACCGTTCCCGCCGCTACCGGTACGCCCGGTCAGCACCGCTCCCTGATCCCGGACGGCAAGCTCGCCTCGGCGAACCGCCTGGGCGGCGACTACTCCGGCTTCGACACCGCCCATCACGCGGGCGGCCACCTCGAGTACGACGTCACCAAGGACGGCGTCGACCTCTCGAAGCCGCTCGCCTGGGACGACCTCGATGCGGTCCCCCTTCGCCTACGTCAGTGACCCTGGCCTCTCCGACGAACGGCCCACCAACATGGCCGGCGTCGTCTCGGGCAGCTACGAGTTCACGGTGAAGCTGCCCGAGAAGCAGGGCAACCACATCATCTTCACCATCTGGCAGCGCGAGCGGGCCGCCAACGGCGCGGGTGGTTCTGGAGAGACCTTCCACTCCGTCTCCGACGTCACGTTCGCCAAGTAACGATCGGCCGATCGGCCGAGAGGAATTGTCCTCTCGGCCGATCATCGGCAGCGGTCCTCCGCTCTACGGTGGGGAACACCTGCGACACCGGACCCACAGCCGAACGAGGGAGGCACATGGTTGCCCTGCGCCATCTTGAAATTCTGCGAGCCGTCGCCGCCGAGGGCTCCCTCGCCCGCGCGGCGCGCCGCCTGCACTACTCGCAGCCGACCGTCACCTACCATCTGACCAACCTGGAGCGGCACTTCGGTACACGCCTGGTGGACCGCGGGCCCCGCGGCGCCTCGCTCACCGAGGCCGGCGCTGTCCTGCTGCCGCACGCCGAGGCCGTGGTGGCGAGGATGGCGGCGGCCCGCAGCGAGGTGCTCGCGGTGGTCGCCTCGGGTCGTGGGCAATAGAAGATCTCTTGGGCTTCGCCTCGCGTTCGCCGCCTGTTCGCGCCTTGGCCTACGCCGCGTCGCCGGGCGTCGTGGCAGCTCCGGGCACCACCGCGGACGAACAACAGACGCGCGGCAGGCGCATCCTGTCGACTCGCTGTGGACAACGGCGCAGGCCATGGGGTTGACAGCAGGCATTGGTCCAGGCCAATTTAGCGATCAACCCCGGCCGGGCACCGCACTCTCCTTCCCCACAGAGGAGTTCCGTCATGCTCGAACGCGCCACTGTCCAGGACTGTCGGCCTACGCGAAGCCGACGCGGCAGCGCGCTCGCCGCCGCCGCGGCCTTGCTCGCGGCAGGCTCTGTCTCGCTGATGGCCACCGCCGGCGGCGCCTCGGCCGCGACGACAAACCTGCTCTCCAACCCAGGCTTCGAAACCGGGAACCTGAGCGGCTGGAGCTGCGACAGCCTCGGGACCGTCGTCAGCACGCCTGTCCACAGCGGTGGTTACTCGCTGCAGGGTGCCGCCTCCGCGTCCGACGACGCCCAATGCACGCAGACGGTGGCCGTGCAGCCCAACACGACCTACAACCTCTCCGGCTACGTCGAGGGCAACTACGTCTACTTGGGAGTGACCGGCTCCGGCACGACCGACACCAGTAGCTGGACGGCGTCCGCGCCGAGCTGGACGCAGTTGACCGACACCTTCACCACCGGCGCGTCGACCACCTCGGTGCAGGTCTACGTCCACGGCTGGTACGCCGAGGGCAGCTACCACGCCGACGACCTGTCCCTCACCGGCGGATCCGGCTCGACCGGCAGCGCCAGCCCGAGCTCGAGCCCGAGTTCGAGCTCGACTCCCAGCCCGACAGCCTCCGCCTCGGCCTCCGCCTCGCCCACCCCGACCAGCAGCAGCTCGTCCGGATCCGGCACCTACGGCGCCTTCTCGCCGTACACCGACCTGTCCGTATGGCCGACCTTCGACCTGGCCTCCGGGGCAACCACGGAGGGCACCAAGTACTTCAACCTCGCGTTCATCACCGACGGCGGCTCCTGCACCCCGATGTGGGGCGGCGTCACCGCGATCACCGACTCGGCGACCGCCACGAACATCGCCAACCTGCGCGCCAAGGGCGGCGACGTCCGCGTCTCCTTCGGCGGCGCCAGCGGCACCGAACTTGCCCTCAACTGCACCAGCGCGAGCGCACTCGCAGCGGCCTACCAGCAGGTGATCACCCAGTACGGCCTGAAGTACATCGACTTCGACGTCGAGGGCGCTGCCATCAGCGACACGGCCTCCATCGGCCGCCGCAACCAGGCCATCGCGATCCTGGAGAAGAACAACCCTGGCCTCAAGGTCTCCTACACCCTCCCGGTCCTGCCGACCGGCCTCACCACCGAAGGCGTGGCCGTCCTGACGAGCGCCAAGAGCAACGGTGCGAGCCTCGCGGCCGTCAACATCATGGCCATGGACTACGGCGCCTCCTTCTCCAGCGACATGGGCCAGAACGCCATCGACGCGGCCACCACCACCGAGAGCCAGATCAAGTCCGTGTGGACGACGCTCTCGGACTCCCAGGCCTGGGGCATGGTCGCGGTCACCCCGATGATCGGTCTCAACGACGACACAAGTGAGACCTTCACCGTCGCCAACGCCACGACCCTGGTGAACTTCGCGAAGACCAAGCACCTGGCCTGGCTCTCCTTCTGGTCCGCCACCCGCGACAAGCAGTGCTCCGCCGGTGCCGTGACTTACACGGACGCCACCTGCTCCTCGATCCTGCAGAGCTCCGGCGCCTTCGGTCAGGCGATGTCCGCGTACACCGGTTGACACCCTCGACTCACCCAGGCTGGGTGGGGCCGCCGCTCGTCATCGGACGGCCCCACCCCAGGCTCAGCCTCGCCGCGGCCCGGCACGCTCCGGGCGAGCCGAGTCACCGGGAGATGCGGTAGTCGGCCAGCAGGTAGCCACTGGGCGACGTCACACTTCGGAGCAATTCGAGGCGAATCGGCGGCAGTCCGTCCAAGAGCCGTCGTCCACCGCCGGCGATCGCCGGTGCGACGGTGAGCCGTACTTCGTCGATGGCGTCCGCTGCGAGCAGTGCCTGGGCGACCGAGATGCTGGCGTGGACGCCGATGTCACCGCCGTCCGACTTCTTGAGGTCCTGCACGAACTGGGCCAGCCCGCCTTCGATCGCCGTCGCATTGTGCCAGTGCCGTTCCAGTGGTGTGGAAGTCGCGACGTACTTCGGGACCTCGTTGATGAACGTGGCGAACGGCTCGATCTCGCTGCCCGGCCAGAACTCAGACCACTGGTCATAGCTGTGGCGGCCGAGAATGACCGCGTCCTGCGTGGCGATGATCGCGGCACCGTGGGCGTCCACCACTTCATCCCAGTCGAAGAAGAACGTGCTCGGGTCCTCGGCTACGCCGTCGAGGGACAATAGTTCGGTCAAGACCACCTTGCGCATGCGGATCTCCTTCGGTCGAGCGGGATGTCGTCTACTGTGACGGCTCGATCCTCCGAAACTCATCGGTATGTTCCGCTCGAGATCCGATGGCAGGCGCTGCCCACGGTGCAGGGCGGGAGATCGCTTCCCAACCCGCAAAACTGTTCCGGTCGCCGAACCGGCGGCGGCCCGGCCTGACGGAAAGTCGGCCGCCTAGGACAGGCAGCCGACGTGGGCGAGGGCCTGCTTCAGAAGGACACCGTGCCCGCCCGGCATCTCCTGCTGCACCAGGGGCGACGAGGCCTCCTGCGGAGTGAACCAGACCAGGTCCAGCGCGTCCTGCCGGGGGCGGCAGTCACCGGTGACCGGCACCACGTAGGCGAGGGACACGGCGTGCTGGCGAGGGTCGTGGTAGGGCGTGACCCCGTGCGTCGGGAAGTACTCGGCGACGGTGAAGGGCTGAAGGGAAGCCGGGACCTGAGGCAGCGCCACCGGGCCGAGGTCCTTCTCCAGATGACGCAGCAGGGCGTCGCGAACCCGCTCGTGGAGCAGGACCCGGCCGGAGACGAGGGTGCGACTGACCGTCCCGTCCGGCCCTATCCGCAGCAGGAGTCCTACGTGGGTGACTTCTCCGCTGTCGTCGACCCGCACCGGGACAGCTTCGACATAGAGAATCGGCATCCGAGCGCGCGACAGCTCCAACTCGTCGGGAGCGAGCCATCCGGGCATGGTTTCGGTCACGTCAGACATTGGGCGATCCTACTTTCCGAGGCAGCCCGGCTCGCACGCACCACGCCACCGCCGGGCTCGCGGGCTGTGCTGTTCCTGGACTCCCGTAATCCCCCCGGCCGCACAGTCTCCTCAACGGGCCCCGCGGCCCGACGTGCGGTGACGCTCGCCGGACGGATTGCGAAGACACGGCGGACGGCGTCAGTGCCCGGCGGCCAGCCGCCGCAGCCGGCTCAGCTGGTGCTCGGGGCCATTCGCAACTACGCGCGTCCAGGCCGTCACTTCGGATGGCTGGCTTCGCAGGGCCGGATGTCCCTCCCGCCCCGGACGTGGGTGCGCCCACGGAGTTCTAGGCCGCCGATCACGGTTCGTCGCATGGACTGTCGCCCCCGCGCTCGCCCCCGAGCCGGCACACACCCCACAGAGACCGTAGACCCGCGCAGAATGCCCCGCAGGGCGAAGGCCCCGCGCGGGCGAAGCGGCGGTCTCTCGGCACTACGCAGTCGTGGATACCGTGAACGTGATCCCATGTGTGTTGATCTTGCCTAGGGTCGCCTCAACTGCCTTCGCGCGGTCCTCCGAGAGGACCACCTCCAGAAATGTGACGGCCGTTCCCAGACGATGGGTGAGAGCGGGCGTCTCGCCTGGCGCCAAGTGGCGGAAGTAGAGTTCCGCCTCGGCCATTCGGCCATGGGGTACCTCGGCGATGATGTGCGTTCGAACGCCCATGAGCAAGACCTCCTCGGATCGGCGAGAGCCCCCTCTCCACACTATGTCTCGCCCGGCGAGCTCGCCGGGGCGAGACCGTCTCCTGCGACGTCGAGCAGCTGAGTTGAGATCGGATCGTGGCTGACTCGAACACTGACCGAGGCAACTCTGCTCCGACAACATGGGCCCATGGCAAAACCGCCGTACAGGAGCAGGCACGGACTCGTGTACCGGACTTGTACGTCGCTCGGCGCCCTGCTGTTGGAGGCTGCGGGCGTCGCAACGGGGCTGGCCCTGGTGTTCTCTCATGCCTGCATCGAATGCAGCGTGCCGACCAACACTCCGGCCTCCGTCAACGTCCCGAGCGTGGTTGGGTTCTATGGCGTTCCCGCGCTGGTGGTCGCCTGGGCGTTGTGGCGGAGGCGATGGGAGGTTGTTGCCGTCAATGGGCTGGTGGTGCTCTGGGTGGTGCTGGCTACGCCCTGACTGTCGTCGCAGCGCCGTCGCGCAGGTCCCGCCACAGCTGCCGCACCACCAGGGCGAAGACGGCGAGGGCGAACGCGGATGCTTGCAGCCTATTACTGACAGTGGGTTCAACACCATCCCTGGGCCCCTGCACCACTGGCTGGTGGGAGCAGGTCCGCCCAGCGCGGCCAGCAGTGCAGCGCCCATCGGACCCAGCGCCATCGCGCGTTCTGGCCCGGCACGGGCTTGGCAACACCGGCTACGGCCCCGCCTGCTGCCGCAGAAATGAGGTTCAAGGAAGAATGCGTCGCATGGCGAACATCGACGAGTACGGCGGCGGACAGCACACCCCCGATGTCCTGGTGGTCACCACCAACGACGTCCCCGGCTACAAGGTCGACCGCATCATCGGCGAGGTCTTCGGCCTCACCGTCCGGTCCCGCAACATCGGCAGCCAGATCGGCGCGGGCCTCAAGTCTCTCGCCGGCGGCGAGCTGCGCGGGCTGACGAAGACCCTGGTCGAGAGCCGCAATCAGGCCATGGACCGCCTCATCGAGCAGGCCCGCGCGCGAGGCGGCAACGCCATCCTCATGATGCGATTCGACGTCACCGAGGCCGACGGCAACGGCACCGAGATCTGCGCGTACGGGACCGCCGCCGTCATCAGCCCGAACGGCTGACGCGCCTTCGGGCGCGCGCGGACGTCATGGCGCGCCGGGTCCCGGGCTCGGTGCGCCGGCGGGGAGTTCCAGCTCGAACCAGACCACCTTGCCGTCCGGGGTCGCGCGGCTGCCCCAGCGGTGGGAGAGCTCGTTGACCAGGTGCATGCCGCGGCCGCCCTCGTCGTCGGCCTTGGCGTGGCGCAGGCGGGGGGCGTGGCCGTCGGTGTCCTCGACGGCGACGCTGAGGACGCGGTCGCGGATCAACCGGAGTCGGGTCGGCTTCTCCGAGTGCAGCAGGGCGTTGCTGACCAGTTCGCTGACCAGCAGTTCGGTCGCGTCCCGCAGGCTGGGCAGGTGCCAGGAGTCGAGCGTGTCGCGCACGAAACGCCGGGCCACGCCGACCACCTCCGGATCGCGGGAGAGCGGGAGACCGGCGATCCAGTCCGGCTGGCGGCGCAGTACCCGCGCCATGATCACGGCGATGTCGTCCTCGCTGCTCGCGGCGGCGAGGGTCTCAAGGACGAGGTCGCAGCGCTCCTCCAGTGAATCGCGGCGCTCCGCGACCGTGCGGCGGAGGAGTTCCAGGCCCACGTCCAGGTCGCGGCCGCGGCGCTCGACGAGCCCGTCGGTGTAGAGGCAGAGGAGGGCGTCGCCGGGCAGGGTGAGGTCGACGCTCTGGAACGGGACGCCGCCGACGCCGAGCGGCGCGCCGGTGGGCAGGTCGAGCAGGCGTGGCAGACCGTCCGGGTCGACCAGGACCGGCGGGAGGTGGCCCGCGCAGGCGAGGGTGGTGCTGCCGTCGACCGGGTCGAAGACCGCGCAGACGCAGGTGGCGAACTGGCCGTCGCCCATCGCCGACGCGGTCTCGTCCAGCCTGCGCAGCACTCGGTCCGGGGAGAGATCCATGCTGATCAGGGTCCGGGCGGCGGTGCGCAGTTGGCCCATGCTGGCGGCGGCGCGCATGCCGTGGCCCATCACGTCGCCGACCACCAGCGCGACCCGCCCGCAGGAGAGCGGGATCACGTCGAACCAGTCGCCGCCGACCTCACTGATGACGCTCGCGGGCAGGTAGCGGTAGGCGATGTCCAGGCCGGGCGTGGTGCGCACCTCCTGCGGCAGCAGGCTGTGCTGGAGCATCAGCGCGTTGTTGCGCTCGCGCCGGTAGAGCCGGGCGTTGTCGATGCAGACCGCCGCGCGGGCGCTGAGCTCCTCGGCGAGGGCGACGTCGGCGGGGCCGAACGGGGTGGGGTTGCGCATCCGGATGAACTCGGCGCCACCCAGCACCGCGCCGCGCGCCAGCAGCGGGACCATCAGGTACGAGTGGACGCCCGCCCGCAGGGCCGGCTCGACCCGGTCGGGGTGGGAGGTGATCCGGTGCATGATCTCCTCGTCGACCTCCGCGAAGAGGATGGAGCGGCCGGTGCGCAGGCTCTCGGCGTAGATGGCCGCCGATGAGGAGACCACGCCGACCTGGTCCGCCGCACGGACCATGCTCTCGCCGTCGGCCTCGCCGACCGCGACGGCCCGCATCAGCACCCTGCCGTCCGCAGGCATCACCGGCTCGTCGTATTCGCCGACGCCGTCCTGGACCACCGCGTCCAGCAGATCGACGGTCACGAAGTCGGCGAAGCGCGGGACCACGAGTTCGACCAGCTCCTCGGCGGTGCGCTGGAGGTCGAGCGTGGTGCCGATGCGGGTGCTCGCGTCGTTGAGCAGCGCCAGCCGGGACTGCGCGGCCCGCGCTTCGACCAGGGCCTGTTCGCGCGCGGTCAGCGCGGCGCGCTCGCGGGTGAAGAGGCGGGCGTTGTCGATCGAGACGGCCGCGCGGGCGGCGAGCTCCCCGGCCAGGGCCAGATCCTCCTGGTCGTAGGGGCGTTCGGTGACCGTCCGGTAGAAGCAGGCGACGCCGAGCGCCGCGCCGCGTGCGATCAGCGGCACGATCATGAACCCGCGCACCCCCTCCGCGCGGACGGAGCGTGCCCGCTCGGGGTCCGCGTCGAACCAGCGCAGTGAGCGCTCGTCGAGGTGCGGGACGAAGACAGGACGGCGGTGGGCCAGGCACCAGGCGTAGGGGGTGGCGGGGTGGAAGCGGTGCACGTTGCCGACGGGGGCGACCGGCGTCATCCCTGCCCCCTCGACGGTGTGGAAGGCGAGTCGGCGCAGCAGCGCGGAGCGGTCGGCGGGTCCGCGGGGCGCGGCGGCGGGGTCGGTGCCCTCGGGCGCGTTGCCGTGGACCAGCTCCTCCAGCACTTCCACCACGACGGCGTCGGCGAGCCCCTGGGTGGCGACCTCGGCGAGTTCGAGCGCGGTGCGCTGCAGGTCGAGTGTGGTCCCGATGCGCGCGGAGGCCTCGTTCACCAGCGCGAGCCGCTCACGAGTGGCGTTGGCCTGCTGCAGGGCCTGCTGACGGGCCAGCAGGGTCTGGTGCTCGCGCAGATAGAGGCGGGCGTTGTCGATGGCGACTGCGGCGCGAGCGGCGAGTTCGTCGCCGAGGGTGGCGTCCTCGTACTCGAAGGCCTCGCGGTCGCTCCGGCGGAGGTAGACGACCATGCCGAGCACGGTGCCCCGGGCGACCAGCGGGGTGATCCGCACCGGGCCGGGCGCGGCGCGCTCGTCCGGTCCGGTGGGGGCCGACGCGTCCAGGAGCGTCGCGAGCAGGGCGTCGCGGTGGTCGGCGGGCAGGGTGACGGTGCGTCCGGTCGCCATGGCGCTGGCGTAGGCGGATTCGGGCGGGACGCCGAGGGCGGTGCCGAGCGCGGTACCGAAGGCCGTGCCGGAGGCCAGTCGATAGGCCTCGGCCGGAGCCGACGACGCGACGGCGAGCCGGCGCAGCCGCTCCTCGCCGACCCGGGCTCGGGCACCCGGACCTGCATCCGCGGCTGCACCCTCACGGGCGCCGGCACGGGTCCCACCGCCGCCGGCCCCGGTCAGTGGGGTGTCCGGTTCCGGCACCGCAGCGGTCTCGTCCCCGGTGACCAGGCGCTCCCGCACGAACACCGCGGCCAGGTCCGCCACCCGCGGCACCATCGCGTCGACCAGCTCGTGCGCGGTCCGCTCCAGATCCAGCGTGGTGCCGATCCGCGCGTTCGCGTCGAAGAGCACCCGCAGCCGCTCGCGCGTGCGCGCGGCGCGCCTCTCCGCCTGGAAGCGCGCGGTCACGTCCACGATGGTCGAGCTGACGCCGAGGACGCGGCCGGTCGGCTCCTGGAGCCGGAAGTAGGAGGCCGACCAGGCGCGCTCGCGGCCGGGGTCGCCCGGGGTGATCCCGTGGGAGCGGGCGTCGACGACCGGTTTGCCGGTCTCCAGGACGCCGCGCATGACGGTTTCGATCTCCGCGGCGTTCAGGCCCGGCAGTAGGTCGGACACCTTGTGTCCCAGGTGCTCCTCGACCGGCAAGCCGTTCGCGGCGGCGAGGGCGTCGTTGAGCCGGACGAAGCGCAGGTCGGTGTCGTAGACGGCCATGCCGACCGGGGCCTGGGTGAAGAAGCTGTCCAGGACCGCCAGGTCCGACTCGAGCCGCCGCAGCGAGCGGACGTCCGAGGCCACGGCCAGGACCAGCGGATGGCCGGTCGGCCCGGTCAGCGGGTGGGTCCGGAACTCCAGGTTGACCAGATGGCCGTCGCGGTGGCGGACCGGGAAGACCCCCGACCAGTCCTTGCCCGCCAGGATCGCCTCGAACAGGTGGATGACTCCGGGCCGGTACTCGGGGGTGGTGAGCAGGTCGGCGGCGAGCCTGCCGACAGCCTCGCCGGGGGTGTAGCCGAGCAGCACCTCGGCGTCGGAGCTCCAGTGCAGGATCGTCCCGTCGTCGTTGATCAGCGCGGTCGCGATCGGGATCGTCAGCAGGCCGCCTGGGCGCGCCGCCTCTCCGGGCCGCGGCACGTTTCCCGGCCGCGCCGCGCCGCGCCCGGCCCCCGGGCCGTCGCCGGGCCCGCCGCTGCCGCCCTGTTCGTGGGATCGCATGGCCAGGTAACCGCCCAGGAGACGCGCGCCAATACCGCCAATGGGGGAACCACCAGGTGGGAGATCGCTCCTTCCCATCGATCTTCCCACGTCTCGCGCACAGCGCTCGCGGAGTGGCCACCGATCCGGCGGTACGGCGGTGACGACGACCGGCTACGCCTCGCCCGGATGCCAGCGCGGCCACTCCCAGGGCCGGTCGGCCCAGTGGACGAGCTCGGCGTCGTCCAGGTCGAGCTCAGGGAACAGCTGGTGGACGCGGGGGACGAACTCCTCCCGCGCCAGCGGCTCGGTGCTGCCGCCGCCCAGCCTGACCAGCCGGTACCGGTTGTCGGCAGCGAAGGGTGCGACGTCGACGAGCGGTTGCTGCGTCGCGTGGTGGAAGCTGCCGCCCTCGGAGTCGACCACGTCGTCGACGCGGGGCCGCACGGGGGGCCTCTTGTGTCGCTGGAGCAGACTCATCGTGCACCGCCTTTCCGGGTCACGAGTCCGGCGAACACCTCCACGGTACGCGCGAGCGGCTCGGCGCGAGTAGCGGAGGAGCGGGCGGGGAAGAGCTGTGGGGTCATGACAAGCGCACTCCATCCGCCCCGGAGGTTCCTCGCATGCTCCGCTCGAAGCCCGGCCGCTCGGAGTTCAGCCGCGCACACTGGCTCCTCACCGCCGCTGCCGCCCTGGTGCTCGGCCTCACCACCGTCGCCTCCGCGGACAGCGCCGGAGGCGCGGGCAGGGAAAGCCTGGCCCCGGCGCCCCACAGCGCAGCGCGCCACGCGACGGCCGCCACCGCGGACTCCCCTTGCGGCTTCACCGCGTCCGTCCCGGCGGACCGGTTCAAGGGCATCCCGGTCTTCGACGCGAAGAAGGCGGCCGAGCCCTTCACGGTGAAGCTGCACACCAGCCAGGGCCAGATCACCTTCCGGGCGCTGACCGCCCAGGCCCCGTGCACCACCTTCTCGTTCCGCTTCCTGGCCCAGCACGGCTTCTACGACCGCACCCACTGCCACCGCCTGACGACCCAACGGATCTACGTGCTCCAGTGCGGCGACCCGACCGGCACCGGCAGCGGCGCACCCGGCTACTCCTTCAACGACGAGAACCTGACCGGCGCCACCTACCCGGCCGGCACGGTGGCCATGGCCAACGCCGGCCCGAACACCAATGGCAGCCAGTTCTTCTTCGTCTGGAAGGACACCAAGCTCTCCCCGGCCTACACGCCCTTCGCCCGGGTCACGGGCGGCATGGACGTCCTCCTCAAGATCGCCGCCGGCGGCGAGGACGACCAGAACGGCCCCGGCGACGGCTTCCCGACCCTCCCCGTCGACATCCACCACGCGGCGGTCAGCCGGAACTGACGCCGCGTCGGCCGCGTCTCCCCACCGCCCGCGCGGCGCGGTACTCGCGCAGCAGCAGGGCGAGGGCGGCGGGGAGGGGCGGGCCGAAGGGGGCGCGCAGCAGGGCTGCGCCCTTGGCGGTGGCCGCGGCGGCGGTGAGGTCGTCGAGGGCGATGAGGGTGCGGACCATCGGGCGGTTGGCGGGTGGGGTGAGGGCGAGGAGGGTGCGGCCTCTGTCGAGGCTCGTGCGCGCCAGGGTGAGGAGGTGGGCCAGGAGGGCGCGGGTCGCCGGGGTGTCCTGGGCCGTGGCGAGGTCCTCGCGGGTGACGCCGAACTCCTTGAGGGTGTCGAGCGGGACGGTCAGCCGGTCGGCCGCGAGGTCCTCGGCCAGGTCGGTGACGAAGTCGAGGCGCTGGCTGCCGTCGATATAGGCGCGGCAGGCGGCGCGGACCTCGGCGGTGGGCGGGGCGAGCAGGCAGGCGACGACCATCAGCGCGGGGAGCGAGTACGCGTCCAGGTAGGCCTGGTAGTCCGCCTCCGTCCTGAAGCCCACGAAGTCGAGGTCGGCGAGCGCCGTGTCCAGGAAGGCCTCGGCATGCTCGCGCAGCGCCGGGTGGGCGTCCGCGCTGTGGGCGAGCGCCCGGACCAGCGGGGAGTCGGCGCGCGCCGACCCGGCGAGCGCCGCGCGGACGGCGTGCTCCCAGACCCGGTAGGCCTCGCGCCGCCCGGCGAGCGGCCCCGAGTCGAGCAGGTTGTCGGTGTGGTGCATGAACGCCGTCGCGACCAGGACGTGAGGCACCAGCTCCGGCGGCACGAGCAGCCGGACCGCGAGATACGCCTCGCGCTTGAAGCGCGCCACCGCTCGGCGCTGCGCGGTGTAGTCCGCGCGCAGCGCGGGGTCGGTGACGCGGGCGGCGTCGAGCGCGCGGTCCCAGCTGTTCCAGGGTTTCGAGGGTTTCCAGGGCTTCCAGAGGGTCACGGGGGCTCAGCTTGGCAGAGACGACCCGTCCAGGTCGCGCCACAGGTCGCGGAGGAGGGCGATCTCGGCGCCGTGGTGGAGCAGTTCCTGGTTGACCCACCACACCGTCTCGATGAACGGGTCCTCAGGGTCGCTGCCGTTCGGGTAGGTGCTGTGGCCGATCTTGTCGAGCGTCGCATCGTCCGCGACGCTCAGCAGCGCGTCGCGCCACGCCTCCGCCGCCGTGTCGAACATGACCGCCGCGTCGGCCGCGTCACCGGCGGCGTGGAAGTCATCGCGGGTGAGGCGGTGGCTGCCGTTGGTGTGGTCGGCGCGGAGAGCCAGCATCTCGGCGAGGTGGCTGAGCCGCCAGGCGATGGTGGTGAACGGCGGCGGGGTCGGATGCACCGGTGCCGTGTCGCGGCCCCACCGCCCCGCCCCGACGAGCAGTGTCGCCCCGCGCCCCGGGGCCGCCGTGGCGCGCGGGCGGACGGACCAGCAGCCGGGCACCGGCTCCCACAGGTACTCGGCGTCCGTCATCGGCGGGACCTCGATGTCCAGGCCGTTGCCGCTGTTGACGAAGGGCCCGCCCATCCGGTCGGTGAGACGCTTGCGGGCGAAGTCGTACTGGTCGAGCAGCGGGGTGAGCCGGACCGGGGTCGCCATCGAAGTTCCGCTCCGTTCTTGAGTGATGGCGTCAGGTTGTCACGGCCTGTCGCGGCCGCCCAGGCATTTTCCGAGCGGCGGGGACTCCGCCGGCACCGCACCGATGGTGATCGATAAGGTCACAGCCGCGCAGAGCACGATCAGCCAGGCGAGGGATCCACCGAGCCGCTCCCCCTCAGCGGTCGAAACACCTCCGCTCGCGTTCCCCATCGACTCCGGAACCGCACCAGTAGTCGGTCAACGCGCGTTGAGCTGGCCACTCTTGATGATCAATCACATTTCACCGGGACGTAACAATCCATCCCCCACCCCTTCCTACGCAGACGCTGTTGACCACGCAATGACAATTCTGCTTTGCTACACCACGGCCAGTGGTGCACCCACGCGTCTGCAACATACGACCCCCCGTCAGTTCTCACGGTCGGCGCCACCTTTCTTCCCCCCGTCTGCATCCGGACGGGCGTTCTGCGTGCAGGGATCCACCGCCCGCCGTCCCCGGCAGGGCGGCCAGCAGAGTGCAGAGAGGACCCACCTCACATGGGCAACCCCCATCGTCGCGGCCTCCGCCGCCTGGCCATGACCGGCCTGGCGACGCTGTCGCTCCTCACCGGAGCGGCGCTCACCGCCGCCTCCACCCCGGCCGCGGCCTCCCCGGCCGGAGCCGCCAGCTCGTCCGTGGCCAACCCCTACAGCCCGGCCAACGGACACGCGTACCGGCACGGCGTGATACCCACGCGTTCGACCCAAGCCAAGATGAAGCAGTGGGACGCGGGTCACGTCTCTCCGCAGGTGGCGACCGGACCGCAGACGCTCTCGTACGGCGGCGGCACCAACGGGGTCGGCGTCCTGCACAGCAAGTCCCGGGTCTACCTGGTCTTCTACGGGAACCAGTGGGGCTCGCAGAGCACCAACGGCAGTGGCGACCTCACCTTCTCGGGCGACCCGAGCGGCGCGGCTCCCGTCGCGCAGGAGATGTTCAAGGGCATCGGCACCGGCAGCGAACTGTGGTCGGCCGAACTGACCCAGTGGTGCGACGGCGCGGGTGTCGCCACCGGCGCCACCAGCTGCCCCTCCGGCGCCAGCTTCATCCCCTACCAGAGCGGCGGCGTCCTCTCCGGCGTCTGGTACGACAACTCCGGCGCCTCACCGGCCACCGCGTCGGGCAACCAGCTCGGCCAGGAAGCCGTCAACGCGGCCGGACACTTCGGCAACACCACCGCCGCGTCGAACCGCGACACCTACTACGTGATCATGTCGCCGACCGGCACCAACCCCGACAGCTACCAGGGCGCGTACTGCGCCTGGCACGACTACACCGGTGACACCACCCTCACCGGCGGCGCCGTCAGCTCGCCCTACGGCGACATGGCCTTCTCCAACCAGCCCTACAACACGGACTCCGGTGCGGGCTGCGGCGTCGGCTTCATCAACTCGCCCGGAACCCTCGACGGCTACACGATGACGCTCGGCCACGAGTGGCACGAGACGATGTCCGACCAGTTCCCGGCGGGCGGCTGGACCAACCACGTCTCCGGCAGCTCCTACAACGGCCAGGAGAACTCCGACGAGTGCGCCTGGCTCGCGGCCGGCACCGCCGGCGGCGCGGCCAACATCACCATGGGCACCGGCACCTTCGCCGAGCAGGCCAGCTGGTCCAACGACACCAACTCCTGCGCCATCTCGCACCCCATCGTCAACCACGGTGAGACGGTCTCGGTGACCAGCCCGGGCAACCAGAGCACCACGGTCAACACCGCGGTCTCGCTGCAGATCTCCGGCTCCGACTCGGCCGGCAAGTCGCTGACCTACAGCGCCACCGGTCTCCCGGCGGGCCTGAGCATCTCCTCCAGCGGCCTGATCAGCGGCACCCCGACGACGGCGGGAACGTCCTCGGTCGTCGTCACCGCCAACTCCGGCACGGCGTCCGGCACCGCGAGCTTCAGCTGGACGGTCAACCCGACCGGCGGCGGTGGCGGCGGCGTCACCAACGGCGGCTTCGAGACCGGCAGCTTCTCCGGCTGGACGACCACCGGCAACGCCGCGGTCACGGCCGGCGCGAAGCACAGCGGCAGCTACGGCGCGATGCTCGGCCTGACCAGCCCGTCCAACACCTCGACCGCGGCGCAGACCTTCACCGCGCCGTCCGGTTCGACGAAGCTGTCCTTCTACTACAACGTGACCTGCCCGGACACCGTCACCTATGACTGGGCCACCGCCACGCTGAAGGACAACACCACCGGCACCACCACCACCGTCCTGGCCAAGACCTGCGTGTCCAGCTCCGGCTGGGTGCTCAAGACCGCGAGCATCACCGCCGGTCACAGCTACACGCTGACCCTGACCAACAAGGACGACAACTATACTGGCGACCCGACCTACACCTACTACGACGACATCACCACCTCCTGATCCTGATCAGGAGCACCGCCTGAACGACTGAGGGGGTGGTGGGGGGGGGGGGGGGGCCGCCCCCCCCCCCCCCCCCCCCCCCCCCCCCCCCCCCGGGGGCCCCCCCCCCCCCCCCCGCCCCCGCCCGCCCCCCCCCCCCCCCCCCCCCA
>NZ_JBGCCK010000034.1:0-58954 GCF_041262525.1 Streptacidiphilus sp. MAP12-20
GGCAGCTCTTCGACGAACAGCACGCTTTCACCTCCGTCCCGGCAGATCTGGCCGTCGCTGCTTGACTTGTTAGGCACGTGAGATGTCTTTCAGCGTCCGACAGATAAGCGTCACGTGGCGGCTAACCCGTCCTGGCCCGGCCAAACCCCCGCGGTTCGACGCGTCGGTCAGCGTTGCCTTGCCGAAGAACGACACCAGGGCCCCCGCGATCAAGCAGTCCGGGCACCGCTGCCCGGCCCACTCGGCGTCCCGACGAGCCTTCTTGACAGTACGTCATGGACACGCCAGTTTGGTGGCATTCGCTCCCACACCACTCCGAGAGGTGTCTCGTGAAACGACAGCTGCTCAGCGCCGCCACCGCCCTGCTGCTCGCCGGCGCAGGCGCCCTCGCCGTCACCGTGCCCGCGCACGCGAGCACCGCGGATGTCTCCGTCAGCTTCGCCGGGACCGTCGCCCTCGACGACTGCAGCGGCTCGGTGGTGAGCTTCGCCAACTCCTCCCCCAGCGACCCGGCGCTGGTCCTCACCAACGGCCACTGCCTGGAGTCCGGCATGCCCGACCCCGGTCAGGTGATCGTCGACCAGCCCTCCAGCCGCACGTTCACCCTGCTCGACGCCTCCGGCAACGGCCTCGGCACGCTGCAGGCCGACAAGGTCGCCTACGCGACGATGACCAACACCGACGTGACGATCTACCGGCTGACGAACAGTTACGCCGACATCCAGAACACTTACGGCATCAGCCCGTTGGTGATGTCCGAGAGCCATCCCGCAGCCGGTGCGTCGATCGAGGTGGTCTCCGGCTACTGGCAGACCACCTACTCCTGTTCCATCGACGGCTTCGTCAACCAGCTCGACGAGGGCAACTGGGTCTGGAAGGACTCGGTGCGCTACACCCCCAGCTGCAACACCATCGGCGGCACCTCGGGCTCACCGGTCATCGACACCTCCACCGGACAGGTGGTCGCGGTCAACAACACCGGCAATGAGAACGGCGAGTCCTGCACCGTCAACAACCCCTGCGAAGTGGACGCGAACGGCAACGTCACCGTCCACCAGGGCACGAACTACGCCGAGGAGACGTACTACATCCCCGCCTGCTTCGGCCCCGGCAACCAGCTGGACCTGACCCGCGCCGGCTGCGGTCTGCCCCGCCCCTGAGCACCGGGACTCAAGGGCGTAGCGCCCGTCAGAGTGCGGGATCCGTGGCCCGGTGCGGGACGGGGCGGCGGCCGGTCACGGTCAGCAGGACGTCCTTGACGGGCAGCTCCACCACCCGACCCGTGCCGAGACGGAAGTCCGCATCGGTGGCGCGCAGTTCGAGTCCGGCGAGGTCGACGCCGAAGTAGGCGAGGGCGCGGGGACGCGAGTGTTCGAGGACCACGGCGATGCGCTCGGGCGGAGCCGGGGGCAGCCCGAGGGGCTCGGTGATGTCCAGGCCGTGGATCACGTCATGGCTCAGCGCGGCGGCCGGCCCGCCGCCGGGCGGCTGCCAGGGGTGGCGAACGTTGTCGCGCAAGGTGCCGAGCAGCTCGTCCGAGGTCATCCGGGCGGCGTCGCGGCGGGCGACGCGGTCCGCGTAGCGGTTGAAGGAGAAGCCCGCGGCGATCATTCCCGCCACGAAGCTCGGAGTGCCGGTGCGGAACGGCATGGTGATGTGGGCGACCACCTCGCGCACCCGCCAGCCGGCGCAGAGGGACGGAGCGTCCCACTGTGCTTCGGTGAGATCGGCGAGGAGCGCGGCGAGGCGCTCGCGCTCGGCATGGGTCTGCGCCTGCAGCTCTGTTGTTCTCGGAGTCATGGGGTTCGCTCTTCCTGCTGAGGGAGTGGACATGCCTTTCACTCCCTCATACGAGGCGAGGGCCGCGAACTCATCGCTCTACGACAGAAGACTTTCCGGATGCTGCGGGAGTCCGTACTCGGCGAAGCGCTCGCCCCAGCCGAGGAAGGTGACGATCTCGGCGACCCGGTTCCCGCGCAGCTCCAGCACGAGCAGCGCGAAGGGTCGCAGCATGCCGTCGGGGTCCGGCCGGTACTGGCCGAGCGTCGGGCAGCCGCTGGCGGGCGCCCCCGGCAGGAGTCGGTGGTCGGCGCAGGCGTCCGCGCCGGCGGTCATGGCCGCCCCGATGCTCGCGGGACCGTGCAGCCACCAGGCGAAGGGAGGCATGCCGGAGCGCACGTCCTCGGCGAGCAGTCCGATCAGCCGCTCCACGTCGTGGGCCTCGAAGGCGTCGACGTAGGCGCGGAGCAGCTCCTGCTGCGTGGTGTCCGTCGGGTCGGGCACGTCCGCCGGAGCGGGGCGGTGCTCGGCCAGGGTCGCCCGGGCCCGCTGCAGCGCGCTGTTCGCGGACGCGACCGAGGAGTCGACGATCTGGGCGGCCTCCGCGGCGGAGAAGCCGAGGACGTCGCGCAGCACCAGCACGGCCCGCTGCCGGGGCGGCAGCCACTGCAGGGCCGCGACGAAGGCCAGCCGGACCGACTCCCGGCGCGCCGAGAGCTCGGCCGGGTCGGCGACGTGGAACAGCCGCGAGTCGGCCATCGGCTCCACCCAGTGCGTCGGCGCCAGCGGCGTCCCGAGCACCCCGTCCGTCGCGGCGGGGCCGAGATCCCAGGGCAGCGCGCGGCGGCGGGCACCGCGCAGCAGGTCGAGGCAGACGTTGGTGGCGATGGTGTGCACCCACGTGGACAGGCCTGCCCGGTCCGGGTCGTACCGGTCGAGCTTCCGGTAGGCGCGCAGCATCGTCTCCTGCACCGCGTCGTCGACCTCGCCGGCAGCGCCCAGCATGCGGTAGCAGTAGCCCGTCAGCGGCCCTCGGAGGGGTTCGAGGGCAGTCTCGGCGAAAGTCGATCCATGCATCGCAGCCACCCGTCCATGATGACGAACCCGCACGACGGATTGCCTGCGGAGGGCTCAACACTCTTCAAAAAGTGATATCACTATGCTAGACATAGAGAACCGACCGGAGCGAAGGAGGGCCCGATGCACGCAGCAGAAAGCGGCCGGTCCGCGAGCGACCCCGTGGCGGTCGAGGTCAGCCATCTGGGCAAGAGCTTCGGTGGCCGGACCGCCGTGCACGACGTGTCGTTCAGCGTCGCTCGCGGCGAGGTGTTCGGATTCCTCGGCCCGAACGGCGCCGGCAAGACGACAACGGTGAGGATCCTGGGCACGCTGATCACGCCGACCTCCGGGTCGGCGACGGTGGCCGGTATCCCGTTGACCCCGGAGAACGAGGTGGAGATCCGTCGGCGGATCTCGATCATGCCGGAGGCTCCGGGGCTGTACCGGAGGCTGACCGTGCGGGAGAACCTGGAGTTCTTCGCCCGCCTGTACGGCCTGTCGAAGCGCTCCGCCCGGATCGAGGAGGCACTGGACGCCGTCAACCTCGGCGACCGCGCGGAGGACCCGTGCGGGAGTCTGTCCAAGGGACTGCGCCAGCGGGTCGCCCTCGGCCGCGCGCTGCTCAACGATCCTGAAGTGATGTTCCTCGACGAGCCGACTTCCGGACTGGACCCGGTGGCCGCGCACGATGTGCACGGCCTGATCGACTCGCTGCGGCAGCGCGGCGTCACCGTCTTCCTCACCACCCACCGGCTCAACGAGGCCGAACGGCTCTGCGACCGGATCGCGATCATGAACACCGGCCTGCAGACGATCGGCCGACCCGACGAACTGCGCCACACCCTCTTCGACAGGTCGCTGGAGATCACGACCTCCGCACCCCTCCCAGACGCTGACCTCGTCTTCACCGGCCTCCCGGCCGTCGAGGGCTGGCAGCACGACACCCGGGTGACCGACGGCACGACCGGCTACGTACTGGCCGTGTCCGATCCCGCCCAGGCGGCGCCGCAGGCGGTCCGCGCCCTGGTGGCCGCCGGGGCGGACGTGTTGTCGATCAGCGAAGCGCGGCACTCGCTGGAGGACGTCTACCTCGAACTGGTCGAGGACCAGGAAGGCGGATCCCGATGACCACCGCCACGGCCCAGATCGGCGCGGTCGTCCGCAAGGAGCTCACCGAGTTCCGCCGCAACCGCTTCATCCTCTCCACGATGGCCGTCTTCCCGGTCCTCTTCCTCATCTCGCCGACGGCCACCATCCTGGCGAGCAAGGCGGCGGTGAACAGCCAGAAGCTGGACACCCAGGTCGGCGCCTCCCTGATGATCCTGATGCTGATCCCGGTCCTGCTACCGGCCACTGTCGCGGCCAACTCGGTGGTCGGCGAAAGAGAGCAGGGAACCCTGGAGCCGGTGCTGACCACACCGATCCGCCGCGAGGAACTGCTGATCGGCAAGGCGGTCGCGAACCTCATCCCCGCGATCGTGCTCTCCTACCTCGTGTTCGGCGTTTTCCTGACGGTCGTGGGCATCGGCGCGAATGCGGTGATCGCCACGGCCATCTATCACGCGCCGCAGATGCTCGCCGAGGTCTTCTACATCCCGCTGCTGGCTTGCTGGGCGGTCTGGGTCGGCATCGCCGTCTCCACCAAGGCCAACGACACGCGCGTCGCCCAGCAGCTGAGCACGCTGGGTAGCTTGCCCCCGGTCGCCGTGATCGCGCTCATGTCCTTCGGCGTGATCAAGCCGACGCTCACGACCGCCCTCGCGTTCGCAGGCTGCCTGCTGGTGATCGACTTCGCCGCCTACCGGTTCGTCGCGAAGCTCTTCGACCGCGAACGAATGATCACCGGCACCAAGACCGAGCGGCACTGAACCCACCCCGCACGTCAGAGAAGGAGGCAGCCCGATGGTTGCTGAAGAGCCCAGCGGGATCCAGGCCCGGATGCCGCAGTCGCCGGTGAGCGAGCACCCCGCGAGCGCCTGGCCCGGAGGACCGGCGCTGGCCGGCGGCCTGGTCCTGATCGTCGCGGGCGCGGTGCTGGCCGCGAACTCCACTGGTGCCGCCTCGAAGTTCGCGGCCGTGCCCATCGTGGCCGGTGTCCTGCTGCTGGCCGGGCTGACCGCGGTCTCGCCGGGCCAGGCCCGGGTGGTCTCCCTGTTCGGCCGCTACGCGGGAACCGTGAGGGACACGGGTCTGCGCTGGGTCAATCCGTTCACCCGACGGCAGCGGATCTCCACCCGGATCCGGAACCACGAGACCGAGGTGCTGAAGGTCAACGACGCCGACGGCAACCCGATCGAGATGGCCGCCGTGGTGGTCTGGCAGGTCGACGACACCGCCAAGGCCGTCTACGCGGTCGACGACTTCGTGCAGTTCGTGGCGATCCAGACCGAGACGGCGGTCCGGCACATCGCCGGCAACTACCCGTACGACGCGCACCGCGACGAGCAGCTGTCGCTGCGTCAGAACGCGGAGGAGATCACCTCGCGGCTCTCCGCGGAGATCACCGCCCGGGTCGCCTCCGCCGGCGTCCACGTGATCGAGTCGCGCATCACCCGGCTGTCCTACGCGTCCGAGATCGCCCAGGCGATGCTGCGGCGCCAGCAGGCAGACGCTGTGGTCGCCGCGCGTCAGCGGCTGGTCGAGGGAGCGGTCGGCATGGTCCGCCAGGCCCTCGACGACCTCGCCGACCAGGGCATCGTCGACCTGGACGAGGAACGCAAGGCCGCGATGGTCAGCAACCTGCTTGTCGTGCTGTGCAGCGACCACGCCACCCAGCCCGTGGTCAACACCGGCTCCCTCTACCAGTAGGCGGGGGCAGGTGACCGAACGCAAGAAGATCCTCCTCCGCCTGGACCCGAAGGTCCACGACGCGCTGGCCCGCTGGGCCGGGGACGAACTGCGCAGCACCACCGCCCAGATCGAGTACGTCCTGCGGGCAGCCCTCGCCCAGGCCGGCCGCCTCCCCGGCAACGTCGGCGCCATGCCCCGCCGCGGCCGCCCCCCGAAGGACGGCAGCGCACCGGCCCCCGCCGACGAGCCGCCGGCCGACGGGACGGCTGAGGAGTGACGGCGTGAGAGCCGTCCTGGACGGAGCCGCCCGCCCGCGCTGTACCGTCGAAGTGTGATCTTGCCCAAGGAGCGCGACCCCCGGTTCATCACTGTTCGACGCGGCGGGACCCTTACAGACTCCGACCATCGGCTCCTGGCCCTGTGGGCGGCAGCGTGCGCGGAACACGTGCTGCACTTCTTCGAGTCGGCGCAGCCCGCAGACCCCCGGCCGCGTCAGGCGATCGAGCAGATTCGGGCATGGGCTCGCGGAGAGATCAGGATGTCCGAGTCCCGCGCAGCGGGCGGCCATGCCATGGCTGCGGCACGAGTGTTGAACGGAGCGGCTCGCCACGCGGCATTCGCTGCCGGCCAGGCCGCGGTGGTGGCGCATGTCGCCGCGCACGAGCTCGGAGCCGCCGCCTGCGCGATCAAGACTGTGCGAGCCGCGGCTCCCGCAGGCGAGACCGAGGGCGCCGGACAGCTCGAGTGCCGCTGGCAGCGTGAACAGCTTCCGGCGGCGATTCGCGAACTTGTCCTGGACGATCAACGCTTGCGCAACGAGATCTGTTGGTCGGTCTTCGACTGACGCAGGAGGCCGCAGGCACCACGGTCCCCGCGAGGCGGCGTGGACCCGGTACGACTGCGGCATCGTGGAGTTCCTGGTGCGCACGTTCCAGGGGCGGCTTCAGCGCACCCCTTTCAGTGGGACCGACCTGTGGCGGAACGGGTCCCCGAGCTTTGTTCGCGGCTGAGCCACGAGGGACTGGCCTACTTCGACCGGGCGGGCTACCGGCGCGGGCCAGCCTGGCTCGATCAACCCTGGTCGCCGTCGAGGGCCTGCGCCGTTCCGGCTGAGCCGGGTCCGTCGGAGCCCGCCCGGGCGGGTTCCCGACGGAACCCGCTGCCGCCAACCGTTCGGCCCTTTCCTCCGGGGCGCACCCGGCATAGCGTCCTGTTATGACCTCACGTTCCGGCAACAAGACCCTCAACCGCGTCGTCCTGCTGACCGCCTGCGGGATCGTCGGCGCCGCCGTGGCCAAGGAACTGCGCAAGCCCGCCGGTGAGCGCAGCTGGCACGGCCGGATCGTCGGCCTGCCGTACGACTTCCGCCCGCCGACGCCCGCGCGGGTGCGCGCAGAGTTCTGGGACCCGGACAACAACGCGCTGTTCACCCCGCACGCCTTCGGGGTCGGCTACGGCGTGAATCTCGCCCGCGTCGTCGGGCGCTTCTGCCCGCCGGACTGACGAGGCCGGTCTCGGGGCCGCCGAGCTACCTCGCGAGGTAGACGGTGTTGGTCGCCGCGCGCTCCTGCAGTGGGTTGTCGAAGGTGACGACCTCGGCCCGCACCTCGCCGAAGACCTGTGCAAGCTTCGCCATGAACTCCTCGTCGGGCCGATCGTTCGACCAGAGCGCGAAGACCCCGCCGGGTCGCAGCTGCGCCCGGAGTCGCAGCAGGCCCGCGGGCTCGTAGAAGTCGGCGTGGCTCGGATGCAGCAGATGCCGCGGCGAGTGGTCGACGTCGACGAGGATCGCGTGGAACCGCCGGTCCGGGGCGGCGGGGTCGAGGGCGACGGCGGAGCGGATCAGCGCGAAGAAGTCGCCGTGGACCAGCGTGCAGCGAGGGTCCGCCGCCACGCCGGAGGCGATCAGGCCCTGCTCGTGCCATTCGATCACCTCGCTCAGCGCGTCGACGACGACGAGCGAGGACACGTACGGGTTCTCCAGCGCCGCCTGCGCCGTGCAGCCGAGGCCGAGCCCGGCCACGGCCACGTCGAGGGAGGTCCCCGCGGCGTCCGCCAGCTCCGCGAGAGCCAGGCGCGCCAGCTCCACCTCGGCGACCGTGAAAAGGCTCGACATCAGGTACTCGTCGTTCAGTTTGATCTCGTAGACGTCCTTGCCCACCGCTGGGTACCAACGCCGGCGCAGCACGAGCTCACCCATCGGCGTCTGCCGCCAGTCGAGTTCCTCGAAACGGAGACTCACAAGAACTCCCCCAGCAGGGTGGTGCGCGAAGACTGTCGTCTCGGAGTCTGACACGCGCGAGCCCCCACCTCCGTCAACCGCCCGACAGCCGGTGTGTGAGCTTCTCGCCCTCGATGTCGGGGTCGGGCACGTACTTGGCGAACCACTGCGGGTGGTACCAGAGCTTCGCGCGGACCAGTGCCATCACGGCGGGCACGAGGGCGAGGCGGACGACGAAGGCGTCGAGGAAGACGCCCGCCGCGAAGCTGAACCCGATGGCCTTGATGGTGGGGTCCTTGCTGAACATGAACGCCACGAAGATCGCGAACATGATCAGTGCGGCCGCCGTCACCACCCGCGCCGCCAGGCCGGTGCCGCGTTCGACGGCGTTCCTGGCCTCGCCGGTCTTCGTGTAGTCCTCCTTGATCCGCGAGACGACGAACACCTCGTAGTCGCTGGAGAGGCCGAAGATGATCGCCAGCATGATGATGGGCAGGAAGCTGATCGTCTCGGACTTGGTGATGCCGAAGACCCGTTGGCCCCAGCCCCACTGGAAGAGCGCGACCTGCATGCCGAACGCCGCGGACACCGAGAGCAGGAAGCCGAGGATCGACGTGATCGGCACCAGGATCGTCCGGAACGCGAAGGTCAGCAGGACGAAGGCCAGGCCGACCACCACCACCAGGAACACCGGCAGCGCGGAGGACAGCTTCGCGGACACGTCGATGTTCGAGGCGGTGACGCCGCCGATGAGGATCGTCGCGCCGCTGGTTCCCGCGATCGTGGCGCGGTTGTCGCGCAGCGCGTTGACCAGGTCGGCGGTGGCCGGGTCGTTCGGGCCGGTCGTCGGGACCACGCGGATGACGCCGATGCCGTTGGCCACGGTGACCGGCGTCGCCACGGCGACACCCGGGATCTTGCTGAGCGAGGTCGCCATGGTCTGCACGGTCTGCGGCGAGGTGACACCGTCCGCCACCACCTGCAGCGGCCCGTTGAAGCCGGGCCCGAACGCGGCCGTCGTCAGGTCGTAGGCCCGGCGGGAGGTGTCGGAGGTGGGCTTCGAGGAGCCGCTGGGCAGGCCGAGCTGGACACTCAGGGCCGGCACCGCCAGCAGCAGGAGCAGCGCGATTCCCCCGATGAGCACGGGCACGCGGAACCGGACCACGAAACGGGCCCAGGCCGCGCCGAAGGTCCGATGCGGAGCGGTGGCGGCGGTGACCGCGACGTCCTCGTGATGGCCGGGCCGCAGCGGGGTGCTGATGAAGTTGGTGACCTTCTCCCCCGCAAAGCCGAGCATCGCCGGGAGCAGGGTCAGCGAGATCAGCATGGCGATCGCCACGGCGGCGGCCGCGGCCAGGCCCATGACGGTGAGGAAGGGGATGCCGACGACGGAGAGGCCGCAGAGTGCGATGACGACGGTGAGCCCGGCGAAGACCACGGAACTGCCGGCGGTCCCGGCGGCCAGGCCCACCGATTCCTCCAGTTCCCGGCCCTGGAGCAGGTTGTTGCGGTGCCGGGACAGGATGAACAGGCCGTAGTCGATGCCGCAGGAGAGTCCCAGCATCAGTGCGACGGTCGTCGACGCCGACGCGATGGTGATCACCGCCGCGAGAGCGGTGACCCCGGTCAGCGTGATCACCACGCCGATGACCGCGGTGAGGATCGGCAACCCGGCGGCGACCAGGGCCCCGAAGGTGACCAGCAGGATGATGAACGCGACGACCAGCCCGATGATCTCGGGCAGTTCGGAGGGGACGAGCCGCCACCCCGGGTAGACGCTGCCGGAGTACTCGACCTGCACGCCGGCGTCCCTCGCGGGGGCCACGGCGTCCTGGACGGCGTTCAGCGACGCGTCCTTCACGTCCGCAGGCTGGGCGGAGAACTGCACCTGCCCGAGCGCGACCTGACCGTTCGGCGAGACCGCTTTCGCCTGGTAGGGATCGCTCGCCGAGGCCACCTGCGGTGCCTTGGCCAGGTTTGCGACTGCCGCCTCGATCCCTGCCTTCGGCCCCGGATCGGTGACCTTCACCGCGCCGTGGGTGGCGAACACCACCTGCATCTGACCGCCCGCCAGAGCGGGCAGCTTCGCCTTGAGCAGATCCGCGGTCTGCTGCGACTCGGTGCCGGGGATGGTGAAGTTGTCGTTGGTCTTGCCCCCGCTGACCACCGAGAGCAGGACGGTGGCGACCACGGCGACGAGCCACAGGCACAGCACGAGGCGGCGCCGCCGGAAAGCCCACTGGGCGAGACGGAACAGGTAGGTCGACACGCGCCCACCGTCGCACGGCACCCCGCCGACCTGCCCGCCGAGCTGCGCCGTCCGAGGAGCCGCGCCCTTCCCTTCCCTGCCCTTCCCTGCCCTTCCGTGCCCTCCGTACGGGCGCAGGCCCGCCGTCACGCACACTGGACGCATGCCAGGTCTGGAAGCCGAGTTCACCCCCGAGCAGATCGACCGTTCCCGGGCCAGGAAGCGGGAGACCGTGCCGCTGCGCTACGCCTCCGCGTCGCTCGGCCTGGTCGTGCCCGCCGTCCTGGGCTTCACCCCGCTCGGCGCCGCGCTGGTGCGCGCCGCCGGGCGGATCGCGGGCGGGGGCTGGATCGCCACCGCCGTGCTGGGCGCGATCGCCCTCCTGCTGGTGATGTATCTGCTCGCGCTGCCGGTGTCCGCGCGGATGGAGGTCGTCAACCGGCGGTGGGGTCTGTCCATGCGCTCGTGGCGGCTGTTCGCCGCCGACGCGGCGAAGGGGTTCGCGATCGGCGCGGTGCTGTTCGCCGGCGCCGCCGTCGGCCTCTACGGGCTGATGCGGGCGCTGCCCGGCAGTTGGTGGACCTACGCGGCGGCGGGCGCGGCGGGGCTGGTCTTCCTGCTGTCGTTTCTGCTGCCCGTGGTCGTCGAGCCGCTCTTCAACCGGTTCACCCCGCTGCCCGACGGGCCGTTGCGTCGTCAGCTGATGTCCCTGGTCGACGCGTCCGGCGTGCGGGTGCGGGACATTCTGCTGACCGACGCCTCCCGGCGCACCACGGCGACCAACGCCTACGTCTCCGGCATCGGACGCACCCGACGCGTGGTCGTCTGGGACACCACCGTGGAGCGCGCAGCCCCGGAGGAGGTCGCCGCGGTGGCGGCCCACGAGCTCGGCCACGCCGCCCGAAGGGACGTGCTCATCGGCACGCTGGTCGGTTCCCTCGGCACGGCCGCCACCGTCTGCCTCATCGCGGCCGCCCTGCGCTGGGGCCCGCTGCTGCACGCCGCCGGCGTCAGCCGACCGGCCGACCCGAGGTCGCTGGGGCTGGTGCTCGCCCTCGCCACGGCGATCGGCGCGGCCGGCGGACCGGTCCGCCTCGCGTTCAGCCGACGCGTCGAGGCACGCGCCGACACCTACGCACTCGGTCTGACCCGCGCCCCGGAGACCGTCGTCGCGATGCAGCGCCGCCTCGCGGTGCTCAACCTCGCCGACCTCGAGCCCCACCCCCTCGCCGTCCTCCTCTTCGGCAGCCATCCGCCCACCCTCGCCCGCATCGCCCAGGCCCGCGCCTGGGCCGCGACCCACGGCCTGCCGGACCCGCCCCGCCTGCCCTGGACAGAGCACCCGAGCGGACCTACTGTCGAGGCACCTTAATCAATTAGTTGACTATGGAGTGCCTGATGAAGTCCTTCCGTGAGGCGATCGAAGCCAAGGACATGGACGCGGTCGAGGCGATGCTCGCCGACGACGTCGTCTTCACCAGCCCGGTCGCGTTCCGGCCCTACCCCGGCAAGGCGATCACGGCGGCGATCCTGCGCGGCGTGGTCAAGGTCTTCGACGACTTCCGCTACGTCCGCGAGATTCAGGGCGGCGCGCACCACGCCTACGAGTTCGTCGCCACGGTGGACGGCCTGGAGATCAACGGCTGCGACTTCCTGACCTGGAACGACGAGGGGAAGATCGTCGACTTCAAGGTCATGGTGCGCCCGCTGCGCGCGGCCGAGGCGCTCGCGGCACGCATGGGTGCGCAGTTCGCATCCATCAAGGCCGAGGCGGATGCCTTCGAGGCGGAGGCCGCCGAGGCCGGGTGACGGCAGCCGGTCAACGCAGGGTAGCGGCGCGCCGGTCCAGGACAGCCAGGCTCTGCTCGGCCCAGCGCAGGTTCTCCTGTTCGAAGGCGATCCCGCGCTGCAGCGTGAGATACGGGCCGACGCGCTCGGCGTGCGCGAGGTAGTCGTGCTCGCTGCGCCCGGCCAGCAGCCGGGCGCGCAGGCGCTCGTAGCGGGCGAGCTTCGCCCGCGCCCACTCCCCCCGCTCGCGGATCGCGGCACGGACGGCCTCGTCGTCCCCCGCGTCGATCGCCTGGACCTTGACCAGCAGCTCGTCCCGGATCGCGGTGGGCCGGGGCGGATCGGCGGTGAATGCGCGCAGGGCGACGCGACCGGCCTCCGTGAGCGAGAAGAGGCGCTTGTTGGGTCGCCGCTCCTGCTCGACCAGGCGCGCCCGGATCAGGCCCTCGGCCTCCATCCGGTCCAGCTCCCGGTACAACTGCTGAGGAGTGGCCATCCAGAAGTTGGCCACCGACGCGTCGAACTCCTTGGCCAGGTCGTAACCCGACGCCTCGCCCTCCAGGAGTGCGGCCATCACCGCATTGCGCAACGCCATGCCCCGAGGCTACCGGCCCTCGGACCCCCGTCCGGGTTCAGATCGTCACCGGGCCCCGCTCGGTGGCGAACTCGACGGCCACCAGGCCGGGCTCCTCGTCCTCCACCCAGGTGACGTCCACCTGGTCGAGCGGATGGTCGGCGGGCTCCCCCAGGAAGTCGGCGATCGCCGCGGCGTCCCCGGCGATGGAGAGCCCCTGGATCCGCGAGGTCGTGCGCGGCTCCGCCGAGGGCCGCTGGTCCGGGCCGACCAGCCACTGCAGGAAGTAGGGCAGCTGCGGATCCTCCATCAGCTCCAGCAGCCCGATCTGCTTCCAGTGCAGGTCGAAGCCGTCCGGGCGGACCCGGTGGCCCTCGGCGGCGGTGCGGCCCAGGCGCGCCTCGACCGGTGCCATGTCCTCGACGGCGACCACCCAGCCGAGCCAGCCGCCGCCCTCCGCGGCGCGTCTGGCGACCGCCTGCCCGAAGGGCGCACGGTCGGCCGCCGGGTGGTCGAGCGTGGTCACCACCTCGACGTAGGTTCCTCCGGCCAGCGGCAGCACGAAGTTGCGGGTGCCGAAGCGCGGGTGCACCCCGCCGTCGACGAACCCCGCGCCGAGGGCGGAGCCGATCCGCTGCACCGTCGATACGAAACTGTCGCGGGCCACCGCGTATGACACATGATCCAATCGCACCCGGTCATCATGGCTCGCCCCGTCCCCTCGACGCCGTTCGCCACGCGCCGACCGCCGTCGGGTAACGCATCCGGCCGAACGCCGCCGGGCGTGCCGCCGACGGCGTCAGGCAGGCTGCGGGGTGAGCCGGTGCAGGCCCTTGCGGTCGTAGTAGCGGGTCATCCCGAAGCCGAAGAGCAGGGCGAGCGCGAAGCCGATCGCGATCATGATCCAGGCGCGGGTGAGGCCGGCGTCGGCGCGCGCGTCGAAGTAGAGGATGGCCCGCACCCCGTCGCTGAGTTGACGCATCGGCTCGAAGATCGCCAGGAAGCGGTAGAAGGACGGGACGGCCTGCAGCGGGATGGTCGCCCCGGACGACGGCAGGCCGAGGACGATGAAGACGAACATCGCCACGAGCTGTCCGATCCCGCCGAACGCGGCGTTGAGTGCCTGGACGCCCAGGCCGACCGCGAGGCTGGCGCAGTAGGAGTAGATCCAAAGCAGCGGGATGTGCGAGGCGTCCATGCCGAGGATCGCGATGGTGGCCACCATGACCAGGGTGGTGCTGAGCACGGTGATGCCCGCGCTCATCACCATCTTCAGCAACAGCGTCTGGGTGCGGCTGATCGGCACGGTGGGGCGGCGGGTGTGCCAGGGGCCGATCTCGTTGTCGGCGTAGCCGAGGGCGGTGTCGACGCCGGTGTTGATGATGTTGCCGCCGAGGAAGCCCGCCAGCACCAGCAGCAGCGTGTAGTAGAACGCGCTCAGGCCCAGGCCGCTGTGCGCGCCGAGCGGGTGGCCTGCCTGTGTGACGACCTCGACCGGGTCCGCCAGCAGCAGGCGGGTCGTGGAGCCGGTCTGCGCCGTGGCCGGGGAGGCGGTCAGCTGCTTGCCGATCGTCAGTGAGGCCTGGTGGGCAGCGTTCTGGGTGATCTGACTGGCCAGCGACGAGCCGAGGCTGCCCTTGGCCGGGTTGGTGAGGACCGTGATCGTCGGATGCGCGGTGGCGTTCGCCGTGGTGAGCGCGGCGACGGAGGCGGTGAAACCGGCGGGGATCTCCAGGGCGCCGTAGACCTTGCCGGAGGCGAGCTCGTCCGCGGCCTCGCTCTGGCTGAGCGTGCGCCACTCGACCGGACTTCCCCCAGCCCTGGCGGTGGTGACGGACCGGGTGATCTCGGCGCCGAGGTTCTGCTGCTGACCGGGCAACGGCGGGCCCTGGTCCGCGTCGACCACGGCGATCGGCAGCCGGTGCAGGTCCTGGCTCGGGGTCAGGATGCCGCCCATGTAGAGCAGGGACAGCAGCAGCGCGAGCAGTGCGCTCATCACGGTGGGGAGGAGCCACAGCTTGGGTCGGCGCAGCAGCGAGGCTGCGCGTGTCTGGCGGGGTGCCGGGCGCTGTGTCGGTCGCTGGGAGCTGGCGGAGGCCATGGTTCTCCGAAGGGTTCTGGACGGGTCGTCGGCGCAGTTGACCGCCAGCTCAGGATCGGCGCAGCGGCAGAACGCGGCAACGCGGCGCGGGGCCTCGCGGACGTCGGGGCGAGCCGTCCACCGCACCCGTCCGGAGGAGTCGCGCGTCACCGGCTCGGGTGGCGCCGCGTCGCGGTCCGGCGGACGCGAGAGTCTAATCGAAGGCAATCCGACCACGATCGTGAGGACCGACCGATGCCCAGCGTCCGCCGCCGCTCCCGCCCCGTCGCTTACACCCTGGCCCTCGTGGGCGCGCTGACCCTCGGCCTCAGCGCCTGCAGTTCCACGTCGACGAGCAACAACTTCTCGGGCTCCACGACCAGCGCCTTGGGGCCGGCCACCGGCGCCTCGGGAGTCGGGCCCTCCGCTCTCAAGTCCCTGGCCTCCGCCGGGGTGGCGTCGGCGGCCTCAGCCTCGGCCTCGAACGCGGCCCAGGCCTCGGCCTTCGCCTCCTCGGCCGCCGCCCAGGCCGCACAGAACGCCGCCCTCTACCGTTCCGAGCTCTCACACGTCACCGGGCGGGGCGACGCCGTCTCCGACGTCCAGGTCACGGGTGTGCCCAAGGCGGAGACCGGGGGGCTGCACGCGGTCATCGTGAACATCACCAACCGCAGCCGCGCCGAAGCCTCCTACGCCGTCCAGATCGACTTCACCGACCCGGCCGGACACGTGATCGACACCGACATCGTCGGCACGCAGCATCTCGCACCTGGCGCGAAGGCCACTCCGGTCGCCTTCAGCACCAAGGATGCCGCGCTCACGCTGATCCCCGTGATCGCGAAGGCGCAACGGTTCTGAACAGCCCGGCGGACCGTGAGCGCCGACGTGTCGTCAGGACTCTGACGTTCTGGCTGCGCCCCGCCTTCGTGCTGCGCGTGGTCAACCGCTTCCAGCGCATCGTCGCTTTCGACCGCGCCATGGCGCTGGCCTCCACGGCACTGACAGCGATGATCGCGCTCGCCATCCTCCTCGGTCCGCTGCTGGGCTACGTCGGACAGCAGGACACGGCGAGCCGCATCGTCGCCCGCTACGGCCTGACCGGCGGCGGCGCGGACGCCGTCCAGCAGATCTTCTCCGCCGACGAGCAGACGAGCACCAACCTCCTCGGCGTGCCGTTCCTGCTGATCTCCGTGCTCAGCTTCACCCGTGCCGGGCAGCGATTCTTCGAGCAGACATGGGAGCTGAAACCACTGGGCGTCCGCAACACCGCCAACGGGCTGCTCTGGATCGCCGCGCTCGCGGTGTACCTGACCGGCGCCACCTGGATCCGAGCGGTCACCGGGCGTTCGGGCTCCCTGGATGCCACCTCCGCATGGCTGACCGCTCCCCTGAGCTGCGCGTTCCTGCTGCTGACCGGTCTGTTGCTGACCAATCGGCGGCTCTCCTGGAGGGACCTGCTCCCCTTCGCCGTGGCGGCGGCGATGGCGGAGGCGGCCTACTCGATGGGGGCGACCGCCTATCTGCCCGTCTACTTCAGCACCTCGGCTTCCCGCTACGGCCCGGTCGGCGCGGTCTTCGCGATGATTTCAACCCTCTTCGTCGTCATGCTGATCACCGTCGGCGCCGGCGCCCTCGGCCGTGAGGTCGTCATCGAACTGGAGCGCATCCGCCGTGGGGAGGAAACCCCTGACGGGGAGGTGCGCCAGGAATGGAGCAATCTCCGCGCTGAGGCGCGACTCCGCTGGGACGTCACTCGCGAGCGCATCCAACGGCGTGAGAGCCACCCTCCGCGCGAGCCCGGCTGAGAGGGCCCGACCCTGGCGGCCCAAGATCTCGTCTCGCGTCCGGCGGGCTCCGGGCTTACCTTGCCCGTATCCGCGCACAGAGAGGCTGGACCATGGTTCATGGGGTCGTCGAGGGCCTGTCGGAGATCCGGGAAAGCTTGGCCGACCTCTATCGGGACCTGCATCAGCATCCGGAGCTCTCCTTGCAGGAGACCCGATCGGCTGCCGTGCTCGCGCGGCATCTGCGGGAGGCCGGCTGCGACGAGGTCGCGGAGCAGGTGGGCGTGACGGGCGTGGTCGGGGTGCTGCGCAACGGCGAGGGCCCGGTCGTCATGCTCCGGGCCGACTTCGACGCGCTTCCGGTGGAGGAGCGGACGGGCCTGCCGTACGCGAGCGTGGCACGCGGCGTCGACCAGGAGGGCCGCGAGGTCCCGGTGATGCATGCGTGCGGCCACGACATGCACGCGGCGTGTCTCGTCGGCGCCGCCACGCTCCTCGCGCGGTCGCGGGACCAGTGGCGCGGAACGCTGCTGGTGGTGTTCCAGCCGGCCGAGGAACTCGCGGTCGGCGCGCGCGGGATGGTCGACGACGGGCTCTTCGAACGCTTCCCCGAGCCGCAGATCGTACTCGGCCAGCACGTCGCGCCACTGCCGGCCGGCTTCATCGGTTACGGCACCGGACCCGTGATGGCTGCGGCGGACTCCCTCCACATCACCCTGCACGGGAAGGGCGGGCACGGCTCCCGTCCGGAGTCGACGATCGACCCGGTTCTGATGGCGGCGAATGTGGTGACCCGGCTGCAGGGGATCGTGGCCCGCGAGGTACCGCCGGCCGAGCCCGCCGTGGTCACCGTGGGCCGCCTTCAGGCCGGCACGAAGGAGAACATCATCCCCGACAGGGCCGAACTCGGGGTCAACATCCGCACCTACACGCCGCAGGCGCGCGATCTGGTCCGAGCGGCGGTCGAGCGGATCGTGCGAGCCGAATCAGCGGCCAGCGCCGCCGTGGCCGAACCGGATCTCGATTGGTTCGGCAGTGCCCCGGCCCTGGTGAGCGAGCCGGACGCCACGAAGGCCACGATGGCCGTCTTCACCGAGTACTTCGGCGCGCAGCGGATCCAGACGATGCCGCTCGTGAACGCGAGCGAGGACGTGGGGGTGTTCGGACAGGCCATCGCGGTACCGACCGTCTTCTGGTTCTGGGGAGGCCTCGAAACCGAGCCCACCCTCGCCGCTCTCATGGAGGGCCGCCTCGACGAACTGCCGGGCAATCACTCCCCGTTCTTCGCCCCGGTCATCGAGCCGACCCTGAGCACCGGTGTCGAAGCGCTCGTCATCGCGGCGTTGACCTGGCTCGGCGCACCCTGATCCCCCAGGGCGCTGCGTTCAGCCGTTGCGAACCCGCGTCCACACCAGACGACCGTCCGACCCGGGCTCGCAAGTCAGTTTGGTCTGCTGGCTGCTCGTCGCCGCCTGGCCCTTCGTCGCGCAGAACGTGCCGGCTTTGACCCTCGTGACACCTCCCGGAGCGTGGTTCCGGCGACCGATCGGCACCGGCGCCGCCCCGTGCACCGTGCTGGTGGAAGCCTGCATGCACCCATGGGCCTGCACGGGGCGACGAACGCCCTGGGATACCTGGCGGCCCACGCGCTCGCTCGATGCGCTGAGCCGGTGAGGCCGTGAGCCGGTGGGAGCAGCGGCGTCGCCCGGTCGGCGCAGCGGGCGGCGTGCCGGAGTGTGACGAACCGGTGACTGTGGGACCACTGGACGTGGCCTGCCTGACTTCGTGCATCCGCACCGCTGGCAACCGCGGGCCGGGAGGAGCCGGGGATGGCCTTGGACGCAGAGGACTTCGACCCAATTCCGTCGTGGGGTCGCTCCTGCGACGTCTCCGTCGTCGCGTCGGCCGACGGCGCGACAGCGGCGGTGCTGGGCGTGCCGATCGCCCGGGGCGGCGAGCCGCCCGAGTGGCTCGGCGCGGCCGACCTCGCCGCGGCGGGGTTCCAGGGCAAGGTCGGTGAGACCTTCCTCAGCCCCGGCCCCGGCGGGCGCCCGGTCGTGCTCTACGGGATCGGTCCGGCCGACACCGTGGGCGTGACCGAACTACGCGACGCCGCCGCCACGTTCGCCCTCGCCGCCACAGCTCGTGCCCACCTCGCGACCACCCTGCCCGAGACGGACCGGCAAGGCGTGGAATCGGCGGCGCAGGCTCTCGTCGAGGGCGCCCTGATGGCGCGCTACTCGTTCGATCCGCTCAAGGCGGAGCCTGCGGCTCCTGGCCTGGCATCGCTGACGCTGGTGCTGCCGGAGGCCGCGCGCGCCGACGCGGAGCGGGGGGCCAGGCGCGGCTGGTGGCTGGCGCGAGCGACGCTGCTCGCCCGGGATCTGGCGAACTCGCCCCCCAGTCTGCTGAACGCCGCGCGCATCGCGGAGTGCGCCCTGGACCTCGGCCGCGAGACGGGCCTCGAGGTGGAGGTGTTCGACCAGGAGACCCTGCGACGCATGGGGTGCGGCGGCCTTCTCGGGGTCAACGCCGGCAGCGTCGACGAGGCCCGGATGATCAAGCTCAGCTACACGCCGCCCGCCGCGGACGGGCCACCCCGAGGACGGCTCACCCTGGTCGGCAAGGGGATCATGTACGACTCCGGCGGGATCAGTCTCAAGCCGTCGGACGCGGTGCACGCGACCATGAAGAACGACATGTCCGGTGCCGGGGCCGTCCTCGCGGCCATGTCGGTGCTGGGCGGCCTCGGCTGCCGGACCGCGGTGACCGGCTACCTGATGTGCACGGACAACATGCCCTCGGGTTCGGCCACCAAGCTCGGCGACGTCCTGTGGATCCGCGGCGGCAAGACCGTCGAGGTGCTGAACACGGACGCGGAGGGCCGCCTGGTCATGGCGGACGCGCTCGTGCTCGCCACCGAGGAGCCCACCGACGCCATCGTGGACATCGCCACCCTGACCGGCGCCTGCCTGCGGGCGCTCGGTGCGGAGATCGCCGGGGTCTTCGGGAACGCGCAGGGCCTGGTCGACCAGGTGCTGGACGCCTCCCTCAAGGCGGACGAGCCCGCCTGGCAGCTGCCGCTGGCGCGGCGCTACCGGGCGGAACTGGACTCGGACCTCGCCGACATCAAGAACATGGGCGGCCCGAACGGCGGCGCGATCCACGCCGCGCTGTTCCTCGAGGACTTCGTGGCCGGCCGGCCCTGGGCGCACATCGATATCGCCGGCCCCGCCCAGAACGACCGGGCCGCGTCCTGGCGTCCCAAGGGCTGCACCGGATTCGGGGCGCGACTGCTCGCCCAGCTCGCCTTGGACTTCTCGCCCCCCGAAGCCTCCGAGAGCGGCACCGCGCTCCACGGCGTGAGCGAGGTGACCCGCTGATGAGCGTGCTCGCGTCCATGGACTCCGATTCCGGTGACGAGAAGGGGAGTTCCGCCACCGCGACGGGTAAGGGCAAGTCCGCCGGCGGCGGCATGCAGCGGATCCTCGACGTCATCGAGCGGGTCGGCAACAAGGTCCCGCACCCCGCCGTCATCTTCCTGCTGCTGTGCGTGCTGGTGATCGCGCTGTCCGCGATCCTCTCCGCCTTCAACGTGCACGCCACCTACGAGACCGCCCAGTCCGTCCCGGTGCCCGCGACGCAGCTGCACGAGGGGGGCACCGAGTATCCGGGCACACAACTCCCCGCGGACTCGCAGTACACCCATAACTACGTGACGGTGATGGAGACCAAGAAGGTCGAGAGCCTGCTCTCCGGCGACGGCGTCCGGTTCCTCTTCACCTCGATGACGCACAACTTCAACGACTTCGGCGTCGTGGCCGTCATCCTCGTGGTCATGGTCGGCGTCGGCCTGGCGGAGGAGTCCGGGCTGATCGCGACACTGATCCGGAAGTTGGTGAACCTCGCACCGGCCTGGGCCCTGACGGCCATCATCGTCTTCGCGGGCATCATCTCCAGCGTCGCCACGGACGCCGGATACCTGGTGCTGATCCCGTTGGGAGCAGTCGCCTTCATCGGCGCCGGGCGCCATCCGCTGGCGGGGATCGCCGCGGCGTTCGGCGGGGTCAGCGCCGCGTTCGGCGTCAACATCCTGATCGCTCCCGTGGACGGGATCATCACCGAGATCACCAACCAGTCGATCAAGCTCGTCAAACCCGGCGAGTCGCTCAACCTGACGGCCAACTACTACTTCGCCATCGGTTCGACCATCTTCCTCACCGCGGTGATCACCTTTGTCACGGAGCGGATCATCGAACCGCGGCTGGGCCGGTACGAGGGCGGAGAGGCCGAGGCAGAGCCCAAGGAGCGCCTCGACGCGGCGGCCGAGAAGCGCGGGATGCGTTTCGCCGGTCTGGCGCTGGTCGGCGTGGTCGTCGCCATCACACTGCTCGCGTTCATCCCCGGGGCGCCGCTGCGGAATCCCAAGACGGGCAGCCTCTTCGAGGACTCCCCGTTCATGGACGGCCTGATCGTGATCATCATGATCGCGTTCCTGGTCATGGGCCTCGCCTACGGCGCCGGGGCGAAGACCCTCAGGGGCAGTGCGGCCACGATGGAGGCGATCACGAAGACCTTCTCCGGTCTGGCCGGGCTGATCTTCCTGCTGCTGATCATCGCCCAGTTCATCGCCTACTTCAACTACAGCAACATCGCGACCGTCGCCGCGGTCAAGCTCGCCGATCAGCTCGAAAGCGCGAACATCGGCGCGATCTGGCTGCTCATCATGTTCATCCTGGTCACCTACCTGCTGAACGTGATCATCCCGGGAATCATCCCCAAGTGGGCGATCTTCGCGCCGATCTTCGTGCCGCTCTTCCTCCGGCTGCACGTCGCACCGCAGACCGTTCTGGCCGCCTACCGGGTCGGCGACTCGCCGACCAACGTGATCACTCCGCTGATGGTCTACCTGCCCTTCATCGTCCTGCTCTGCGAGAGGTACAAGAAGAAGTCCGGTGTCGGCACCGTCATCTCGCTGATGGTCCCCTACACCCTGGTCGTCGGCGTCGCCTGGCTCCTGTTCTTCGTGGTCTGGTACTTGATCGGGATTCCGATGGGCCCGGGTGCGCCCGTCAAGATCTGAGCGGCGGGGTGCTGCCTCGGAGGTGGTGACGCGATGAGCCATGCCGCGATATGCCTGGTGATCCTCGCCGTGGTCATCGGTCTGTTCGTCTGGAACCGACTGCCCGTCGAGGTCCTGGCGCTCGGATCCGGTCTCGCGCTGCTGGCCACCGGCGCGCTGACCGTCGACCAGGTGTTCGCCGGTTCTGCTCAACCCGGACACCGGCCTGGTGTCCGGGTTGCCGGTGCTGATGTGCCTGGCTGTTCCCGCCGCCGCGGCCCTGCTCACCCCCGTCGCCACCGCGGCCAACATGATGGTGATGGGGCCGGCCGGGTCGGCGCGATGGCCGTCGTGCCGCTCGCCTGGCCCCTGTGAGGCGGCCCCTGAGGAATGACGGGGTCAGCCTGCCGATCCGGCCCAGGCGAGGGCCGCCTCCCTTGAGCCGTGAACCACGACGTGATCGGCGAGTCCGGAATCCGAGGATGCGACCAGACCCACCCGGAGGCCCGCCGCGGCGACCGCGGCGATCGCGCCGCGCAACAGGGCCACGGCCGAGGCGTCCACGTCGGTGACCCGGTCGAGGTCGAGCACCAGGCAGCCGGGGGGCTCCTCGGGCAGGCACTCGCCGACGGCGTGGACGACTCGCTCGGCCGCGGTGAAGTCGAGCGCCCCCTGCGCCGTGACCAGGGCGAGGCGCCCGCCGTCGGTCCAGGCCTCGGTGACCGTGGGCGCGCTCGGCGCCGGGTTGTGCATGAGGTGGAGGCCGAAGCGGGCGGACAGCTCGCGCAGGGCGGCGACGACCCGTACCGAGTTCCCTGAACTGTCGAGCAGGGGACTGTAGCCCGCGACCCCGAAGCGCCCGGGGCTGACCGCGACCACCCCGCCGGAGACGCCGCTCTTGGCGGGCAGCCCCACCCTGAGCAGCCACTCTCCGGAGCCGTCGTACATTCCGCAGGTCGCCATGACCGCCAGCACCTGGACGGCGACGGGCTCCGGCACCACCTGCTCGCCGGTGAGCGGGTTGCGGCCGCCGGCGGCGAGCGTGGCGCCCATGACCGCGACGTCGACGGTGTCCACCAGCACCGCGCACTGCCGGAAGTACACCTCGGCGGCCTCCACGGGAGAGCAGCGCAGCGACCCGGACGCCCGCATCAGGTGGGCCAGCGCACGGTTCCGGTCCCCCGTCTCCGACTCGGCGCGACGGACCCCCTCGTCGACGTCGAGCACGCGCCCTGCGAAGCGGCCGAGGACGTCCAGGATCCGGGCGAACCGGTCCTCCGGATCGGTGGCCTCAAGCAGAGCGGTCGTAGCGATGGCGCCTGCGTTGATCATGGGATTGGCGGGTCGCCCGGTCCCCGGTTCCAGGCTGATCGCGTTGAACGCCTCGCCGCTGGGCTCGGCTCCGACGCAGCGCGCCACTTCCGCCAGGCCCTGCTCGGCGAGTGCGAGAGCGTAGACGAAGGGCTTCGACACGGACTGGATGGTGAACGGGACCTCCGCGTCACCGGCCCGGTAGCGGTGCCCCTCCGGACTGACGAGCGCCAAGCCGAAAGCCCCTGGTTCGGCCAGCGCCAGGGGCGGGATGTAGGAGGCCAGGTCGCCGGAGTCGTCGCGGGCGTGGCTGCCGCACAGCTCCGCAAGCGTGGCGCTGACCACCTCGAACGCGATGCGGGAGGCCATGCGACCCATGCTGGACGCCTTCCGGGCGTCCCGCAACGCCTGGCTCGGCGCCTTGCCCGCGGATCGGAGCCCGGACACCTGCAGTCCGGGGACCGGCGCGCCGGAGCAGAGCCGCAGCGAACAGCAGTGGTTCGCCGCCCTCGACGCGAATGAGCCGGCCACGCTCACCGGCCTGATCACCCGTGCCCTGACCGCACGCCCCGAGGGCGCCGACTGACCCGATCCCGCCCACCGGGCCGACGGCGCCCGCCACGACCCCGCCCGGCCTCCGCCTCAGCGGCAGCGGGTGCTGATCCACCGCGCGCCGCGCTCGGCGGCCCTGATCCGCCGTTCGCGTCGGGACAGCGGCCATGAAGCGCTCGCGGCGAGGCCCTCAGGGGCCGCCTCCGCGGCCAGGCGGGCACCCGCTTCGCTCAGTTCGGCGAGCAGCTGCCCGCGCCGATCCGGTCGCCTGGTCCGCAGCAGCGCCGCGTACAGACCCTCGATCCGAGCGACCACGCCACCGAGACGAAGCCTTGCCTCGGTGGCGTCGCGCAGTTCCCCACCAGATGACACTCGCCGCTCCCCCTCGCCCAGCATCCAACAGTTGCCTACTTGCGCAAGTGTATGCGAGGGGTCCCCGACGCAGGCTCAGTCGAGCTTCACCGGCGGCTAGTTGGGATCGGCGCGGGCGAAGCAGGCAGCGCCGGGTTCTGTACGACCGGTGCCGTGTCGCCCGCCCCGGTGGTTTGCCGCTCGGCTCATCACCCTTGGCCTGACGCGCATCCCCGTCGCCCGCTACCGTTTTGATCATGACTCAGATACTTGTCGAGGAGAACTTCGAGCACATCGACGGCCAGGACATGGAGGACATCATCGCCGCGCTGGCCGCCCTCGGCCTCACCGCCGATCCCACCCAGCCGCGCACCGCCGTTCGGGGCCGCCCGTGGGTCATGGTGCTGCACTGGATCCAGGGCGAACTCCCGCCCGCCGTCGACGAGAAGCTCAACTCCACGCTCGCGGACACGGTCAGGGACATCTTCGGCAGGCCGCGAGCGGTCGACCGGGCCACCGGCTCCATGCGGCCCCGGACCGCGCCTCGGCTCGTCGAGGTCCACGGCCCGACTGGCGCGGTCATCCGGACGATCGGAGTTCCGAGCATCGGGTGACCCCGACTCCTTCGTGCGGCAGCGCAGCGGCACGGCGGCCCGCCGTCGCGACGAAAGCTGTGTGCGGACTATGCGTCAGCCCCCTTGACGGAATCGTGTCAGGAAAGTTTCCTAACTAATTGCTGGTTCCGCACCCCAGCTTCCGCCTCCCCTGGCGCTAACAGGCATGCCCCGGAGCGAAGGAGTCCCATGCACCGTCCCGTTCACCATCCCCTTCACAGTCCCAGCCGGCGATGGAAGAAGCCCCTGGCAGCGGCCGTCAGCGGAGCCCTCCTCGGGCTCTCGCTCACCGCTTTGGCGGCCGCGCCCGCGCACGCCACGACGACACCGGCACTGCCGTTCCCGCAGCACCAGACCTACAAGGTGGGCGTCATGCCGTCCGCCTCGCAGGCCACCCGCGACGCGGCGGTGGAGAAGCAGTACAACTCCTGGAAGTCCACCTACCTGGTCCACGGCTGTGCCTCGAACGAGTACTACGTCTCCACCAAGGGCGACGGCGACGCCACCAACAACGGCCCGGTGTCCGAGGGTCAGGGCTACGGCATGAACATCGTGCCGCTGATGGCGGGTTACGACGCCAACGCGCAGACCGAGTTCAACGGCCTGTGGCAGCTGGTCAAGGACCACGAGGACCAGTACGGCCTGATGCAGTGGCAGTTGGACGGCCTCTCCTGCAAGTACTACAGCTCGGGCACCCCGGACGCCGCGACCGACGGCGACCTCGACATCGGCTACGGACTGATCCTGGCCGACAAGCAGTGGGGCGGCTACACCGCCGACGCCCAGACCTGGCTGAACAACATCTGGAACCACGACGTCACCTCGGACGGCCACCTCAAGTGCGAGGACGACGGCCCGACGACCGACACCCGGCCCTCCGACCACATGCTCGACCACCTGCGCGCCTTCGCCGCCTACGACACCACGCACGACTGGAACAAGGTCATCACCCGCACCGAGGCGCTGGACTCGGCGTTCACCGCCGCCTACTCGCCTAGCGCGGGCCTGCTCTCCGACTTCGTCATCAACGCGAACACCAGCTCCCCCTCCCCCGCGCCGGCGAACTACCAGGAGAACCAGCCGGACAACATCGTCGGCTACAACTCCATCCGCGTCCCCTGGCACATGGGCACGGACGCGCTCCAGAACGGCAGCAGCGTCGCCGCGACCGCCTACGACATCGCGAAGAAGTGGTCGGCCTGCACCAAGGGCCTGGCGGGCGGCAATCCGGCCAACGTCCAGCCGCACATCAAGCTGAACTGCGCCAACGCCAACATCTCCGGCGACACGACGGCGGAGGAAGCGGGCGACTCCATCGGCCCGGCGGCGATGGCCGCCGGTGACCAGGCCTGGACGGATGCCATCTGGAACCAGCTGGCGACCAACCCCTTCGGTGACCACTACTACGGCGAGACCATCAAGATGCTGGTCTACCTGGTCATGTCGGGCGACTACTGGAACCCGGCGGGCACGACCAGCCCGGCCGAAGACTTCTCCCTCTCCGCCAGTCCCACCGCCGCCTCGGTGACGGCGGGTCAGGCCGCCACGGCCACCGTCTCCACCGCGGTCACCTCCGGCCGCACCGAGTCCGTCTCGCTCACCGCGTCGGGCGCGCCGTCGGGTGCGACCGTCAGCTTCAGCCCGGCCTCGGTCAGCTCGGGCGGCAGCTCCACCATGACCGTGTCCACCACCTCCACCGTCGCCGCGGGCAGTTACCCGATCACGGTGACCGGCACGGCCGCCTCCGGCAGCCACAGCGCGAGCTACACCCTCACCGTCACCACCTCGTCCGGCGGCGGCTGCACCGCAGCTCAGCTGCTCGGCAACCCGGGATTCGAGAACGGCAGCACCACCGCGCCCTGGACCGGCACGTCGACCCTCGGCTTCAACCCGATCACCGCGGCGTCGAGCGCGGAACCGGCCCATTCGGGCAGCTGGGAAGCCTGGCTCAACGGAAACGGCACCGCCGACACCGACACCGTCAGCCAGAGCGTCACCATCCCGACCGGCTGTGTGAGCGCCACGCTGACCTACTGGCAGCACATCGACACCACCGAGAACACCAGCACCGCGACACCTGACACCTTCAAGGTCCAGCTGCTCAACAGCAGCGGCACCGTGCTGACGACCCTGGCCACCTTCAGCAACCTGAACAAGAACACCGGCTATGCCCAGCAGAGCTTCAGTCTCGTCCCCTACATCGGCCAGACCGTGAAGCTCAAGTTCACCGGCACTGAGACCGACGCCAACGGCGGCACCACCAACTTCGTCATCGACGACACCGCCCTCAACGTCAACTGACGCCCACCGCAAGGCCGTCCGAGCCGGTCACCGCACCGGCTCGGACGGCACGGCCTCCTGCAGCAGCCCGTAGACGAAGCGGGCCCGGTACGTGCGAACCACGCCGGCAGAATCGCGCAGGCCGAACCGGCTGACCCACCGGTGCGGCGCGTCCGGGGGCAGGTGGACGACGTCGGTGAAGAGCTCGTGCAGATCACCGACCACGTACTGCCAGGGCGCGAGAGCGTCCGTCGCCGGCACGGCAGGCGGGCGACTCCCTTCCTCCCTGACCAGCCACTCCTGCCAGACCGCCCCTTCGGGCCCCTCGACCGCCTCGAAGAGCAGCCCCGGCCAGAGCGGCAGCCGCCAGCGGTGCAGGCGGCAGGGCAGATCGCCCACGCGCTGCTCGCGGACCTCCGTCGGCGGCCCGAGCACCGCCCGGTATCGGCTCACTCCGCGCGGCGCCGTCCGGGACCGGACGAAGCGCTGCCAGTCGGCGTTCACCTGACGCATCTCCGTCGCCGAGAAGCCGAGCGCCTGCCGGGCCCGCTCCACCAGGGCCGGCTGAAAATCGGCCATCCTCCGCAGCAGCACGAGCTGGAACTCGGACACTCCGAACGCCACAGTCATCGCTGCTGCCTGCCCCGGCCGGTCACTTTCGCTCCAGCGCGGCCAGCCGCAGCTCGAGCTGGTCAACCCGGTGCCGTAGCAGGGTGACCTGGGCTTCCAGGCTGACTTCCCGTTCCGCCCTGCGCTGGATGCGCGGTGACGTGGCGGCGCGCTCGATCACCGCGTCCAGCTGGACCAGGCGCTGCGGCCCGTTCGGGCCGTCCACCAGCCGGGACTGGATCTCGCCATTGCGGTACCAGGACCGCAGGGCCGAGCGGGAAACGCCGGTCTCGGCTTCCGCCTTGCCCAGCGTGACCCAGGGTTTCTCGTCCAGCTGCTCGAACAGCTCCAGCTCATTCTGCCAGCGGGCGAGCCGGTCCTCCCAGTCCGACGATGGCTCCATCACACCCTCCCTTCAGCACAGTGACCCTGTCAATACCAGTGTATTGACAGGGTTGCAACCATAGAACCATGACATTCGAGAGGTTCACGGTGGAAGCCCGCAAGGTGGTCGTCACGGCTCAGGAGGAGGCGAGACTGCTCAAGCACCACCACATCGGCACGGAGCACATCCTGTTGGGGCTGCTGGACGCGCCGGACAGCATGGCGGCGAAAGTTCTGCACCAGCTCGGGTACGACAAGGAGACGGCGCAGGTCGATATCGCCGCGGTGGTCAAGCCCGGCACGCGGGAGCTGAGCGGCCATATCCCGTTCGCGCCGAGCGCGAAGAAGACGCTGGACCTCGCCCTACGCGAGGCGCTGCAGCTGCACCACACCTCCATCGGAACGGAACACATCCTGCTTGCCCTGGTCAGGGAAGGGGAGAGCGTCGGCGCGAAGGTGCTTGCCGAGCGGATCAATCCGATCAGCAAGATCCGTGCCGCCGTGCTGGCGTCGTCGGAGGGATCGCAGGACGTCGAGGCCGGCCCATGGCCGACCGGCACACCTGCCACCGAGGACACCGTGTCCGCCGCTCGCGCGCTGGCGGGTGGCGCACCGATCGGCAGCCATCACCTGCTTGAGGCGATGCTGTGGGCGGAGAACAGCATGGCGGCCAAGGTGCTGCGCGAACTCGGGGTCGACCCGGACGCGGTCGCCGCCAAGATCGACGAACTGGATCCGGAGACGACCACGGACGCGAACCCGGAGGAGGCTGCCGCGCGCACGATGGAGATCCGGCTGGTCGACGGTGAGGTGCACGTGATCCTGCGGGACCCGACAACGGTCACGATCGCCAAGAAGGTCACCGAGCTGTCCGGCGGCCCGATCCAGGGGGTCGGCCCGGTGGCCGGCATGTTCGTCCCGCTCTGGCGGTCGACCAACCAGCTGCTGCAGCAGATCCAGCGTGTGCTGGAACCGGAACCCGGAGAAGAGGACGGATCCGCCGCGGGCAACGTGGCCAAGCTCGTACGCGCGATCCTCGCACCCCGGCTCCGCCGGTGAACCGGCTGATCAGCGGGCCGGAACCTGTCGTTGGGACGGGCGAGGACGGGGGCCTGGACCGCAGGTAGGTCTGGTGGACGTGGGAGAGCCGGCCCTGCTTCAGTGCGTCCAGCCCGCCGCTCACCGGGGTGCAGTCGACATTGCAGCCGTGCGCAACCAGCAGCGCGGCGATCGTGGCATGCAGGTCCCGAACCTGCCTCGCTTGCGCTGCTTGCGGTAAAGATGACGCTATTTGCGCTATGGATAGCGGTAGTTGCGCATCTTGTTCTAGATATTGCGTCGATCGAGTGACGCCCATACGCTCCCTCGTTAGCAACTGACTCCCCCTCACCCCACCCACCATCCCCCCGACCCGCGAGGGAATCCATGTCAGGCACTCGCCAATCGAGACTCCGAACGGCCACGCTGGGCCTCCTGGCCCTGCTGTTGTCCCTGTTGCCCCTCCTCCACCCCGTCGGCGCCCGTGCCGCAGGGACCAACCTGGCGCTCGGCAAGACGATGAGCGCGAGCGGCGTCCAGCAGAACTACGCCGCGAGCAACGCCAACGACGGCAACCAGAACAGCTACTGGGAGAGCACCAACAACGCCTTCCCGCAGTGGCTCCAGGTCGATCTCGGCGCGAACACGGCCGTCGACCACATCGTCCTGAAGACGCCGACCGCCTCCGGCTGGGGCGCCCGCACCCAGACGCTGAGCGTCCTGGGCAGCACGGACGGCAGCAACTTCTCGACCCTGGTCGGTTCGGCGGCCTACAACTTCGACCCGGCGACCGGAGCCGCGGTCACCATCGCCCTGCCGGCCTCGACGAGCACCCGTTATCTGCGGGTCAACGTCACCGCCAACACCGCCTGGCCCGCCGCACAGGTCTCCGAGTTCGAGGTCTACGCCCCGACCGGCGGCGACACCACCCCGCCCACCGCGCCCGGCAACCTCGCGTACACGCAGCCGCAGTCCGGGCAGATCAACCTGACCTGGACCGCCGCGACCGACAACGTCGGCGTGACCGCCTATGACATCTACGCCAACGGCGCCAAGGTCGGCTCGGTCGGCGGCAGCACGCTGACCTACACCGACTCCCAGCCCGACACCGCCACCGTCACCTACTACGTCGTCGCCCGCGACGCGGCCGGCAACCAGTCGCCCGCCAGCAACAGCGTCACCCGGACCGGAAGCACCCCGACCGGCAGCAACCTCGCCCTCGGCAAGCCGATCAGCGGGAGCGCGTACACCTACACCTACGCGCCCACCAACGCCAACGACGGGGACCTCACCACCTACTTCGAGGGCTCGACCTACCCGAGCCAGCTCACCGTCAAGCTCGGCGCCAACGCCGATGTGACGGCGGTGAAGGTGCTGCTCAACCCCGCCTCGGTCTGGTCGGCGCGGACCCAGACCATCCAGGTGCTGGGCCGCGAGCAGAGCGCCACCGGCTTCACCAGCATCAGCGCGGCGCAGACCTACACCTTCGACCCGAACACCGGCAACACCGTCACCATCCCGGTCAGTGCCCGGGTCGCCGACGTCGAGCTGAGCATCACCAGCAACAGCGGCGCGCCCGGCGGCCAGGTCGCCGAGTTCCAGGTGATCGGCACTCCGGCCCCCAACCCGGACTACACCGTCACCGGCTCCTCCTGGTCCCCCGCCTCCCCCGTGGAGACCGACCCGGTGACCGTCTCCGCGACCGTGCAGAACATCGGCACCGCCGCCGCGCCCGCGAGCAGCGTCAACTTCTACCTGGGCACCACCAAGGTCGGCAGCGCCGCCGTGGGCGCCCTGGCTGTCGGCGCGTCGACGACCGTCAGTGCGAACATCGGGACCCAGGCGGCGGGCAGCTACCCGCTGACCGCCAAGGTCAACGAGTCCGGCGCGGTCATCGAGCTCAATACCTCCAACAACAGCTACACCAACCCCACCAACCTGGTCGTCTCCGCCGTGCAGAGCTCGGACCTGGTGGCCTCGCCGGTCGGCTGGACGCCGTCCAACCCGTCGGCGGGCAACACCGTCAACTTCTCGGTGGCGGTGAAGAACCAGGGCAACATCGCGACCGCGAGCGGCTCGCACGCGATCACCATGACGCTGCTCGACAGCAACGGCGCGACGCTGACGACGTTCAACGGCTCCTTCAGCGGCTCACTCGCGGCCGGAGCGACCAGCGCGCCGGTAGCGATGGGTAGTTGGACGGCGGCCAACGGCAAGTACACCGTGCACACGGTGATCGCCGCGGACGCCAACGAGCTGCCCGTCAAGCAGGCCAACAACACCAGCGACACGCCGTTCTTCGTCGGCCGCGGCGCCAACATGCCCTACGACACCTACCACGCCTACGACGGCCAGCTCGGCGGCGGCGCGGCCGTCGTCGGCCCGAACCGCACCATCGGCGACATCGCGGGCGAGGCGTCCGGCCGCAAGGCGGTCACGCTGAACTCGACCGGCGCCTACGTCCAGTGGACCTCGCGCGAGGCCACCAACACGCTGGTCACCCGCTTCTCCATCCCCGACGCGTCGGGCGGCGGCGGCACCACCGCCACGCTCGACCTCTACGCCAACGGCCAGCTCGTCCAGCCGGTCACGCTGACCTCCCACTACGCCTGGCTCTACGGCGCGGAGACCAGCCCCGGCAACGACCCGAGCGCGGGCGGCCCCCGCCACATCTACGACGAGGCGCACGTCCTGCTCGCCCAGAGCTACCCGCAGGGCACCGTCTTCAAGCTGCAGAAGGACGCCTCCAACACCTCCCAGTACGCGATCGACTTCGTCGACCTGGAGCAGGTCGCACCGATCGCCAACCCGGACCCGACCACGTTCGTCACTCCGGCCGGCTTCGCCCAGCAGGACGTGCAGAACGCGCTGGACAAGGTCCGGATGGACACCACCGGCAAGCTGCAGGGCGTCTACCTGCCCGCCGGGCAGTACCAGGTCTCCAGCAAGATCCAGGTCTACGGCAAGGCCATCAAGGTCGTCGGCGCGGGCCCCTGGTACACCCAGTTCAACGCGCCCACCGGACAGGACAACACAGACGACGGCTGGTCGGTGGCGACCTCCGCCAACGGCTCGTCCTTCTCCGGCTTCGGCTGGTTCGGCAACTACGTGCAGCGCATCGACGGTCCGGGCAAGGTCTTCGACCTGACCGACGTCAGCGGGATCACCATCGACAACATCTGGATCGAGCACCAGGTCTGCGCGATCTGGGGCACCCACGTCAGCGGCCTGTCCGCCACGAACATGCGGATCAGGGACACCTTCGCCGACGGCATCAACCTCACCAACGGCAGCCAGAACAACCTGGTCAGCAACGACGAGGCACGATCCACGGGCGACGACAGCTTCGCGCTGTTCGCGGCCCAGGACCACAACAGCTCGCCCCTGACCGGCAACACCTTCCAGAACCTCACCGCGCTGATGCCGTGGAGGGCGGCCGGCATAGCGGTCTACGGCGGTGACGGCAACACCATCCAGAACATCTACGTCGCCGACACGCTGACCTACGCCGGCATGACAGTGAGCTCGCTCAACTTCGGCTACCCGTTCCAGGGCTTCGGCGCCAGCCCGCAGACGGTGATCCAGAACATCTCGCTGGTCCGTGACGGCGGGCACTTCTGGGGCGGCCAGGTCTTCCCGGCGCTGTGGATGTTCTCGGCGACCCAGCCCTTCCAGGGGATCCGGATCAACAGCCTCGACATCACCGATCCGACCTACTCCGGAATCATGTTCCAGACCGACTACTCGGGAGGCACCGCTCTCAACCCCATCACCGACACGGTCTTCACCGACGTCAACATCACCGGGGCGCAGCAGAGCGGCGACGCCTACAACGCCAAGTCCGGCTATGGCATCTGGGCCAACCCGCTGCCTGAGTCCGGCCAGGGACCGGCGGTCGGTTCGGTCACCTTCAACCACCTGACCGAGAGCAACAACTACATCAACATCAACAACCCGACGTCGACCTTCACCATCACCGTCAACCCGTAGTCCCGCCGATCGCACCCACGGGGGCTGTCGCGGCCGTGCACCGGCCGCGGCGGCCCCCGACGCGTGGGAGGGTTCGGGCTCAGGAGCACTGCGTGAAGGAGCGGCGGTACTCCGCCGGTGAGATGCCCACCGCCCGGCGGAAGTGGTGGCGCAGCATCGCCGCCGTCTGGAAGCCGGAGGAGTGGGCCACGTCCTCGATCGAGAGCGGGGACCGCTCCAACAGCCTGCGGGCGTGCAGCACGCGCTGCGCGGCGAGCCAGCGGCCCGGGGTGGTCCCGGTCTCGGCGAGGAAGCGGCGGGCGAAGGTGCGTTCGGACATGTGGGCCCGGTGGGCCATCTCGGCCACCGGGTGCTCCTCGTCCAGTCGCTCGGCGAGCCAGGCGAGCAGCGGCTGAAGGCTGTCGGCGACCCGCTCGGGCACCGGCTGGACGATGAACTGCCGCTGTCCGCCCTCCCGTTGCGGTGGCACGACCATGCGCCTGGCGATCGCGGTGGCCGCCTCCGAGCCGAGCTCGCGCCGGACCAGGTGCAGCGCGGCGTCGATGCCGGCGGCGGTGCCCGCGCTGGTGATGATCTGTCCGTCGTCGACGTAGAGGACGTCCGGGTCCATCTTGGCGCTCGGAAAGCGCTCCGCGAACTCGTCGGCGTGACGCCAGTGGGTCGTGCAGCGTCTGCCGTCCAGCAGGCCTGCGGCCGCGAGCGCGAAGGCGCCGCTGCACACCGTCAGCAGTTGCGCGCCGCGGGCGTGGGCGGCCCGCAGCGCGTCCAGGAACTGTGGCGGGTACTCGGCGCGAATGAGGTAAGCCGGGACGGCGACCAGATCGGCGAGGGCCAGTTGGTCGAAGCCGAAGGGCGTGGTCATGGTGGCACCACCGTTGACCCGCACCGGCTGTCCCGGCTCGGGCGTGCAGATGCGGAAGTCGAAGGGCGGCACCCCGTCCTCCGTCCGGTCGATGCCGAAGACCTCACAGAGCACGCCGAACTCGAAGGGCGCGAAGTCGTCGATCAGGGGCACCGCGACGGTATGCAACATGCGCCCAGCGTAGATGGCAGGATCTCGATGCACCAGGGCGCTCCTGCCACTGGTGGCAGAATCTCGCCGGGCGCAATCTGGGTGCCATGGGAATCGTCGTCCTGGCCCTCGCGGCCCTCGCTCTCGTCATCGGTCTCGAACTCAACCAGCGCCGGAACCGCCGCCACCTCCCCGCCGCCCCTGCGCGCTTCACCGCCACCGCGCCGCAGGACCGGGATCTGGAACGGATCCGGGCCGAACTGCTCTCCCGCTGATGCGGACAACCACCGTCCTCAGCGGCCCCACGACGTGGGAAGGGCCGCGCCGTCCACCCTCGGGGACGGCGCGACCCTGTGCGACCCGATTGCGCCCCGTCAGGGGAGGCGCAGCCAGACCGCGGTATCGGGGGGCAGCGCACCGTCGGCGAGCTGCCCGCTGCAGAGCAGCACCCGGCTGCCCGCAGGCAACTGCACCGGCTCCGCGCCGAGGTTGACTACACAGGCGAACCGCTCCGAGCGCGTGAAAGCCAGCACCTCGCCGTCGCCGTAGCCGTCGAACCAGCTCAACTCGCCGTCGCCGAGCGCGGACTCACTGCGGCGCAGCCGCAGCGCCGTGCGGTAGAGCGCGAGCATCGACTGCGGGTCTTCGCTCTGCCGCTCCACGGTCAGCCCCGCCCAGTCCGCCGGCTGCGGCAGCCAGGTGGGTGACCCGCCGAAGCCGAACGGCGGGTCGTCGCCGCTCCACGGGAGCGGGACGCGGCAGCCGTCCCGGCCGGGGTCGGCGCCGTCGGTGCGGTGGAACATCGGGTCCTCGATGACCTCCACCGGCAGGTCCTCGACCTCGGGCAGTCCCAACTCCTCACCCTGGTACAGGTACACCGACCCCGGCAGGGCGAGGCTGAGCAGCGCCGCCGCTCGGGCGCGGCGGGTGCCGAGCTCCAGGTCGGTGGGGATGCCGTGCGCCTTGGCGGCGAAGTCGAAACCGGTGTCGGCGCGGCCGTACCGGGTCACTGTGCGGGTGATGTCGTGGTTGGCCAGTACCCAGGTCGCCGGCGCCCGGACCGGGGCGTGCACGGCCAAGGTCGTGGTGATCGCCTCACGCAGCCGCTCGGCGTCCCAGGGACAGGTCAGGAAACCGAAGTTGAACGCGGTGTGCAGTTCGTCCGGGCGCAGGTAGCGGGCGAAGCGCTCCGGATCCGGCAGCCAGACCTCGCCGATCAGGGCGCGTGGCTGCGCATAGGACTCGGCGAGCTTGCGCCAGGCCCGGTAGACGTCGTGGATCTCGTCGCGGTCCAGATAGGGGTGCGGGTCCGCGCCCTCGACCAGATCGGGGAGGTTCGGGTCCTTGACGACCTCGGCGGCGGAGTCGATGCGTACCCCGGCCGCGCCGCGGTCGAACCAGAAGCGCAGCACCTCCTCGTGCTCGGTGCGGACGTCGGGGTGCTGCCAGTTGAGGTCCGGCTGGGCGGAGGCGAAGCGGTGCAGGTACCACTGGCCGTCCGGTACTCGGGTCCAGGCGCTGCCGCCGAACTGCGAGGTCCAGTTGTTGGGCGGCAGCTCGCCCTCCTCGCCGCGACCCTCCCGGAACCAGAAACGCTCGCGCGCCGCCGACCCCGGCCCGGCCGCCAGCGCCTCCTGGAACCAGCGGTGCTGGTCGGAGACGTGGTTGGGGACGATGTCGATGATGGTCCTGATGCCGTGGTCGAGCGCCTCGGCGATCAGCCGCTCGGCCTCGGCGAGTGTCCCGAAGGCGGGGTGGATGGCGCGGTAATCGGCGACGTCGTAGCCGCCGTCGGCCATCGGCGAGGCGTACCAGGGGTTGAACCAGAGGGCGTCGACGCCGAGTTCGGCCAGGTAGGGCAGTCGGGAGTGGACTCCCGCCAGGTCGCCCACGCCGTCGCCGTCCGCGTCGGCGAAACTGCGCACGTAGACCTGGTAGATCGCGGCGCCGCGCCACCACTCGTGGGGATTGAGCAAGGTAGGAATCTCCTTGGCGATTTGGCCCTTTGGCGATTTGGCGAGGACGCGAGGACGCGAGGTCAGCCCTTGAGGCTGCCGGCGGTCAGACCGGACATGATGTTGCGCTGGAAGAAGAGGAAGAAGAGCACGGTCGGCACGGCCGAGATGGCAGCCGCCGCGATCAGGATGTTCTGCGGCACTCCGAGCGAGAGGGAGTAGATGCCGGCGTTGAGCGTCTGCTTCGTCGGGTCGGGCTCGGCCAGCAGCGGCCAGAGGAAGTCCTTCCACACATTGACGAGCGCGAAGATCGACACCACGCCGATGATCGGACGCGACATGGGCAGCACGATGGAGAGCAGCGTGCGCAGCGGTCCTGCCCCGTCGATGGCGGCGGAGTCGAGCAACTCCTGCGGCACCGAGTCGAAGAACCGCTTGAGCAGATAGATGTTGAAGGCGTTGGCCACCGACGGCAGCCAGATCGCCCAGGGCGAGTTGAGCAGGTTCAGGTGCAGCAGCGGCAGATCGAGCACGGTCAGGTACTGCGGTACGACCAGCACCATGGCCGGGATCATCAGCGTGGCGAGCATCAGCCCGAGGATCGCGTTGCCCAGCACCGGCCGCAGCTTGGAGAGCGAGTAGGCCGCACCGATGTCGAACACCAGCTGGAAGGCGAGGGCCCCGAAGGCGTACCACAGGGTGTTCAGCAGCAACTGGGAGATGGAGAGCCGGTCCCAGGCCTGGCTGTAGTTGGAGAGCTGGACGTGGTGCGGGTAGAAGGTCGGCGGTGTCTGGATCGCCTCGGTGGTGCCCTTGAGCCCGTCGGTGACGAGCAGGTACAAGGGGCCGAGGAAGACCAGCGTGAACGCGGCGACGACGAGGATCAGCACCGTCCGGTACACCGTGCGGTTCAGCTGCGCGGGGTTGATCAGAGTACGGGTCGCGCTCACGCCTCGGCCCTCCGGTTGAGTCGCACGTAGATCACCGAGAAGCCGGCCAGCACCAGCAGCAGGAGCAGCCCGAGCGCGCAGGCCGCGCCGTAGTTGGAGAAGTTGAAGGCGTACTGGTAGATCAGGTAGACCACGGTGGCGGTCGAACCGTTCACGCCCTGGCCGCCGTTGGTGAGCACGAAGGGCTCGACGAAGACCTGCATGGTGGCGACGATCTGCAGCATCAGCATCAACGAGAGGATCAGCCGCGTCTGCGGGATCGTCACGTGCCAGATCCTCTGCAGCAGTCCGGCGCCGTCCAGTTCGGCGGCCTCGTAGAGCTCGCCGGGGATGTTCTGCAGCGCGGCCAGGTAGATCAGCGTGGCACTGCCCATGTTCATCCAGGTCGAGGCGATCACCACGGAGAGCAGGGCCAGGTTGGGCGACTGCAGCCAGCCGGAGGTCGGCAGGTGCGCAAGGTGCAGCAGGCGGTTGAGCAGACCGGAGTCGGGGTTGTAGAGGTCCTTGAACAGGACCAGCGAGGAGACCGGCGGCAGCATCACCGGCAGGTAGACCAGGATCCGCAGGTAGCCGCGGGTGTGGCGCAGTTCGTTCATCACCACGGCCAGCACGAACGGCAGACCGAAGCCGAGCAGCAGCGCCATCCCGGTGAACTCGGCGGTGTTGCGCCAGGCCTGCCAGAAACTGGGGTCGTTGGCGACCTGGTTGAGGTTGTGCAGGCCCACCCAGGTGGTCCTGCCCGCTCTCACCTTCTGGAAGCTCATGATCACTTCGCGAACCATGGGGTACCAGGAGAAGCACGCGAAGCAGAGCACCGCGCCGATCAGGAAGCCATGGGCGGCGAGGTTGCGTTGCACGCTTCTGCGCAGGGCCCCGGGCCGACCCGTCGCCCGGGCGGGCGACGAGTCGGTGCCGGAGGACGCGGTCAGGACCGCCATCTTCGAACTCCTCGAAACTACTGGGACTGCGGCGCGCGGACTACTACGCGTTGGCCAGGACCTGGTTGACCTGCGTCTCGGCGGTGGTCAGCAGCTTCTGCGCGTCGGCGTGCGGGTCGGTCAGGACGGAGGCCATGGCGTTGTCCAGGATCTTGTAGATCGCCTGGGCGTTGGCCGGCTCGGTCACCCCGGGGACGTTCGCGCCGACGTAGGGCGTGAAGGCGGCGACGGACATGGTGGCGTTGGCCGTCTTGAGCTGGGTGTCCTTGGCCGCGGTCGAGCCCTGGAAGAGCTGCGGCTCGGGGATGCCGACCGCCTGACCGGCCGCCTTGGAGCGGGAGTAGTTGAACTGCTGCCCCTGGCCCTCGGTCAGCCAGAGGTAACTGACCAACTGGATCCCGGCCTTGATCTGCGCCGGAGTGTCCTTGACGTTGAACATGTAGTCGTCGCCGCCGCCGAGCGTGCCCACGCCGGGTCCGCTGTCTCCGGGCATCGGGCCCATGCCGTAGTCGGCGTACTTGGCGCCCAGGCTCTGCACCATGTAGGTGATGTCGTCCGGGGCGGCGATGTACATCCCGAGCTTGCCGGCTGCCATCTGCTTCTGCAGGTCGCCCCACTTGTAGAGCTGGGTGCTGCCCATGACGTTGTCGGTGTAGCGAAGCTTCTGCAGGTTCTGCAGGACGGCGAGGCCCTGCGCGTTGTTGAAGGCGGCCTTCTTGCCGTCGTCGCTGACCATCTTGCCGCCCTGGGCGTACATCTCGGCGGTGAAGTGCCAGCCGCCGTTGTTGCCCGCGCTGTAGTCGCCGTAGCCGGCGACGCCGTTGCCCAGCGCCGCGATCTTCTTGGCGTCCGTCTCGACGTCGGCCCAGGTCTGCGGCGGCTGGTCCGGGTTCAGGCCGGCCTGCTGGAACAGCTTCCGATTGATGATCATCCCCATGGTGTAGTTCTCCCGCGGGATGCCGTACGTCTTGCCCCCGGCCTGCAGCGGTGCCCACACCGAGGAGAGGATGTCGTCCTTGACCGGCAGGGTGTCCGCCGTGACGTACGAGGTGATGTCGGCGGCCTGCCCCGCGTCGAGGACCTGCTGACGGTCGGTGAAGTAGGTGTAGAAGACGTTCGCCTCGGTCCCGCCGCGCAGGGCCGCGGTGAACAGCTCCGGCGTCTCGCAGGGGAACGTGTCGATGCTCTTGACCGTGATGTTCGGGTGCAGCTTCTCGAAGGCGGCGATGTCGTCGTTCCACTGCTGAACCTGCGTCGGGCGGCTGCTCGGGGGCGCGCAGTCGATCGAGATGGTGACCTTGCCGTTGTCCGCGCCGCCGGTGGCGGAGCCGCCGGGCGAGGCGGAGCTGGAGCAGGCGGCAGTCAGCGAGAGAGCAGTGGCGGTGATCAGCAACGCTGCGGATCTGCGCATGGGTGGTCGACCCCTTCATGGGCGATGAATGTGTGGGGAGTGGCGGGGCTCACTTAAGCACCGGCGATACGGGGCGCACAAGATGTCGACGGAAATCCGCAAGAAATGAACGTTGAACTGCGATGTAGCATCGCGGTAACGGCAGAAGGCCGCATCCAGTCGGATGCGGCCTTCGTCGCCGTTCAGGTGCGTCGCAGGGGTGGGTCAGCCGACCCGCGCCCGTGGTGCGGGGCCGGTCGAGCCGCGGACGACGAGCTCGGGCTCGAACAGCAACTCGTCGTGGGTGACCCTGACTCCGGCCAACTCCCCCACCAGCAGCTCGACCGCGGCCCGGCCCATCGCCTCGATGGGCTGACGGATCGTCGTCAGCGGCGGATCGGTGCAGGTCATGAAGGGGGAATCGTCGAAGCCGACGATCGACACGTCGGCGGGAACGACCAGGCCACGGCGGCGGGCGGCCCGGACCGCGCCCAGCGCGAGCGGATCACTCGCGCAGATCACGCCGGTCACCCCGCGCGCGAGCAGCCTGGTCGCGGCCGCCTGACCGCCCTCCACCGAGAACAGCGCGTGCTCCACTTCCCACTCGGCCGGCCCCAGGCCCGCACGGACCGACGCGTCCCGGGCGGCCGCCAGCTTTCGCCGCGTGGGCATGTGGTCGGGCGGCCCGAGCAGTAGCCCCAGCCGGCGGTGGCCGAGCGAGACGAGATGGCTCACCGCCTGCTCGACCGCCACCGCGTCGTCGCAGCTGACCTGCGGAAATCCGATGTCGGGGATGGCCGCGTTGGTCAGCACGGTGGGCAGGCCACGCCGGAACAGGCGTCGGTAGTGGTCGTGCGGGGACTCCGCCTGCGCATAGAGGCCGCCGAAGAAGACGACGCCGGAGACCTGCTGCTGGAGCAGGAGTTCGACGTAGTCGGACTCGGAGACCCCGCCGGCGGTCTGCGTGCACAGCACCGGCGTGAACCCCTGCTGCGCCAGCGCGCCGCCGACCACCTCGGCGAAGGCCGGGAAGATCGGATTCTGCAGCTCGGGCAGCACCAGGCCGACCAACCGGGAGCGTTCGCCCCGCAGTTGGGTCGGTCGCTCGTAGCCGAGCACATCCAGGGCGGTGAGCACGGTGGCCCGGGTCCGGTCGGAGACACCCGGCTTGCCGTTGAGCACCCGACTGACGGTCGCTTCGCTGACCCCGACCTTTCTGGCCACCTCGGCAAGTCGTCGTGTCATGCTCAGAGTGTAGGGCATCGTCCGCAATAGACAGATGAAAGATCGCAACTTCTTTGCATTACTTGCAACAGAAGTATCAGGCGCAGAGCTACCAGGGCAGCACGCCCTCGGCGTCGAAGAAGCCTCCGGTGGGGCCGTCGGGGCCGATCTGCGCCATCCGCACGATGATCTCGGCGCCCTGCTCGACGGTCTGGTGGCCGGTGTTCCCATTCAGGTCGGTCGCGGTGTAGCCGGGCTCGACCGCGTTGATCCGCATCGCGGGGAACGCCTTCGCGTACTGCACGGTGACCATGTTCACCGCCGTCTTCGACGCCGGGTAGGCCACACCCGGGTAGGCGTGCTTCGGGGTGCCCGGAGTGCTGACGCCGGCGAGGGAGGCCAGGCCACTGCTGACGTTGACCACGACGGGCGCGGCGGAACGCCGCAGCAGGGGGAGGAAGGCGTGGGTGACCCGCACCAGGCCGAAGACGTTCGTCTCGAAGGTCCCGCGCATCAGGTCGGCGGTGAGGTCCGCGGCGCCGATCACCGCGTTCTGTGCCGCCCGCGCCTCGATCCCGGCGTTGTTGACCAGCACGTCCAGCCCACCCTCGGCCTCGATCAGCTTCGCCGCGGCCTGCACCGACGTCTCGTCGGTGACGTCGAGCTGCACGGCTCGGGCGCCCAGCCGCTCGGCGGCGCGGCGTCCGCGCTCCTCGTCCCTGCTGCCGATCCAGACGGTGTGTCCCGCGGCCAGCAGGCGGCGGGCGGTCTCGAAGCCGAGACCCTTGTTCGCTCCAGTGATCAGTGTTGTCGTCATGTCTCCAGCCTGCGGCGGGACGAGGAGGGCAGCCAGGAGTCCGGTCTTCCTGGGACTGCCAGTACCAGGTAGATCCTGACGCGGCGGTGCACAGTGGATTCATGGCGACCACGGAGTTCGGGCAGGCGGTGCGGCGGTGGCGCGACCGGGTCTCCCCGGAGGCGGCCGGACTGCCGCTGGGCGGCCACCGGCGGGCCGCCGGGCTGCGCCGTGAGGAGCTCGCGCTGCTGGCCGGGATCTCCGTCGACTACGTGACCCGCCTCGAACAGGGCCGGGCCACCAACCCGTCGGAACAGGTCGTCGAGGCGCTGGGCAGGGCGCTGCGTCTGTCCGGGCCCGAGCGCGAGCACCTCTTCCACGTCGCGGGGCTCGTCCCACCGGGCCAGGGCACCGTGCCCGCGTACATCACGCCGAGCGTGCAGCGGATGCTGGACCGGCTGACCGGGACGCCCGTCGCGGTCTCCGACGCGACCTGGACGCTGCTGCTGGCCAACCCGATGTACACGGCCCTGATGGGCGAGTACCACGGCAACGAGCGCAACGCGGTCTGGCGCAACTTCCTCGGCTCGGGCAACCGCCGGGTCCGGCACACCCCGCAGTCGCTCCAGGCGCTCGAGGCCGCGCAGGTCTCCGCCCTGCGTTCCGCCTCCCGCCACTATCCGGCCGACCAGCGGCTGCGCCGCCTGATCGCCGAACTGCGCGCGAACAGCAAGCGCTTCGCCGAGCTCTGGGACTCCGGCGCGGTGGGCCGGATCGAGGGCTCACGCAAGACGATCGACCACCCGCAGGTGGGCACGCTGACCCTGGACTGCGACGTGCTCAGCGTCGCCGGCAGCGACCTGCGCATCATGGTCTACACGGCCGAGCCGGACACCGTGGACGCCGAACGCCTGGCTCTGCTCGCCGTCGTGGGCACGCAGTCCTTCGTCGAATGACCTCGCGACCCGGGCCGCCGTCGCCCTAGGAAGTTCAGGGCGCTCTCGCTACTCTCCGCCCATGATTTCCACGGTTGTCTGGGGTACCGGCAATGTCGGCCGCTCGGCGATCCGCTCCGTGGTCGCCCATCCCGGGCTGGACCTGGTCGCCGTGCTGGTGCACGATCCCGCCAAGGTGGGACGCGACGCGGGAGAGCTCGCGGGGCTCGGCTACGAGCTGCGCCTCCCGGCCACGGACGACATCGGCGCGGTCCTCGCCGCCCGCCCGCAGGCCGTCGTCTACGCGGCGACCGGCGACATCCGCCCCGACGAGGCCCTCGCCGACATCACCCGGGCGATCCGGGCCGGGGCCGTCGTGGTCAGCCCTGCCTTGTACGCGCTCTACGACCAGCGCAACGCCCCACCCGAGCTGCGCGATCCGGTGCTGGCCGCGATCGCGCAGGGCGGCGGCTCGCTCTTCGTCTCCGGCGTCGACCCGGGCTGGGGCAACGACGTGCTGCCGCTGCTCATCAGCGGACTCGGCAGCACCGTCGACGTGATCCGCTGTCAGGAGATCTTCGACTACTCCACGTACGACCAGGCCGACTCGGTCCGGTACCTGGTCGGCATGGGCCAGCCGATGGACTACGAGCCGCCGATGCTCGCGCCGGAGGTCCCGACCATGGTCTGGGGCGGGCAGCTGCGGCTGATGGCCCGGGCACTGGGCGTCGAACTCGACGAGATTCGCGAGACCACGGACCGGCGCCCGCTCGACGCAACCATCAGCACCAGGACCATGGGCGACTTCGAAGCCGGTACGCAGGGCGCGGTGCGCTTCGAGGTCCAGGGCATCGTCGACGGCGAGGCCAGGCTCGTCATCGAGCACGTCACCCGCATCCACGCCTCCTGTGCGCCCGACTGGCCGACTCCGCCCGACGGCGACGGCGCGCACCGGGTGATCATCGAGGGCCGCCCGCGCATCGAGGTCACCGTCGCGGCCACGGACGAGGGCGAGAACCGCTCCGCAGGCGGCAACGCCACGGCGGTCGGCCGCCTGGTGAACGCCGTCGACTGGCTCGTGGACGCCGCGCCCGGCCTGTACGACGCACTCGACGTGCCCCTGCGTCCCGCCACCGGCCGACTCGGAAGGAAACAGAGATGATCATCGACATCCCCGAGGGCAACGACCCGATCGGCTACGTCTGGGGCGAGATGGTGCCGGGCATCGGCATGGCCGCCGCCGGATTCTCGCTGGCCGTGTACGAGCACTCGACGCTGGGACTGCGCGAGTTCGAGGCCGCGCGGCTGCGCATCGCGCAGATCAACGGCTGCCTCTTCTGCCTCGACTGGCGCACCGAACGCGACGGAACCACGGTCGAGGACGAGTTCGCCGACGCGGTCGCCGACTGGCGCACCACGGACGCCTTCGACACCCGCACCCGCCTGGCCGCCGAGTACGCCGAGCGCTACGCGCTGGACCACCACGGCCTCGACGAGGAGTTCTGGACGCGGATGAGCGCCCAGTACAGCCAGGCCGAGATCGTGGAACTCACCATGAGCATCGGCTCCTGGCTGGCGTTCGGCCGACTCAACCACGTGCTGGGCCTCGACGCCGTCTGCGTGCTGCCGAGCCACGCGGGGCGATCAGCCACCTAGGCCTTTCAGTCACCTACCCCGTCACGTTCAGCCGGGCGGATCTCCGCGAGCCGGAGATCTCGTCGTGGTGGCGCGCCGGCCGGAGCGCTCTCAGCCCGGTGCGCCCGAGGACTCGCGGACGACCAGGCGGCACGGCACCCGGTGCACGCCGGGCTCGGGCCGCCCGTCGATGGCCTCCATCAGCCGCAGCGCCGCGATCCGGCCGAGCTCCATCAGGTCCATGTCCACCGTGGTCAGCGGCGGGCGGCAGGCCAGGGCCATGACGTCCCAGTTGTCGTAGCCGACCACCGCCACGTCCTCCGGCACCCGGCGGCCGGCCTCGCGCAACGCGTCGACCGCGCCGCGGGCTATCTGGTCGTTGCCGCAGAACATCGCGTCGCAGTCCGGGTCGACCCGCAGCACCGAGCGGGCGGCCTGACGCCCCCAGGCCTCGCTCCAGTCGCCGTGCTGGACCCGGCCGGTGGCCAGCACCAGCCCCGCCTCGGCCAGCGCGGACCGGGTCGCCTCCGCTCGGTCCCTGGCGGCCGCGTGGTGAGTGGGGCCCGCCAGGTGGGCGACGCGGGTGCGACCGGTGTCGGCGAGGTGGTCGACGGCGAGGCGGACACCGAGCTCGTCGTCCGAGACGACGGAGATGTCGGCCGGGTCGGTCGAGGGCCCGAAGGCGTAGACGACGGGCACCGGAAGCTCGCCGAGCAACGGCGGCCGGGGGTCGGTGCGGCGGCCGGTCACGATGATCCCGTCGATCCGCCGGGCGACCAGCGTGCGCAGATGGTGCCGCTCACGGATGGCGTCCCCCCGGGTGTCGCAGAGCAGCACCGAGATCTGTCCCGCGCCCAGCGCGTCCTCCGCGCCGAGCAGGACCGGGATGCTGAACCGCCCGATGCTGTCCGTCGTGACCAGCCCGACCGTCCAACTGCGTCCGGCCAGCAGGCCCTGGGCCAACGGGTTGGGCTGGAAGGCGAGCTGTTCCGCGGCCTCGACCACGCGCTGACGGGTCTCCGGGCGGAGCCTCCCCCGGCCGTTGAGCGCTTTCGACGCGGTGCCCGGCGTCACTCCGGCCAGGGCGGCCACATCGGCGAGGGTGGCGCGCCCGCCGCGAGCCGGCTCCGGTGCTGGGGCCATGGGAAACCCTTTTCTCGACGGCATGCTGACGCTCCTTCATAGCACCGGGAACAGCTGTCTGGACAGCCTGCCGAAGTGGCGCAGATTCAGGCCGCGTGCTCTCTTGACGCTCCGTCAGGTCGCTCCTACATTCACCGGGCAAAGGATTTCCCTGCTTGCCCGCCACGCTGCGCACTACCCTGCTCCGCCGTGACCGGATCCGCGACTCCCCGGGGGAACCGACCATGACCGCTCAACCGCACCGCACCGACCGCACCGACCGGCCCACCGGCCCGGTCCGGCCGACCGCGCGCGCCCGCACCACACTGCGGCCGGTGGACACCCCGCGCCTGACCGGCGGATTCTGGGCCGGGCGGCGGCGCGTCAACGCCGAAGCGGCGATCCCGCAGGGGCCCGCGCTGCTGGAGTCGGCCGGCAACCTCCACGACCTGCGTCTCGCCGCCGGGACGGCCACCGGCCCCTACCGCGGCGAGCTGCCATTCATGGACTCCGACGTCTACAAATGGCTGGAGGCCGCCTCCTGGCAGCTCGGCCCGGCCGGTGCGCCGATGGACCCCCGGCAGCGGATCGGCCTGGCCGAGGAGACCGACCGGATCATCGCCCTGGTCGAAGCCGCCCAGCAGCCCGACGGCTACCTCAGCAGCTGGTTCCAGGTCGCCAGGCCCGGCGAGCGCTACCGCGACCTGCGCTGGGGGCACGAGCTCTACTGCGCGGGCCACCTGATCCAGGCGGGCGTCGCCCACCACCGCAGCACCGGTCGGCGCGACCTGCTCGACATCGCCCGTCGCTTCGCCGACCACCTGGACCAGGTCTTCGGGCCGGACAAGCGGATCGACGGCATCTGCGGCCACCCCGAGATCGAGACGGCGCTGGTCGAGCTGGCCAGAGAGACCGACGAGCCGCGCTACCTCGCGCTGGCGAGGTACTTCGTCGACCGGCGCGGCCACGGACTGCTCGCCGACGCCGAGCGGCGGGTGCCGGGCGCGGAGGTGGTGACCGGCCCCGGGTACTGCCAGGACCGGGTGCCGATCCGGCAGGCCGAGGACGTCGAGGGCCACGCCGTCCGCCAGCTCTACCTGCTGGCGGGCGCGACAGACGTCGCGGCCGAGACCGACGACCCTGAGCTGTGGGCGGCGCTCACCCGGCTCTGGTCGGCCATGACCGCGGCCAAGACCCACCTCACCGGCGGTCTGGGCGCGCACCACGACAAGGAGGACTTCGGCGATCCCTTCGAGCTTCCCACCGAGCGCGCCTACTGCGAGACCTGCGCGGCGGTCGCCTCGGTCCAGTGGAACTGGCGGATGTCCCTGCTCACCGGCGAGGCCAGGTACGCCGACCTGGCCGAGCGCACGCTGTACAACGCGCTGCTGGCCGGCGTCTCACTGGACGGCACCCGCTGGCTCTACGTCAATCCGCTGCAGGTCCGGGACGGGTACCGGGATCGCGGCAGCGATCAGGGCTCGCGGCGCACCCACTGGTTCCGCTGCGCCTGCTGCCCGCCCAATGTGATGCGGCTGCTGGCCGCACTGCCCCACTACCTCGTCTCCAGCGACGGCGAGGGCTTGCAACTGCACCAGTACGCGACGGGAAGCTACGCCGCCGCACTCGGCGAGGGCGGCCAGGGCGGCGAGGCCGCCGTCGCCGTGGAGACCGACTACCCGTGGCAGGGCCGGATCGCGGTCACCGTCGAGTCGACGCCGGAACACCCGTGGACGCTCTCGCTGCGGGTGCCGCAGTGGTGCGACCGCTGGAGCCTGCAGGTGGACGGTCAGCCCGCAGAACTGCCGCTGCAGGACGGCTGGCTGCGCGTTCGTCGGGCCTGGACACCCGGCGAGACCCTGGTGCTGGACCTGGACCTGGAACCCCGCCTGGTCACGGCCGATCCGCGCGTCGACGCCGTACGCGGCTGCGTCGCGGTGGAGCGCGGACCGCTCGTCTACTGCCTGGAACAGGTCGACCACCCCGGCGGCGGGCTGGACGACGTGGTCCTGGACGCGGACGCGCCGCTGACGGTGAAGCAGCGCCCCGACCTGCTCGGCGGCGTCTCCGTCGTGGTCGCCTCCGGCCACCGCAGGCCCGCGCGGCAGGAGCCGGGCTGGTGGCCCTACCGCCGCGCGGAGCCGCAGGCCACGGTCGGCGAGCCGCTGGAGTTGACCGCCATCCCCTATTACGCCTGGGCCAACCGCGAGGCCGGCAGCATGCGCGTCTGGCTGCCCACGAACTGAGCGCGTGGCCGGGGCCGCAAGACCCGGCCCGGCAGCAGCCGGGCCGTCGTCCGCCTCACCCCTCGGGAGGGGAACCCGTCATGAACCCACCCAGACGGCTCGCCGGACTCGCCGGCGGGCTGGTCGTCGCCCTGCTGGCGGCCGTGTTACCCGTCCTCGCCCTCGCCGGCCCCGCGCACGCCGCGTCCTCGTTCACCAGCACCGCCGTCGACCAGGGCGGCGGCAACTGCCTGGACGACCCGAACAGCCAGACCACCACGGGCGTCCAGCTGATCCAGTACTCCTGCAACGGCGGCACCAACCAGAACTGGACCTTCACTCCCGTCTCCGGCACCACCGCGAGCTACACCGTCACCAGCGTGGCAGGCCTGTGCGTGGACGTCTCCGGCCGCTCCACCGCGGACAACGCCAAAATCATCCAGTGGACCTGCAACAACCAGACCAACCAGGAGTTCACCCTCCAACCGGTCGCGGTCTCCGGCGTCAGCAACACCTTCAACCTCGTCGCCGTCCACTCCGGCAAGTGCATCGTCCCGAGCGGTGACAGCACTGCCTCCAACACCCTCCTCGTCCAACTCCCCTGCAGCACCGCCACCACCCGCGTCTGGCAACTGCCCAGCTACCCGGGCGGCGGCAGCAGTGGGAACACCGTCACCGTCAACAACCCCGGCACGCAGACCTCGACCGTCGGCACCGCCGTGTCGCTGCAGCTCAGCGGCTCGGACTCGGCGAGCGGTCAGAGCCTGACCTACACCGCGAGCGGGCTGCCGGCCGGGCTGGCCATCAGCTCCTCCGGCCTGATCTCCGGCACCCCGACGACGGCGGGAACCTCCACGGCCACCGTCACCGCGACCGACACGACCGGCGCCTCCGGCACGGCGTCCTTCTCCTGGACCGTCAACACCGGGTCGGGCGGCGGCAGCTACCAGGGCATCCCGGCGGTGGCTCCCAACGCCTGCCACAACTCCTCGCTGCCCAACGCCTACGGCACCAACTTCCCCACCCCGTCGGACCCGTACGGCCAGGGCTACTCCAACGAGTCGGCGCTGGGCTGGGACGGCAACTACTGGCCGGTCTTCTCCTACCTCTCCGGCTCCTACTTCGCGCGCGGCGTGCCCACGACCTACAACTCGGGCGGCACGAACATCTGCGGCGCCATGTACGCGTTCAGCATCTACCACAACGGCGGCAACCGGCCCGCGCAGTCGGTGCAGTGGGCGGAGGACAGCGGCTACCTGCCCGCGTTGACCACCTCGTTCACGACCGGCAGCGCCTCGGTGTCCATCAAGGACTTCGCCGACAAGGCGACCATCGGCGGCAACCCGGTCATGCTCGTCTACACCCGGGTCTCCGTCACGAACAACGGCAGCTCGGCGCTGACTCTCGACCCGGGCGGGAGCGGCACCAACCTGGTCCGACTGACCAGCAGTTCGCTCAACACCGTGCAGCCGGGCGCCACCAGCAACCACGACTACGTGGCCGCCGTCGACACCTTCGGCTCGGGTGCGGCGCTGCCCGGCAGCAGCACGCTCAGCGGCAACGCACCGAGTCTGGACAGCGCCTACAGCGCGATGACGTCCTACTGGAACGGCCGCGTCGCCGAGACGCCGACCGTCTCGCTGCCCAACCTCACCCTCCCCAACACCGGCAGCCTCGCCAACCCGGGCACCGCCCTCACCAACGCCTACAAGGCGGGCACGATCTACGACCTCATCATGCAGGTCGGCGAGGCGCAGTTCTCCGCCGCGAACAACTACGCCTGGCTGCTCAACCACGACGTGCCCGGCGAGCTGATCGCCCGCTTCGAGACCGGTGACTTCCACGACGCGCAGAACCTGCTGCTGACCGGCCGGATCTCGGAGGACCCGAGCTTCAACGAGCAGGGTGCCAACTGGTACTACGACGGCGACTGGAAGACCCCGGCCGCCTGGGCGCTCTACCTCGCCAAGACCGGTGACACCGCCTTCGTCAGCCAGTACTTCCACGACGACTCCGGCGGCAGCAGCCCGTGGGGGCCCAGCCTCTACACCATCATGCACAGCATCTACCAGGGTCAGCTCGCCTCCGACGGCGTGCTCGCCACGAGCTACGACAACGACTCCTCCGGGCGCTGGCTCTTCGACGACTACTCGGCGCTGCAGGGCCTGGCGGCCTACAAGTACATCGCGACCAGGCTCGGCAACACCGCCGAGGCGCAGTATGCGGACTCCGCCTACACCTCGCTGCTGAGCCACCTCAACACCCTGCTGGGCACCAACGAGTCGGCGAACGGCTTCAGTTACCTGCCCTGCACGGTGGATCAGCCCAACTCGGCCAACCGGTGCAACACCTACAACGATGCCAACTGGGCCTCGCCGGAATGGGTCGGCCAGAACCAGTGGTCGACGATGCTCGAGGGCGGCACGCTCAACGGCATCGCTGGCAACCCGGCCCAGGGCGACGCGCTCTACGCCTGGGGCTTGAACCGGCTCTCCGCCAACGGGTTGCCCTACCCGACCTTCGGGGCGTTCAACGGCTACTCGACGGCCTACAACACGGCCTACGCGTCCAACGGCCTGTACGGGACGCAGTACCGCGACCTGCCGATCACCAGCTACGCCTGGCAGCTCGCCACCACGACCGGCGGCCCCAACGCCTGGTGGGAGGCGAACGGCACCGGGCCCGACTCGGGCAATCCGTGGATCGGCAACCACGCCGGTCCCGAGTTCGGCGCCTGCCCGTACGCCTGGCCGACCTCCGCGCAGCAGCAGGGCCTGCTGGAGTCGATCGTCGCCGAGGGGCTCGCGTCCACCGGCAGTGGTCCCTACAGCTTCACCAAGCCGCTCTACCTCGGCCGCGGCATCCCCAACACCTGGGTGACGGCCGGCCAGACCGTCTCCGTCTCCAACCTGACCAGTGCGTACGACGTGTCCAACGGATCCCGCTCCAGCTACGGGGTCACGCTGGCCGTCACCAAGCCGGGCAGCAGCAGGGTCGTCACCGTCAGCCTCAGCGGCACGCTGCCGGGCGGCACGGTCGCGATCCAGCTGCCGATCTTCCTCTCCGTGGGCGTGACCGGCGTCAGCGGAGGCAGCTACGACTCCACCACCCACACCGTCACGGCGAACTCCGGAGCCACCACGGTGACCATCACGCTGGCGAGCTGACGCGACGTCAATTGTGATCGCTCACACGCCGGCGGTCCCGGGGCCCCCGGGACCGCCGGCCCACCGACCCACCCCACCGACCGAGGAGCACACCCCGATGAGACCACCCGCCTGGCGAAGAAGCCTCGCCGCCGCGCTCGCCGCCCTCGCCCTGGCCGTCACGGCCGCCTGCAGCAGCGGCGGCGGCAACCCAACGCCGGGCGGGAGCGCGGCGCAGCAGGGGACGCAGATCACGATGTGGACCCGCGCGGGCACCCAGTCGCAGACGCAGGCCCTGGTCAGTGCCTACAACGCGTCCCACAAGAACCACGTCGTGCTGACCACCTACCCGAACGAGCAGTACCCCGCCAAGATCGCCGCGGCAGCGGGGGCCCACGCCCTGCCCGACATCTTCACCTCCGACGTGGTCTTCGCGCCCAACTACGTCTCGCAGGGGCTCTGGCAGGACGTCTCCGCCCGCTTCCAGGCGCTGCCCTTCAAGGACAGCGTGGCTCCCTCCCACATCAAGGCCGCCACCAAGGACGGCAAGCTCTACGCCGTCCCGCACGCGCTGGACCTGTCCGTGCTCTTCTACAACAAGGCCCTCTACAAGCAGGCCGGGCTCGACCCGGCCAAGCCGCCGACCACCATGGCCGAGTTCGCCGCGCAGGCGCGCGCCGTTGCCAAGCTGGGCGGCAAGGTCAAAGGCACGTACATCGGCGGCAACTGCGGCGGCTGCGTCGAGTTCACATTCTGGCCCTCGGTCTGGGCGGACGGCGGCACGGTGATGGACGACGCCGGAACGAAGAGCAATATCGCCAGTCCGCAGGTCACCGCCGTCTTCAAGATCTACCACGACCTGTTCGCCGACGGCACCATGGACCCGGCCGCCAAGTCCGAGGACGGCACCACCTGGCTCGGCGCACTGCAGTCCGGCACCGTCGGCATCGCCCCCGGCCCGTCCTCCTGGTTGAGCCTGATCCGGCAGAAGGGCATCGACGTGGGCGTGGCCCCCATCCCGGGCGTGAACGGCGGCAGTTCGACGTTCGTCGGCGGCGACGTGGCCGGGATCTCCGCGACCAGCTCGCACGCCGACGCGGCCTGGGACTTCCTCTCCTGGACGCTCGGCGACCAGGCGCAGGTCGAGGTCGTGGCCAAGCAGGGCCAGATCATCGCCCGCACCGACCTGGCACAGAACAAGTACGCCGCGAGCGACCCGGCCGTGGTCGCCATCAACCAGGTGCTCGCCAAGGGCCAGACGCCCTATGCACTGAACTTCAACGCCAGCTACAACGACCCGCAGAGTCCGTGGACGGCGGCCCTGCGCGGCGCTCTGTTCGGGCCGGACCCGGCCAAGGCACTGTCGGACGGGCAGGCGGCGATCACCAAGTCCCTGAACCAGCAGTAACGCGGCCGCCCACGTCAGAAGTCCGAGCAGGTCCGAGCCCCGCACGGAGGCGCACCACCATGCAGACATCCCTCGACCGGCTGTCCCGCTCCCGCGCCCCGGGCGGCCGCTCGGCTCCCGCTCCGTCCGCCGCGAAGCCGGGCGCCGGCGCGCGCCGCAGGCGACTGACGGGCCTGCTCTACGCCGCACCGACGGCGCTGGTGGTCGCGGTGCTCTTCGTCGCGCCGCTGGTGCTGGTCGGCTGGATGTCGCTGAACCACTGGCCGCTACTGGCTCCGCCCACGCTCAACGCGCCGCACAACTACGCGAGCGTGGCCGACAACCCGCTGATCGGGCAGGCGGCCTGGTTCACGCTCAAGTACACCCTCGTCACGACCGTGGTGCTGTTCGCGGTCTCCTTCGGGCTGGCCCTGCTGGTGCAGCATCGCCGGCCCGGCACGGGCCTGCTGCGCACCGCCTTCTTCCTGCCCGCCGCCGTGGGCTTCGCCACCGCCTCGCTGCTCTTCCTCGGGCTGCTCAGCAACGAGATCGGGCCGGTCAATCCGATGCTGCACGGGCTCGGCCTGATCACCAAGCCGATCGACTGGATCACCGGCAGCCCGAACACCGCGCTCTCCTCCACCGTCGCGCTGGTGACCTGGCGCTTCGCCGGGTTCAACATGCTGATCCTGCTGACCGGCCTGCACGCGATCCCGGTCGAGCTCTACGAGGCCGCGCGGATCGACGGCGCGGGCCCGGTGCAGATCCTGCGCCGGATCACACTGCCCCTGCTCCGGCCGACGATCGCGCTGGTGCTGATCATGATGATCACCGGCTCGCTGCTGGCCTTCGACCAGTTCTACATCCTCACCAAGGGCGGGCCTGACAACAGCACCACCTCCGTGGTGATGGTCATCGTCCGGGAGGCCTTCGTCCGCTTCGACCTCGGTTCGGCGGCGGCCCTCTCCGTACTCGCGCTGGCCGTGCTGATCGTGCTCAACGTGCTGCAACTTTCACTGCTGCGCCGCCGCGACGACCGCTAGGAGCCACCCGATGACATCCCTCGCTCTCCCTTACCGCACCCGCCGCACGGCGGGCCGGCTCGGGTACTACGGCACCGGCGCGGCGCTGGCCGTGCTCTTCCTCTTCCCGCTGCTGTGGAGCGGCTGGGCCTCGGTGCGCACGCCACACGGCTTCGGCCTGCAGAATTTCCGCGCCATGGTCCACTACGGCAACGGCATCGGCGCCTACCTGGCCAACAGCGCGGCCGTCACGCTGATGACGGTGACCGGCACGCTGGCGGTCTCCGTACTCGGCGGCTACGCCTTCGGCCGGTTCCGCTTCCCCGGCAAAAACCTGCTCTTCCTGCTCACACTGGCGATCCTGATGGTGCCCTATCCGACCATCCTGATCCCGCTCTACGTCCTGCTCGGTGATCTGGGCCTGCAGAATTCGCTGGTCGGGCTCTCGTTGGTGCTGATCATGTTCCAACTGCCGTTCGCCACCTTTATGATGCGCAACTCCTTCGAGGCGATCCCGCAGGAGCTGCTGGACTCCGCCGCGATCGACGGCTGCGGCAGCTTCGCGACGCTGACCCGCGTGCTGGTGCACGCGGTGCGCCCCGCTGTGGTGACGGTCGGACTCTTCGCGTTCCTGGCCGCCTGGAACGACTTCTTCGCCTCACTGATCCTGCTCAACTCCTCGGACAGGTTCACCCTCCCGCTCGCCGTGGTCGACATGGAGGGCCGCACCTTCGGCGCGATCGACTACCCGACGCTGCAGGCCGGTGTCGTCTTCATGGCGGCCCCGTGCCTGCTGCTCTTCCTGCTGCTCCAGCGCAGCTACGTGCGGGGCTTCATGTCCGGCGCGCTGCGTGGCTGAGCCGGGCTGTCCCACCCACCACTCCGGTCCACCCACCTGAAAGGGGATCTGCATGACCGTTCGAACGAGAGCGACACTGCTGGGGAGGCGGCTTGCGGCCGCCGGAGCCGGGCTCGCCCTGGCCCTCGGCGCACTCGTCGGCGCAGGCGCGGGGGCGGCGCAGGCCGCGACGTCCCTGCCCTGCGACCTCTACGCCGCTGCGGGCACGCCCTGCGTCGCCGCGCACAGCACGGTCCGGGCCCTGTTCGCCGCCTACAGCGGCCCGCTCTACCAGGTCCAGCGCGCCTCCGACGGCGCCACCGCCGACATCGGCCTGCTCAGCTCCGGCGGGTACGCGAACGCCGCGGCGCAGGACTCCTTCTGCGCGGGCACCACCTGCACGATCACCGTGCTCTACGACCAGAGCTCCCAGCACAACAACCTCACCATCGCCGGCCCCGGCGGGAACGGCGGCCAGGACGTCGGCGCGAACGCGTCGGCGCTGCCGCTGACGGTGGGCGGCCACAAGGTCTACGGCGTCTACGTCAGCGCCGGGGTCGGCTACCGGAACAACGCCACCACCGGTGTGCCGACCGGCAGTCAGCCGCAGGGCGCGTACATGGTCGCCGCCGGCGACCATGTGAACGGCGGCTGCTGCTTCGACTACGGGAACGCCGAGACCTCCGGCACCGACACCGGCAACGGCCACATGGACGCGATCAACTTCAGCACCGAGTGCTGGTTCTCCCCCTGCTCCGGCTCCGGACCCTGGGTCCAGGCGGACCTCGAGAACGGCCTCTTCGCGGGGGCGAACGGATCCGACACCAACAACAAGGGCAACTCGAGTGCTTTCGTGACCGCACTGCTGAAGAACAACGGCACGACGACCTATGCGATCAAGGGCGGCAACGCCCAATCGGGTTCGCTGACCACCTGGTACAACGGCCCGCTGCCCAATCTCGGCGGATACGCCCCGATGCATCAGGAAGGCGCGATCATCCTGGGGACCGGCGGTGACAACAGCAACAGCTCGGTCGGCTCGTTCTTCGAAGGCGTCATCACCGCCGGCTACCCGACGGACGCGGCGGACGACTCGGTCCAGGCGAACATCGTCGCCGCCGGCTACACCGCCGCAAGCGGCGGCGGAGGCGGGGGCGGCAGCGTCACCGGGGCGCTGCACGCGGTCGGCGCGGGTAAGTGTCTGGATGTGCCCAACTCCACCACCACGGGTGGCACCCAGCTCCAGATCTACAGCTGCGGCGGGGCCGCCAACCAGACCTGGACGCACACCGCCGCCAACCAGCTGACCGTCTACAGCGGCAGCTCCCAGATGTGCCTGGACGCCAACTACAACGGGACCACGCCCGGCACGAAGGTCATCATCTGGCCCTGCAACGGCCAGACCAACCAGCAGTGGCAGCTCAACGCCAACGGCACCGTCACCGGTGTGCAGTCAGGCCTCTGCCTGGACGTCACCGGCGCCCGGACCGCCAACGGCGCCCTGGTCGAACTGTGGACCTGCAACGGCGGCAGCAACCAGCAGTGGGCCATTCCCTGAGTCGATTGTTAGCGTTCACAATCCAGAGGGCGACCGTTCGGCTCCGCGTGACTCCCGGCCTCTAGCTTTCCTGCGGACCGGTCCGCTCGGGAGACCGGGAGTCAGCGACGGAGAGTGCGATGCGCGCATCAAGAACGGTCAGCCGACGGGCAGTTCTCGGCAGTGCGATCGGCGTGACGGCGGGGCTGGCACTGCCGGCCCCGCTCGCCGTCGCGTCCAGCACGACTCCCCGGTCGGCAGCCGCGTCGAGCACCGACGCGATGCTGCCCTTCGTCGAGCACTACACCACCAACACCTCGGCGAATCTGACCGCAGCCACGAACGCCGCCGTCGACGCCCTGTCCGGGATGGCCAGGGCCTGGCAGACCGGATCGGTCTGGAACAACGGGACGGTGATCGACCGTCAGCTGCTGCGCGCCAATATGCGCCACTGCGTCGAGACCACCGCGAGGCGTACCGCCGAGCAGGCCAAGCAGGCGTTCATCCACGACCGCCAGGACCAGAGCTACGGCGTGATCGACGGGCTAGGCCCGCTCGCCGAGCTCTACAAAGCCGGTGCGCTCGCCGTCACCAGCATCACCGCCGCGCCGGACGGCACTCCCCCCGGCCCAGTGAACGAAGGCGTTCCCGCCGGCGCTCCGGCCGGATCGGCGACCGGCGCCGGCTCCACCGCCTCGCAGCTCGGTGCGGTGGTCGCGCTGGTGCAGACCCTGCGCGGCACCTACTCCTCCGGCAACCCGTCCAAGCTCGCCTACCGCTACCCCCGGCCCTGGCGGATGACCGAGGACAGCGAGGTCGTCGACACCGGCGCCACGGACGCCTTCGGCTTCCCCGTCTACCGGTCCGAGGTGATCGTGGCACCGCAGTTGCTGCGGCAGCGCAGCGCGACCCCGGCCACCGACGGCGGCTACCCCAGCGGCCACACCAACGCCTTCTTCCTGGCCGCTCTCGCGCTCGCCCACGCCGTCCCCGAACGCTTCCAGGAGCTGGTGACCCGCGCCTTCGAACTGGCGGACTCGCGCATCGTCGCGGGCATGCACTCCCCCGTCGACGTCCTCGGCGGCCGCACCCTGGCCACCGCCCTTGCGGCGGCGATCCTGTCCGACCCGGCCAACGCGGGCATCAAGACCGCTGCCCGCAACACGGCCTCGGCCTACTTCCAGGCGGTGACGGGAACGACCGCCGACACGCTGTACGCCTTCGCCCACGGCGCCGACAGCGCCGACAGCGCCGACAGCTCCACCGACCCCTACGCGGACCGCCGGGTCAACGCCGCCACCGTCGCACCGCTGCTGACCTACGGCCTGCCCCGGCGAGGAGAGCGCCGGGAGATGACGGTGCCGCAGGGCGCCGAGGTGCTGCTGGAAACCCGACTGCCCTACCTCAGCGCGGACCAGCGCCGGGAGGTGCTGCGGACCACCGCTCTGCCGTCCGGCCACCCGATTCTCGAAGGACCGGAGCAGTGGGGGCGACTGAACCTCTTCGCGGCGGCCGACGCCTACGCCGCCTTCGACGAGGACGTCCGGGTCACCATGGCCGCCTCCGCGCAGGGCTTCCACGCCGCCGACAGCTGGCGCAACGACATCGCGGGCCCCGGCGGCCTGACCAAGCGGGGCACCGGCACGCTCACCCTCGCGGGCGCCAACCGCTACCGCGGCGGCACCCAGGTCCGGGAGGGCGTGCTGGTTGCCGCGAGCCGTGAGGCGCTGGGCCGGGGCGACGTCCTGGTCCAGGGCGGCACCCTGCGGCTGGCCGCAGACTCCGGCGTCCGCGTCCACGGCTCGCTCACGCTGGCCGGCGGCAGCCTGGAAGCCGCGGATGGCGACGCGCACGACGGCGCTCCCGCTTTGGACGCGGCCGGGTGCGTGCGCCTGGGCTGGGACAGCGATCTGACGATCCACCTCTCCTCGGCCGCAGCGTCGGGCCACACCCGGAGCCTTCACCTCATCAGCGCGGACGGGCTGACCGGCCGGTTCCGCTCGATCAGCGTCGACGTCCCCGGCTACCGGCTCCAGCCCCGTTACACCGGCACCGGGCTGCACCTCAAACTCACCGCCGCGCACTGACCTGCTCTCACGGACGCACGAGCCCCACTCATCCCAGGGAGATCCGCATGAGGAAGCTGCACACGTTCGCCGTCGCCACCGCCCTGCTCACCCTCGCCTCGACCGGCCCCGCGGCGGCGGGCGCGACGACCCCCGCCTCCGCCGCGTCCACGACCTCTTACGCTTCCGCTTCCGCTTCCGGCATCGGCGGAAGTTTCTCGCTGCTCAACTACAACGTGGCGGGCCTGCCGGTGGTGCACGAGCCGCCGACAACCCTCTCCATGGAGGCCGCCGCGACCCAGATCGGCCTGCGAGTCCAGCCCTTCGACATCGTCCACGCGCAGGAGGACTTCAACTACCACGCGTACATCTACGCAGGTGACGGCCACGCCTACCGGACTGCGACCAGCGGTCCGGCGGGCTTCGGCGACGGCCTCAACACGATGTCGAACCACCCCTTCGAGGACTTCCAGCGGGTGACCTGGTCGAGCTGCTACCCCGACAACGGCGACTGCATCACACCGAAGGGCTTCACCTTCATGCGGATGCGCCTGGCCGAGGGCGACTACGTCGACTTCTACAACCTGCACACCAACGCCGGGACCAGCAGCGGCGACGAGACCGCGCGCGAGGCGGAGTGGCAGCAGCTGACGGCCTTCATCCAGGCCAACTCCGCCGGCAACGCGGTGGTGGTCGCGGGTGACACCAACAGCCGCTACACCCGCACCCCCGACCAGCTGCAGGGCTTCGTCGCGGCCAACAGTCTCACCGACGCGTGGGTGCAGCTGGAGCTCGGCGGCACGGCCCCGGCCGCCGGTGCGCCCAACCTGATGTGCGACGAGGCCGCGATCACCGACACCTGCGAGATCACGAACAAGGCCCTCTACCGCAGCAACAAGCTGGTCGGCCTCAACGCCACGGGCTACCACAACGAGCACGCCGGGTTCCTCGACCCGGCCGGTCTGATGCTCTCGGACATGGACCCGATCCTGACGAACTTCAGCTGGACGCAGAGCGCCGACTACCGCCAGAGCGACGACTTCGGCGGCCCGCACGGCAGTTTCTACACCGACCTGGGCAGCGTGCCGGCGCACGCCCAGGCCACCACGATCTCGCTGCGCAGCGGGAACCGGATCGATCAGGTCGGGATCACCCTCGCCGACGGAACCAGCTTCACGCACGGCGGTTCCGGCGGCACCGCCGCGTCGCTGACCCTGGGCAGCGGTGAGTACGTCACCCAGACCCAGCTCTGCGAGGCCCAGTACAACGGTGACACCCGGATCTTCTCCGCCCGCTTCACCACCAACCTCGGCCGGACCCTGTCCGGCGGCACCACCACCTCGGACTGCACGACGTACACGGCTCCGACCGGCTGGCAGGTCGCGGGCTTCTACGGTCGCTCCGGCGCAGCCGTGGACAAGCTCGGCGTGATCTACACCCAGCGGTGACCCACGCCGACCCAGCGCTGACCTCCTGATCCAGCTCAACCGCCCGGCGCCGACTGGCGCCGGGCGCCCTGCGTTTCGGGGCCGCATCCGCTCCCTGTCATGCGCCCGCACAGGACACGAACCGGCAACGCGATCGCCTCCCTCTTGACACAGATGCCTTCGAGGAAGGAATCTTCACGAGGGATTGGGAGCGCTCCCAAATACAGGACCAAGAGGCTCCCGGCCCGCCACGTCCAGATACCGCCACCGGGGCCGCTGCCTGCACCAGCGACTCGGGAGCGCTCCCAGAACATCCACTTCCTCGCACCCACCCAGCCGCACCCTCCGACGAAGGAGACTCCATGCGCACGTCCTCCGCACTTCGCGTCGCCCGGCCCCGCAGAGCCGTCGTGTCCTCGGCCGTGGCTCTGTCCGCCGCTGTCACCCTGCTGGTCACCGGCTGCTCCTCCGGCGGCGGCAGTGGTTCGGGGAATCCCAGCGGCTCGAGCGCCGCGAAGATCACGCTCACCGTCGGCGACTTCGGCACGTTCGGATACAAGGAGGCGGGTCTGTTCGACGCCTACATGGCCGCGCACCCGAACATCACCATCAAGGAGGACACCACCACCGCGGAGGCGGACTACTGGACCGCCCTGCAGACCCACCTGTCGGCCGGCGGCCTCGACGACATCCAGGCGCTGGAGGTCGGCCGCATCTCGCTGGCCACCTCCGACGCGCTGAGCAGCGCTTTCGAGGACCTGAGCAAGGCGCCCGGTGTCAACAGGAGCGACTACCTGCCCTGGAAGTGGGCCCAGGCCACCACCGCCTCGGGCAA
>NZ_JBGCCK010000035.1:0-56288 GCF_041262525.1 Streptacidiphilus sp. MAP12-20
TGGGCGGCTACACCTACGCCGGAGACAACCCCTCCACCAGCAGCGATCCCTCGGGGCTGATGCAGTACTGCCTCGACATGTGCGCAGGCGAGGCTTCCACCAGCAGCAGCACGCCGGCGTCAACCGCTACATCCAGCGGAGGCCCCGGGCCGGGTCCCGGGCGGGACGAGAATCAACGCAGGGTCACGGCAATCGGCAACGTGTTCTTCGGAACAATCGACCACGCTCAGGGCCATCCCCTATTGAATCCCGCGGTAGTGTCCCAACTTCCGGCCGCTCCCGGTCGGTTACTCGGTGTCAGGCACCGCGCCCGTGTGACGGCATCTGAAGCCGTGTGCCTTATCTGCCAGAAGCCATCACTTGCCCTGTGAGCTGCTGCAGAGGGTTGACATCCCCAGATAACGGTCGATACTGCAGAGGTACTCGCAGACACCTTTGGCCGATGCGCCACTCAGAGAGATACAGGTCGGGCGAGAGTGACGGAGATGACCTCGCGGCTGTTCAGGGCGGCCCCGGTGAGCGCCGTGTGCAGTGCTGGAGCTATGTGGCCGGCGTCGAGTCCGCTAGCCGCAAGGTTGGCGGAGAGCTCGTCGATCTGCCGGGGAGTGAGCACCCCGTTCCGGTCGGGGTGCGCGAGGATCTCGCGGGCGGCGTAACCGTCGCGCAGCGGGGCGGTGGTGGCGAACAGGTCGGATGCGATTCGGACAGCAGCAGGCGGGTCTGCTTCTGCGATGGCGTCCACGATCGTCAGGCCCAACCTGGTGCGGGGCACCGTGAGGCCGTCCGCCAAGGGATAGTCGAGGAAGGCCTCGACCAACTCGGCGCGCTGACTGGGGTGGTGCCCTCCTTCCACGTTGAGGGCCACGAGTTCGAGTACCGCGGTGACCACCTGTTCCCAGTCCTCACCCGGCGCCGTGGTCTGCAGCAGTTCGTGGGCGGTTCGGACGTCGCCCCTGGTGATCGCCGCGATGACCGCCACTTGACGCCCGTCGAGCATGCGGCTGCAGACGCCGTGGTGTTCCTCGATGTGGGCGAGGGCGTCCTTCCACCGGCCGTTTTCGGTCAGCGTCCGTGTGCCATCGGCGAGGAGGACGCTCCACAGCCATTTCCGTATTTCTTGCCGTTCCTCGTCTCTGGTGGTGAGTTCGGCGGGCAAGGTGACGCCGTCGAGGGTCGCCGGGGTGTTGTCGGTGACGGCGGCGTACATGGCGAGGAGGTAGGTGCGGCCTTCGTCGGGACGTTGGTCTCGAATGCGCAGTCGGGCCAGGTTGACCATGGGTTCCAGCCCGTACATGGCTTCGCGCCCTGGGAGCGGGCAGGCGTCCAGGAAGGCCGTGGCGTGATCGATGCACAGCCTGCGGGCGAGGTCGGGAACCCCCACGTCGGAGGCCAGGAGCGCGGCCTGGTTCAAGACGACGGAGGCGCTGCGCAGGTCACCTGTGGCGGCTGCCTCCTCGGCGCGCGTGACCAGTCGGGCGACGCGGTCGGGCAGGGGCGGGCACGCGGGCCGGATGCGGGCGATCAGGGGGAAGCGTGCCAGTGCCGGGCTGAGCGGGTCCATGCGGGCCTCCTTGCCGTGCACGGGTGGGGTGCCCGGCCGCGTGTGCTGCGGCCGGGTATCTGTTGGGTAGTTACTTCGGGCTACTGCCAGATGACGTCGACGCGGTTGAGCGAGGTGGTGAAGCTGAACTGGCCTGGGACGGTGCGGCCAGCCGGGGCGTCGAGGGGCTTCAGTTCGAAGCGGGCCGTGGTGGATCGCCAGTCGCGGTCCCACGTGCGCAGGGACTCGGCGATGCGTTGGACCAGGTCGTCGGCGGCGGGGCCGTGGCCGGCGATGCCGAAGTCCCAGAGTTTGTCGCCTGCGGGGGTGACGTTGTGGGACAGGCGCCGGGTCAGGAAGGCCAGCGCGCCCTTGTCGAAGAAGGCGCCCGAGCTCGGGTAGGTGCCCTCGGGCAGGAGGGTGCCGACGGCGTCGGCGGGGAAGAGCATCCGGTTGGCGCCGCTGGGCAGGTCTAGGGTGAGCCAGAGTTCCATCCACTCCGGGGATTCCATCGCCTGGAAGGTGACGTCGGTCCAGGTGACGGTGCGGGGCTGTTCCAGGGCGTCGGCGAGGGCGTCGGCGTCGACCTGTTGCTCGGCGCTGGTCTGCAGTCGGACCGTGCCGTTCGCGTTCAGGGGGACGAGGCAGCGCACGTCGTCGGCGACGCCGCGCCGCAGTGGCATGAAGGTGTTCATTTCGCTGCCGACCGATAGCCAGCGTCCGTCGCACAGTTCCCAGGCGATGGAGCGCGAGACGCTGCCGCGCAGGCGCTGGGGAACGACCAGGCGCCCGCCCGGGGCGAGTTGGGCGAGCCACGCGGTGGGGATGCCGTGTGCGCCGACGGTGGCCACGATGCGGTCGTAGGGGCCGCCCTCCGCGTACCCGAGCGCGCCGTCGCGGAGTACAGCCTTGGCGTTGTGGATTTCGGCGGCGGCGAGGTGGGCGGTGGCTCCGTCGACGAGGTCGTCGTCGACGTCCAGGGTGACCACCGCTCCCGGCGCCGCCATGTGGGCGAGGAGGGCGGCGTTGTAGCCGGTTCCCGCACCGAGCTCCAGGACGCGGTGGCCGTGCTGGACGTCGAGCTGTTCGAGCATGAGGGCGACGATTGAGGGCTGCGAGGCGCAGCTGATGGAGGCTCCGGTGTCGTCGCTCTTGATGTTGACCGTCGCGTTGGCGTAGGCGTCCGACAGGGGAGCGTCGGGAACGAACAGGTGGCGCGGCACGGCACGCATGGCGGCCTTGACGCGGCTCGTGCGGACGTGGCCGTCGGCGGTGAGCTGATCCACCAGGGCGTTGCGGAGCTTGGCGGCCGGGGTGGTTGCGGCCGGGGTGGTTGTGGTTCCCATGACTGCCTCTCGTGCGAGTGCGGATAGCGCGGCCTGGCTCTCCAGGGAGAGGCCGGCGCGGTTGGTGTGGAAGATCGTGAGGTGGGCGAGCACGGCTCGAAGGCCGCGGGTCAGCCGCCCGCGCTGCGCGAGGTCGGCCAGCACCCGGCCGGTTTCCTCGAAGGCGTGCACCCAAGAGTCGTGACCGTCCAGTGCCTTGCCGGGTCGGGCCAGGGTTTGGGCGTCAGCGGTGATCAGGGTGTTCACGGACCCGAGAAGCCGTTGGTACTGGCCGCTGGGTATCGCGGTGGTCAGCGGGCGCAGGTCGCTCACCTTGGCCCACACGTCGCCTTGCTCGAAGCGGTCCCTTCCGGCGCCGCGCATGAGCGCGCTGCACAGCAGCAGCGCAGTCTCCCTTCGGCCCAGTCGTCCCCGCTGAGCGGGACCGTAGGTGAGCAGGTTCTGGCTGTCGGCGTGGAAGAGGGCGTGGACAGCGTCCCTGGCCTCCTTGCCGCCGAAGGCTTCGGTCTCGGGCTCGTAGATCGCGTTCGCCCACCAGGTGGCCCGGCCCTCGGCGACCGCCTGGTCGAGGAGCTCGGTGACCGCCGCGACCGGGGCCGGGGCCCGGTAGCGGATGGGCAGCGGTTGCTTGCGCATGAACCACCACCCGTCCAACAGGCCCTGCGCCTCTGCGGCGGCGAGGACCGGGCCGATTTCGCGGGTGAGCAGCTGGTCGGCGGTACGACGGTCGCGGAAGAACACGTTGTGCTGCTGCCAGGTCATCGCGGCCCTCACGCCGTCAGGAGGCTGGTGTCCCAGCCGGGATTCGTGGTCAATGCGGCGAGTGCGACTCCGGCGACGCCTTCGAGCAGCCCGAGGCCCGTGTCGGCTGTGATCGTCTTGACGACCTCTTTCGGCTCGCGGGAGGGCTGAAGGGCGCACGCGAGCAGGCCTGGGGCGGCGGCCTCCAGCCGGATGCGGTTGCCCCGGTGGGCGTCGGCTGCGGCGCGGCGGGCCAGGTGGGCAAGGCCGGCGAAGCCGTGGCATAGGGATCCGCCGCTGGTGACGGCGAGGCGTGCCGGGTCGCTGACCGCGCGGACGAGGGCTCTCTCGGCGGCGTGCTGCCGGGTGAAGTCGCCGGTGGCGATTGCGGCGAGCTGCTGGACCCGGGCGAGTCCGGCGGCTCCGTAGCACCAGGAAGGCCGCATAGGACCGTCCGGTTCCCACTGTCCGGCCCGAAGGTGCTTCATGGTGATCCAGTAGGGCCACACGACGCCGCCGGGTGTATCGGTCTGCCAGCGGTCCAGCCAGGCCAGGATGGTGGTGATGGCGGCGCGCTGGCCGGGCACGCAGACGTCGGCTCGGGCAGCGAGCCCCAGCAAGGCGAGGGGGCCGCCGATGCCGTGTGCGACGCCCGTGTTCGCGTGGCCGTGGGGGAAGCGGTCGTCGCTGGTGCCGGACGGTCCGGTCCAGGTCCACCAGCCAGGGATGGTCTGTCCGTTGACGGTGAGCGGTTCGGTCAGCCGTACCAGGTAGGACAGGACCGCCGGGAGAGCAGTGCTGGCCCGGTGGTGTCGCAGCAGGTAGGCGCCGTATCCGGCGAGCCCCCGGATGGCATCGAACTCGGCCAAGTCGGGGGTCCGTCCGGAGTCGATCCGCGCGTGGGCTGCATCTACACGGCGCAGGACATCGGAGTCGATGGTGGAGTTGAGCTGGTCCAGGGCCCGCGCGTAGGAGCCGGGGAGGTGGTCGGCTGCGTGGGCGAGTGCCGCGGCCAGGGCGGGTGTGCCGTGGAAGGGGTGGCTGCTCTCGCCTCCGGTGACGACTCCTGTGGTGGCGGCTGAGAGCCAGTCTTGGACGCGCTGCCACGGTGCGCGGTCGGCGGCAGCGAGCTCGGTGTGGAGCAGGACGATGCCGGGGATGCCGTGCGCCAGGGACTGGCACCACACCGGTTCGGCCACCTGGGCGGGCTTCTCGGGGAGGGCGAGCAGGTCGCCGGCGGTGTCCGCGAAGACGAGGGGGCTGTTCAAGATGGGACTCCGTTCGTTGCGGTCCACGCTTGTGCGGCGGCGCGGGCGAGGTGGCGGCATGCGGCCTCTTCGTCGAAGTCGACGCCGACATGGCGTACGAAGTGCGTGTGCAGGAGCGAGGCGAGGACGTCGTCCGGGTCTACTCCCTCGGCGTCCCGGCCTAGCAGGTGCCGTCGGTAGGAGGCCAGGGCGAGGTCCCGCGCACGCCATGCGTCCACGACCACGCCGCCACCGGGCACAGCCCGCAGCGCGGCCCAGTCCCGCGAGGGATCCGCCAGCCGCACCACGTGGGTGAACTCGGGACGGGGGACTGGAACCGGGGCCGCGGGCAGGTTGTCGATCAGCCATCTTGTTCCGGCCGCGGTGCCGCCCAGGAAGCTGGACGCGATGGCGATCGTGTGCGCGGCGACCAGCGCGCGCTCCTCTGGGCGGTGCCGTTCCCGAAGCTGCGCGAGCAGCGCGCGGGAGTCGGCCCGGAAGACCTCTTCCACCGCGGCGTAGGCCGCTCCGGAGCCCCAGCGGCCGTGCTCCGGATAGGAACTGAGGTAGCGCAGGTCGCTGAGCAGCCCGGCACGCCGTAACCCGTCCGCCCACGCGCTGACGGCTGCCGCGACCTCGCAGAGCCCGTGCTGCTCTTCCACGGCGATGCGCAGCCGCAGATGGTCGGCCGGGTCGCGGTAGCGGATGTACCACCAGCGCGGGTGGCCGAGGCGGTCCAGCAGGTCGGGTAGATAGTCGGCCAGGACGAGGCTTTGCCGCCGCTGGTCCCCGTACAGGCTGGCGAGCAGCACCTGGGAGGCGCCCGGGGTCTGAACCTGGTCCTCGTGGACGAGCCTTGCTGGCGCGGGGGCGGGCAGCCGCGGCCACGGGGGTGGGGCCTCGGCCTTCAGCGGGATCACGACCTGGTGGGCCCGGCCGTGGCACCAGCCGAAGTCCTGCAGCGCCTCGGTCAGCAGCGCGGTGCCAGTGCGGCCCAGCTGCGAGCGTAGGAGGTGCCTATGGCCGGGCTGGGTGAGGTCGAGGGTCAGGAGCTGGTCCCCGTATGTGAGGTGAACCCGGTCCGGCAGGAGGCGTCGCGCCTTCCAATCGGCGAATTCCGCCTCCCACCAGTCCAAGGGAGCTTTCGGGGCGGGGAGTTCGGACGCGTCGAGTCGCCAACGGGCGGGGGCGAGCACCGTGCGACCGTAACGCACCTGTGGGAGGAACGGCATCCGCCGGGCCGCGCCCCAGTCGAAGACGGTGACCTGCGCGCAGGCGGCACGGCTCAGTTCGATCAGCAGCCTGGCCAGGGGTGGCGTGTGGGTACGCAGAGTCAGAGCGTTCATCGCCACGACCTCGATGCGCTTGCCCCATTTGGGGACGGCGAGGTACAGGCGGCGGCCGTCACAGCCCACGGTCACGTCCGCGAGGGTGAGCACCTGGTCGTCTGCGCCGCGGTGTTCGTCCAGGGTGAGCAGGACCGGGAGCGTCTGGGGGCTGCGCGCGATGTGCGCGTTGCTGGGCACGAGCGGGGGAAAGGAGAGCTGGACGGCGATCGTGACCGCGTCGGATGTGGGAAGGTCCGCCAACTCCGACGCGAGATCCTGGCGATCAGGCTCGTCGAGAAGGGGAAGGAACCGTCCGATGGTCACGCCGGCGCCGCGTGACACGCTGACCACGGACAAGGAGAAGTCCCCTCGGTCCAGGTGTCCGATGCTGGCCGCGTGCACCTGGGCGGTCAGTTCGAGATGCGGTGGGAGCCGGTCGGGCTCGCGGCCCAGGCGAAGCTCGTCGATGAGCCGGTCATCGAGACGGATCTCCTCGTGGCCGTCCATCGCCGCGCGCTGGGCGAGTCCCATCAGGATGTCGTCGCGTTGACTCGTCCGTGGCCGGTGCGGATCGGCGAGGGCACCAAGGTAGCCCTCCGGGAATCCGATGCCGCTGTCAGCGACCACATCCAGGAGCGGGACCAGGGAGCCGATGCCGTAGCGCTCGTAGAAGCACTGGTGATAGGCCTTCATCTCGGGTGCCCCGTACGGGGCAGTGCTGAGTTGGGCCAGGGCCAGTGCGGCCCTTTCCACTTCCCGACCGACGACCGTCGGCAGCGCCACGTCTGCGTCGAGACGGACGTCCACCGCGAGCGGGTGGACGCGCGGTGCGGGCACCAGGTGGCGCATCCGCCGGGCGAGGAGGTTCCGGCGGACCGGATCGCTGTCGGTACTGCTGGAGTCCGCGATCTCGTTGTGCACTGCGCGCAGCTCCGCGACCAGATCGGCTGTGGACGCCACGGCGTCGGCGCCCAGCGCATCAAGCTGCGTGAGAAGGTGGCCCAGGGGATCGGTGACCGTGCTCGGCGCCTCCAAGGCGGTGATCAAGACGCGGTAGTCGATCAGCTGCCGCAACAGTCGCCGCGCTTCATCTCCAGCCTCCGGGAAATCCGCTCGCAGCTTGGCCAGTAACTCGCCCACGGGCACGGGGCGGCGGGAAGCATCGACCACGAGCCGAACCGGACCTGAGTTCCGCAACCGTGTCTCTGCCGCTCGCCCGGTACCGCCCTCGCTCAGCTGGTACGGGACCACGAGCTGTTCTCCGCACGTGCTGAGCGTGCTGTTGGCGACGACCGGCAGAAGCGGGAACAACTGCTCCGCGCGTTCGAGGCGCTGGGTGAGGGCGTTCAGCCAGGCCGCGGAGGCGCTGATCTGGACAATCTCGCCCCGCCACTCGGCGCGAGCGGGCGCTCCGAGGCGCGCCAGGCCTGCGCCCGCGAACCATCCGAACGGCGTCGGTCGGTTCTTGGCCCGCAGCAGATAGCGGGCTACCGACTCGGCCGCTCGCCGTACGTCCCGCGGCCGGGGCGCGGCGCTCGCGCAAATCTGCCTCAGCGCGGCGGTGAGGTCGCCGCTCGCGTGCTCCAGCGCTTCCTGCAGCGCAGGGTTGGCCAACAAGGCGCGCAGCCAGGCGACCTGCGCAGCCGTCCCCGACGGTGAGAGGTCGCCGAGGTCGGGCCACTCCTGGTCCAGTCCGGACAACGCGGTCACCGCTCGGACGAGTGCAACGGTTCCAGCACGGAATCCGCGTGCCTGTGCCGCCTTCATGGTCGCCTCCTCTGGCGGATGGGGTGGTGCCGTCACGACGGTCTGACCGTCGTGACGGCACCGTGCATGTTGTTGCGACCGATGGTCAGGCGACGGTGCTGTTGCAGGCGCCGCAGGTCGAGCCGCAGCCGTCGTCGGTCACGTTGACGAGGCCGGCCGGGTCGGCGATCTCCACCTGCGTCACGTCCAGGTCGAAGGCCTGCTCGGTGGCGGCCGCGGGCTCGTTCACGTTGGTGGCCATGGGGACCTCCTATCTCGGTTCCCTCCGCGTCGGCTTGGCGTCGGAGGGTGGTGCGCCCCGCACGCTGGGGTGCGGGGAGTCGTGGTGGTTACCAGCGCACGCTCATGACCAGGCAGAGCAGCGCCCACATGAGTGCGAAGAAGCCGATGCCAAGCCCGATCGGGTGGCAACCCGGCGGCTCCTCCTGGCGCTTCGTCTGATCGGTCACGGCTGAGGGGAGGATCTGAGCGACGGGGGATAGATCACGAGACCCCCTCCGTCTTTTGAGGCTGGTTCGTCGGCTTCCTCTTCGTTACGACGCACGCGTGCGATGAGTGCGAGGGCGGATTCGAGCGACAGGCCGGCGGCCACCAGGTCCGTGCGGTGCACGGTGGGGGAGCCGTTGGGGTTCCGGACGGACGTGGTCGGGATCACCCGTGGTGTCTCGCCCGGGACACGCTTGGGTAGGCGTGCAATGTTGCTCACGATCGGCTCCAGGGTGTTGGCAGGGGATCAGCTAGCGGCGAGGGCGAGCTGATGCGGCGGGTGGTCGGCTTGGTCAGCCTTGGGCGGGGGCACGGTGGCCCAGACGCCCTTGCCTTCGGGCGTCGGGTACGAGCCCCAGGCGCCCGCGAGCAGGGTGACGAGTTGCAGACCCCGGCCGTTCGTGTGGCCCCAGCCGTGGTGCCGGGTGGGCTGGACGGCGCCGATGCGGTAGTCGCCGTCGGTCACGTCGACCATGACGGTCTGGTCGACGAGGCTGATGGTGACGCCGATGTCGGTGCCTTTGCCATGGCGCAGGGCGTTCGCGGCAAGCTCGGCCATGACCAGGAGAGCGGCGTCGGCCTGGTCCTCGTCGACCTGCCAGGCGGCCAGAACCGCCTCCGCGCTGTGGCGGGTGTCGTGGACAGCCTTCTCGCTCGGGGGAAGGTCCCAGCGGACCTGCAACGGTTCCCGGTTCATGACTGGAGAGGGATGTCGAAGAGGCTTTCGAGGTCGTAGACGACCTGCCGCGCGTCCCGGGCGAGGACCGTGGTCATCCCGAGCGTGCGCGCGGGGTCGAGGTTCGTGTCGATGTCGTCGACAAACACGCAGGAGGCGGCCGGCAGGCCGAGGCGGTCCAACATGACCTCGTAGATCTCCGGGTCCGGCTTGCGCAGCCCCTCGCGCTCGGAGACCACGAGGGCGTCGTAGCGGGTCTCCAGCTCATAGCCGTCGTAGGGGTTGTACGGAGCGAGGCCGGTGGAGTTGGTGAGGATACCGACGCGCACGCCTCGGGCGCGGAGGAACTGGGCGGCATCGATGACCGGCTGGCTGGGCTTGAGCGCCGCCATGGTGCGGCCCATCAGGTTCTCCGGTTCGACGCCGAGGAGCTGGGCGATGGTGGCGTTCCAGTCCGCCTGCGAGACCTCTCCGCGCTCCAGGGCGTAGTGGAGGTCGCGGCCGGGTGCGGTGCCGTGGACCAGGCGCTCGTACAGGCCGGGGGTGAGTCCTTCGGACTCCTCGAACGCGGTGATGGAGTGGGCAATGGGGGTGGTGAGGACGCCGCCGAAGTCGAGGATCAGGCCGGAGCCCGTGCGCATCATAGATGTGGACATGACATATCCCTTTGCTGGGAGCGGTGGTGTTGCGGGTCGGTCGCGGATCAATTCAGGCGGCTGCAGGCCGCTTCGGCGCGTGCGGCCGGAAAGCCGTCCGGAAGGGCCATGAGGGAAATCGGGTCGCCGAGAGCGCGCAGAAGTTCGCGGTTCCCGGTGAAGGCGGTGCGGGCGTGCAGCCACCGGTGGTTGTCGAGGAGGTACGCCTGGCCGGGGCGCAGGGTGAGGCTCAACGTGTGGGCCTGGATCGCGGCCCGGAGGGCTGGCAGGTGCGGTTCGACTGCGGGGGCGAAACGTGCGAGCTCGTCCTGGCGAAGGCGCAGGGTCACGCGATCACCGTTGCGCCGGAAGATCGCCGAGAAGTGCCCCGCACCGGCACCGAAGAACGCCGCCCGTGCGGAGCCCAGCGCCTCCAATGCCTCAGGGTCTTCGCTGGCCAGCGTCTCGTAGACAGCCCGGCCGTCCGTCAGCATCGACGCTCCGCCCGCGGCGGCAGGCGTGATGCAGGCGATGAATAGCAGCCGCGGCGGCACGGGATTCTGGGCCTGGTCGGTGTGTGCGAAGACGGCGCCGTTGCCGAGGCCGGCCCGGCCGCGCCTGTCCGCGCCCAAGTTGCGGATCGCAGTCAGCCCGTCGCCCTCGCTGTCCGGGTGCGCGAACACACGCAGGAGCATCCGGCTCGCAGTCACGACCTCGGCGCGTGTCCGCAGCCCGTCGAAGGTCACCAGGCCGTCAGTGCGCAGCCGCAACCCCACCCGGGCGGTCAACAGGGAACCCTCGTGCTCATATTGCTCCGCGAAGGCGTCACGGAACGAGGCGACCGAGGCCATCGAACTCCTCCCACGAGGCTTGGTGTTGGTGTCGGAAGCCCAAGCGTGGCCAACCATCCGCGCTCTAGGCGAGTGACAATCTGTCAACCGCCGGGTACGGGCAGCACGCACCGTCGTCGCCTCGCCACGTGCTACGTTCCGGGAAGCGCTGCCCGTGATCGAGCGAAGGTCGTTATGAGCAACCAGACTTCGGCTTACGTCCCGCCCGTGCACCCGGTGTCCGTCAAAGGCGTCGTCGTCGACGGCCGCGACAAGGTGCTGCTGCTCAAGAACGAACGCGCGGAATGGGAACTGCCCGGCGGTCGACTGGAGATCGCCGAAGATCCTGAGGACTGCGTGGTCCGCGAAGTCGAGGAAGAGAGCGGCTGGAAGGTTAAGGCGGGCCCGGTCCTCGACGTCTGGATGTACTCGCCCATCCCCGGCAGGCACGTCCTGATCGTCACCTACGGCTGCACCGGCCCCGAGGAGGACATCCCGCCGGCCGTCAGTCACGAGCACAAGCAAATCGGACTGTTCAGCCGCGAAGAGATCCCCGGCCTGGTCATGCCACAGGGCTACAAGGACTCGATCGAGGCTTGGTTCAACAACCGAGTCGGGTGACCGACCGTGGCCGCAGCAGGCCCGGCGAGCATGTGGCGCTGGGCCACCCCAGCCGCACAGGACGTGCTGGCCACCCGGAACCTCGGCTCCATCCTTCGCCACTACCGTCTGCAGAACAGCCTCACGCAGACCGAGTTGGGCCAGCAGCTCGGATACGAGAAGACGTACATCTCGCTCCTGGAAACCGGCCGACGCACCATCGACGACGTCAACGCGCTGCGCCAGATCGCCGGCACCCTGCGACTCCCGCCCCACACCCTCGGCGTCACGGACGCGGGAGACACCGACGTCGCCGCGATGCTCCAGTTCGGACACTCCACGATCCATCTCGCGGACATCTCCCGGCAGAGCGGCCTCGCCTCTGCAGCCATCGACGAACTGTGGCCGCTCGTGGCCCGCCTGGAAGCGCGAGTCGAGGACGGCCACTCCGAACGTGAAGTGCTGGAACTCCTGGCCAAGGCCCGCACCAGCCTCGGCGTCGCCCTGGGCCACATCTTGCCCGAAGAGCGCATGGCCACAGCTGCCCGCTGGACCGGAAAAGCAGTCCACCTCACCAAGCACCTTGACGACCCCAGCACACACACCACGGCCCTGCGGATGCACGGCAATGAGCTGCGCAAAGCCGGGCTGCTGAACGCGGCCGTCGACCGCCTCCAGCACGCGGTGGAGATCGCCACCACCGCTGAACAACGCGCAGCAGCGATACCTCTCCTCGCGCGGGCGGCTGGAGAGTGCGGGTCCGGCGAGCTGTTCGACCAGGCCTTCCGCGACGCCCAGGCCCTGCTCGATAAGGGAGTCGCCCACACCTCCCTGTTCAACCCATACTCGCTCCACGAGATCCGCCTGCGCGGGCTCGTCGCGACCGGTCGGGTGCAGCAGGCCATCAAGCTGTTGGACGGCTCCCCAGCCCCGGGGGTGCGCGTCACGCCGCAGTGGGCGGTGATCAGCCACGTCACGGCTGGTCGCGTGCTGCTCCTGGCGGGCGACCGTACCTCCTCGGCCGAGCGCTTCTGTCGAGCGATCGAGGAGGCGTCGGGCCATCGTCTTCCCCATCAGCTCCAACGGGTGCTCCGGGATGCTGCCGGGCTCCCCGATGTTCGCGACAAGGCTGCTGGGGCTCTCGCGTTGCTGCGCGAGCAGATGGCGGTGTAGGAGGGCAGGTCGCATGGGCATGGGAGTTTGACCGCTTGACTTGTCGATCTCTGGCGGGAGGGGGCACAGCGCGACTGGTTGGCCAACCGTAGGGCCTGTAGCTGGGTAGCTACCTGGCAGCGGTTGTGCCATGGGGATGACACGCACTGGATCCTCCTCTCAACTACTCGCTTGTTCGACGGGGTGTCAGATTGCTCGTCCCCAGGACTGCGCCACAAAGGGGAAAAGTTCCCCCTGACGCTGCGAAGGGGCAGAAGTTCCCCCTCGGCACGCCGTGCTCGGAACAAGTCACTCGATCTCCCCTGCAAGCAGCGTTGGAGCTGTCTACGATCGAGTTGACCCGACGACAAAAGCGGGGGGAACTTATGCCGTCCGACCACCAGCGGCCCACGCACCTGAACCACATCTGCCACCTCGCACATCAGGCTGGCTGGACCACGGCGCAGACTGTGGCAGCTTTCGTGGACTGCTGCGGCGTCAGTTTGCTGCGCGCACATCGTCTGGCCCGAGGGTGGACGCTGGATGAGGCGGTTGAGAGGCTGAGAGCGCTCGCGAGGAGTCTGCCGAGCCCCCCCAGCTTCGATGCTAAGGCGTTACGCGACTGGGAGACGCACCCTTCGCGCAAGCCGCGTCTTCGCACCGTGGAGCTGCTTTGCTGCCTCTACGACTCCTCACCCACCCAGCTCGGCCTCACCGGTCAGGCCGACGGCTTCACCGCGCCAGCCGACACCGCGCGTGAGGTGTCAACGGTGTCGTTGGTGACGTTGCCCGAGGTCCGGGTCGGGATCCTCACAGGGGACGACTTCGACCAGTTCCTCAACACTGCGCGAAGGACCGTCGACCAGACACTCGCCTCCGCCACGGTCTCGGAGGCTCAGCTTGACGACCTTGAGCAGCGGCTCCGGTTCGATCGCCAGGCCTACATGAGCACCGCCCCCATGCCGATGTTGAAGCTGCTCTTCGCCGACCTCGCCGAGGTCGAGCGGCTCCACTCGCAACGCCAGCCACCGCGGTCCCAACTTAGGCTGTCGGAGATGACCGCGATCGTCTCCACCCTGATCGCCGACGCGCTCATGAAACTCGGGCGACTGCGGGACGCGCGCGGCTGGTACGCGACCGCCCAGACAGCGGCCGACGAGACAGACAACAAGACCTTGCGCGCCCGGGTCCGGGTGCAAGCCGCCATGCTGCCCTACTACTACGGCCCGCTCAGCCACGCCGTGTCACTCGCTCGGGAAGCACGCTATCTCAGCCGGCAGAGCCCCTCGCCCACCGCAGCCTTCGCAAGCGCAGCAGAAGCACGCGCCCTGGCCAGACGGGAGGACAAAGCCGGGGCCCGTCAGGCGATCCACCTCGCCTGCCGACTGCTCGACTACTGCGATCCTGACGACCGCCAAGACGATGCCTGGGCGTTCCCCGTCCGTCGCATGTACCTCTACCTCAGCGGGGCCCACACGGCACTCGGCGAAGTGCGCGAGGCACGCAAAGCGCAGGATGAGGCATTGAAGCTGTACCCCGACCACGACGGCATCGACCCCGCCCTCCTGCACCTAGAAGCTGCCCTGTGCCTGGTGGCCGAGCGCTCCGCCGGTGAGGCCTGCCAGCTCGCCGCGCGCACTCTTCTCCAAGTCCCGGAGAACCAGCGCACCCGGATTCTCAGCCACCGCGCCCAGCAGGTGATCGAGGCCCTACCGCCCTCACAGCGTCGGACCCGCGAGGTCCGTGAACTGGGAGACGTTCTCATGCTGCCGACGGCCTCCGTGTGACAAAGCCGCCTGCGGTCCGGAAGGGTGGTGTGCATGACTGCACCCGTACGGACCCCGGGCGGCTACAGCGAGCCCGAGATGCACGACGCCCTGCGCCGCCTGTGCACTGCAGCCCACCTCAACCCGAGCGGCGCGACGCTGTTGCGCGGGCAGACCAACGCCGTGGTTCTCCTGCCCGTCGAGTCGGTAGTTCTCAAGATCGCCCGCAAGGGAACACCAGCTCACCGCGTCGGACAGACCGTCGCCTTGGTGAAGTGGCTGGCGCTCAACAACATCCCTACCGTCGCGCTGCATCCGGTCCCGCAGCCGGTGGTGGCCGAACCGTATGTCGGCTCCGTCTACACCTATCTGCCTCAACCGGTCGAACAGGTGCCCACGGCCTCCCTCGCCGGTCCCCTTCGGAGCCTGCACCACCTCGGGTATCCGCCCGTTTCGCTGCCGCAACTCGACGCGGTCACCGCGATCCACCACTCGCTGTCCTCTGCGCCAACGCTCGCCCCTACTGACCACCGCTTCCTCAGCAAGCGGATCGAGCAACTCGCCGACGAGGTCCGGGACCTCCCGTACAGCTTGCCGCCTACGGTGCTTCACGGAGATCCGCAGCATGGCAACGCTCTCTACGATGACGCTGACGTCGTTCTCAGTGACTGGGACAGCGCCGTCGTCGGCCCGCGCGAGTGGGATCTGGTGACCGTCGAGATTCACGTCAGGCGGTTCGGCCACGGGATCATCAGCTACACCGACTTCGCCGAAAAGTATGGCTGTGACGTGCGGGCTTGGGCCGGATACCAGGTCTTGAGTGACCTCCGGGAACTCCGGATGATCACGACGAACGCGCGTAAGTCGGCGCGCGAGCCCGACAAGATGGCTGAGCTCGCCCGGCGAATCGACGGGCTGCGCCAACAAGATCACACCCGACTGTGGAACATCATGTAGGGGCTGCGAGCGCCGGTCCGTGGTCGGTCGTGCGGCGGGACTTGGCCATCAGCGTGATCCGTCCAGCAGCACGTGGGCGTCCATCTCCCACCCGCTGCACTGCCATCCGGTGGCGCCGAGCCTTCGCAGAATGGCGAGCATCCTGCGGTTGTCGGCCTCGGTGCTGGCGGTGAGCCGCTGGCAACCCCGGTGCTTCGCGTGGCTGAGGGCGAGGCGGGCCAGGGCGGTGCCCAGGCCCTGGTCCTGGAACCCGTCCTCGATTAGTAGCCCGAGGTCGAGCGCGCTGGGGTCGGCGCGGTGGGCGACCAGATTCGTCATCGCCACGATGCGGTCCGGGGCGTCTGCGGGGCTGGTCAGCCAGGTCGTAGCCTTTGTCGGATGGGTGAAATGCCGCCAGTCCGCCCAGGTCAACTCGCGCTTGCCAGCCATGTAGCGGGCGGCGCGTGACGCGATTGAGCAGCGTCCGTGCAGGTCCTGGACGGCGTCAAGGTCCCCTGCGGCGGCTCGCCGGGTCACGGTGCCGACGGGCGTCGGGATCAATGCCGCCTCCCGCCCAGCGGGCGGGAGGCGGGGCGGAGCGAGCGGGTCGGCGGCAATCGTCTGCGCCACCGTGGTGCCTGTGGCGACGGGCTGTCTGGACAAGGCCTGTGCCTTCCTAGGTCATTGCTGGACGGGGGTGCGGGCGGTGCTGCAGGCGCGGACGCCCGCCGTACCGTGGGTCAGCGGGGCAGGGGAACCCCGCCCTCGGGCGGCGGCGGGAGCGGCTCGTCTTCGGGCGGTTCGCCGGAGACCTCCACCCAACGGATCTCAAGATCCTCCGCGTCCTGGCAGTGCAGGCCGTAGTCGATCTGCCGCTCCCAGGTCTCGCGGTTGTCCTCCAGCCAGTCCAGCAACTCGGCGACGGCGGGGTGCATGTCCCCGTCGAAGTCGTCCGCGCGACCGGCGGCGAGGGCCTGCTGCAGGCCATCGGCGAGGTCGGCGGGCAGCCACACCCGTGCGGGGACGAGCAGGGTCTGTGCCTCAGCGCAGTAGATGCGCACCAGCATCAGCCTCTCGTTGGGGCGGGTGAGGTCCACGGTGGTCATCGGCTCCCCTTTCGCGTGGTGCGCGAGCCCGAGGGTGGGCGCGTTGTGTTGCCACCCCGTTGGGTCCGGGGCGTAGGCGCCCCTCAGACGGGAGTCGAAAGGGCGACGGCGGTGGCGCTGCCAGCCCCGAGAGCACGATCAGCAGCGTGATGACCGGGAGCGGTCCGGGCAGCACGGCGAGCGCAACCAGGACCAGCGTGGTCGCCGCGGTGGAGAGGGCGAGGACCAGACGGTGACCGTGACGGTCCGCCAGGCGGGCCTGCAGCGGCTGCCCGAGCGACGCCGCCAGGGCCTGCCCTGCTGCGAGGCCAGCGGCGGTGGCGAAGCCGGACCTGGCACGGGTTTGTGCGAGCAGGACCAGCACCGGCACCATAGCGCTGGGCAGCCGGCCGACGAGGGTTCCTGCCAGCAGCCGCGCGACTCGCGGGGTGCCGAGCACGGCCCGAACACCGATCTGGTCGCCCCTGGCGCGTAGTGCGGGACGACGGGCAGTCGCCACGCTCATCTGGCCGCCCGGATCGCGGGAGGCCGCTGGGCCAGGCCGACGGGCTCGGAGGCGCAGGCAGGGGTAGCCATCGTGGAGTCCTCGAAGTGGTCAGACGGGTGGGGTGAAGGAGCGGACGGGTGCGGTGTCGCGTCCCGCCGGAGCGCCCGCTCGGCCGCGCGTCGACGGTGTCGGGGCTGCCGGTGCCCAGCGGCGTTCGCGGCGGGCAGCTGATCGGCTGTTGTCACGGAGTTGGACAGCTCGACCGCGTTGATGACGGTGCCGCCGACGCGGACGACGGTGACGGTGGCGAAGTACCGCTGGCCGCTCGTGCCGGTCAGGACCGCGTGCCAGGCGACGGCCTGGTCCCCGTACTGCGGGCTCGCGATGGGGGTGATGACCTCGTGGATCGGGCCGGAGGGGTCCGGGAGCGTGTAGCTGGTGCATGAGCCGGCCGCCGTGGCGACAGCGTTGAGGAGCTTCGCTGCGGTGGCGCCGGTGTAGCTGGACAGGTGCATCAGGTGGGCCGTGCCACTCTGACCGGAGTTTGCCTCCAGCACCTTGAGGTCCACGCCCGCGGTCGCCGGGTAGTCAGGGCCGCCGCCCTCCCAGGCGGACGCGAGGGCTGCACAGGTGGTGGGCCGGACATGGACAGTGCTCTGGCCGATGGGTGAGTCGGTCATCGGCAGGACGCCCATCTGCTGGGCGGCGACGTCCGAGGTGGTCAACGCCGCGTTCTGCAGCTGGTGCTGCGTAAGCGGGTTGACGTTGGCGACCGGATGTGGGCTGGGTGCGGCGGCCGGGTGGGTGACCGGGCTGCTGGCTCCGGTGGTGGCGGTGTGTGCGCTGGAGCCGCAAGACGTGGTTCCCAGAGCCAGCAGGGCCACCGCGGCGGCGAGGATCGGGCGAGTGAGAGAGCGCATCTGAGGTGTCCTCGGAGTTGTCAGTGGTTTGGGCAGTCGTCAGCCCTGTTGGCGTCGGCGCTGACGGCGCGGGCCGCGCAGTGCTCGGACCAGGGCCGCGCGCTCGGCCGCGCGCCGCCGGTCCTCGATCAGGGAGTGGGCGACAGCGAGCTGCAGTGCGAGGTGCTGCAAGGTGGTTCCTCCGATTGAAGAGGGCGGCGGACCAGCTGAGTGGGGGCGGGGGGATGCTCAAGACAAAGGGGGCTACCGGCCCAGTTCGCGCGGTCGGCGGGCGCGAACCCGTCCCTGCCCGCGCTGCCGGTCCCCTCCGCCGCTAGGAGGGCACCGGCGCGGCGATGCTGCTCAGTGCCCCAGCGGGTGTCCTTCGAGGTGGTTGTCGCGCGGACGTTGCCCACACGGCCTCACCTTTGAGTCACCGTCACCACATCGCGGTGCACTTCGTGGCTGTGGTGTAGCCCCAGTCCCGCTCGCTGATGCAGACCTCGGCGCGAAGGCCGGGACCGTCCCAGCGCACGGGCGAGATGATCCAGTGCATGTTGCTGTCGGTCATGTGGCCCCAGACCGTCGACCAGCTTCTGCCGTAGTTATGGCTGATCTTGAGCTGGCCGTAGCACTGCACCCACGGGCTGGCGCTGCCGCCCTCGTCCGGGGTGAGGGTGCCGATGAAGGCCTGCACGTAGTCCTGGTTCGGGTCCTCGACCCACAGCGACCCGCGGCAGTTGTTGCCGATCCACTTGTCGTACGGGCGATCGGTGCGGGCCTGGGCCTGGGAGACGCCGGTGATGGCGAGTCCGGCTGCGAGAGCGGTGGTGGTGGCCGTGATGGCGGTGCGGCGAAGAATCTTGCGCATTGGCGTGCTCCTCATGTCCAGGGGAGCCCGGCCGTTCCCGGATTGGCAGGTGAGCCATCCGGTGGTAGGCACGGGTCGCTCCCGTGATGTCGGTTCGTTTGCGCGAGGCGGGGTCGTTGGAGGGCGCGCGCGGTCGGGGGTCGGATCCCGCCCGCGCAGCCGGTTCCCTTCCGTCGTTGGGAGGGGACCGGCGCTTGGAGTTCAGCTGTTCCGAGGGCTCGACCGTGGTCAAAAGCGGTCAGCCTGGAGTGGGTCAGTCGCCCCAGTGGGTGTCCGCCGGGGCGGCCGCGTTGGCGTGCTCCCAGCGGGTGTCGGCGTGGGCGGCTGCGGGGACGGTCGTGCCGAGGAGTGCGGTCAGCAGCGCGGCGGCGGCCAGCGCGCGGCGGAGCAGAGAGGTGATCGGCATGAGTGATCCTTCCGTCGGGGTAAGTCCGTTGGGGGGCGCGGCGTTGGGGGCTCCGGGCGGGGCCCGCGTGGTCGCCGGTCCGGTCATGGCTGGTGCGGCGTCCTCAATGGGGCTACGCCGTCTCCAGTGCGGGAGCGACGTCGAGGGCAAGGGCAGCGAGCAGCGCGTGGACGTCGGCCTGAATGGTGTCCGCGTCGGTGGCGCGCGGCGCGAAGACCAGGCGGCCGCCGCCTGCCATCGAGCCGAACCCGGCCGGGACGGGCTGGCCCACGGTGAGGGTGAGGTCGACGTCCACGACGCCGGGAATTGCCAGCAGTTCGTCCGGCGAGGCGATGTGCCGCACCACTCCCGGTACCGGGTCCAGTGCGATGGTGGTCAGGGCCGGATAAGTCGGGGTGAGCCGGCCTATGTCGGGGCGCTCCCCGACGGCGAGCTGGGCCAGGATGCGCGCGACGTCAAAGCTGTACTGCAGGCCGTAGGCCTGGTAGATGCCTCCGCCAGTGCGGGCGGCGGCCTCGCCGAGCCAGAGTCGGCCGGTGCGGTCGCGCAGTACCTCGACGTGGTGCACGCCCGTGTACCCGCCCAGCGCGGTCACCGCGCGGTGGACGAGATCGACCACGGCGACCGTCTCCGGCAGATCGGGGATTAGTACCGTCCAGTGCCGGTGTTCGCCCAGCTGCTGAAGGACCGGCTGGTTGTAGCGGCCGGGCGCGGCGAGAAGCTGCTCTCCCTCCAAGAGGTAGAGGTCGGTGAAGAGCTCCTCTGCGACGTCGATGTAGGACTGCACGAGGAAGCCGCCTGGGGACTGATTGAGTCCGCCGAGGAGGTGGGAGGCCCCGAAGCGCCCTGCGGTGTCCTCGACGGTTGCCTCGAAGGCCCCGGCGTAGCGCAGTTCGTCCAAGTGCCGGTGGTTGTGCACCAGGTGGGTGTGCACGGTGGCCATGCCTGCGCGAGGCTTGACGACCACCGGCCAGCCGACTGCCTCGGCCGCGTCGGCGATCTGCGTTTCGTGGTGGACCACTCGGTGCGGTGCGACGGGGATGCCCGCCGCCTGCAGTCGGCCGAGCATCTCGTGCTTGTCGGTGAAGGCCCGGGCGTCGGCCACCGACAGGCCCGGCAGCCCGCGCAGCTCACGCAGCCGCGCGGCTGCGACGATGGTTTGCTCGTCGTTGGTGGCCGCAGCGTCTACGGCCGGAAGCACCTGATCGAGCGAGTCCACCTCGTCCAGGTCGTCCCAGTCGTGTATGCCGAAGACGCTCAGCTTCGGGTGACGGCGTTGGAAGCGGGGCACGGCGTCGGCGGGGACGAGCAGGGTGACGGTGTGTCCGTTGGCCAGAAGCCCGTCCTCCAGGATCGGGTTACCGGTGGTGGCGACCAGGACGTGGGACATGCGGTGCTCCTAGCGATCGAGGGTGTGGTTTGAGGCAGACCGCGCCGGGAGGGCGGCGTAGGCGGTGCAGGCCAGCAGAGCGGCGGCGGCCAGCACGGGAATCTGGGGTCCGGTCACGGCGGTGAGCGGGCCGATGCCCAGGCAGGCGAGGGACGCGAGGGCGGTGATGGAGCGCTGGGTGCCGAGGATCTGCCCGTGCTGGACGGCGGGCACGACGTGTAGGAGCCGGACCCGGGTAGCCGGAGCCAGCAGTGCGACCCAGGCCCCGAAGAGGGCGTTGCCGGCTGCGGAGACAACCACGCTGTGAGTGGCGACGACCAGGACCTCGCCGCCGGCGACACCCAGGACACCGCACGTCATCGCCACCTGACTGGTCACCAGGCAGGGGCGCCGGGCGAGCAGAATTCCGGCCGCGACCACCAAGGCGCCGAAAAGTGCGTCGTTGAAGGCCAGCCAGCCAGCCGGGGCATGCGCGACCTGTGACAGGTACAAGGGCTGCATCGGCTCCAGGACGCCGTAGCTGAGAAGCGTCAGCGTCAAGACGAGGACCGCGCGCCGCAGCGCCGGGTCGCGGCGGACGTGCAGTGGGGCGACCGGACCGGTGCCTTCGGGGCGGCTGGTGGGCGTGCCGAGCAGAACTATGGTGCCCAGCAATGCGATCACCGCCCAGGCCGCGAAGGCGGCGCGGATCCCGAGCCCTACAGTCAGAGCCGCCGCGAGCGACGGGCCCACGACTATCGGAGCGCCTTGCGCCATGCCGATCCACACACTGGACTGGGCCGGCTTAGGCCGCGCGGGCAGCCAGCTCGGTAGGGCATCCGCGCAGGCCTGAGCGGCGGCGCGGGCAACCGATACCGCCCCGAGCAGGATCAGCAGGGAGGCCGGGCCGGACGCTGTCAAAGCGCCCGCTGCCGCCGCGAGCGAGGCGGCGAGGGTGGCAACGAGGCCGACCGGACGCGGGCCCACCGCGTCGGCCAGACGCCCCAACAGCCGGCTGGCGAGCATCGGTGCGCCGGCGACGGCCGTTAGCGCCGCGACGAACCAGCCACCGGCGTGGAGTTTGTAAACCGCGTCCGTCTGGCAGGCCACCATCATTGACCACTGGCCGAGGGACATGACGGCCTGCACCAGGACGCTGCGTGTCAGCTGCGCGCGCGGGCTCATCTGTGTGGCGCAGGCTCCGGGCTCGGCTGCTGGACGGTTTAGGAGGTGGACCACGATCGGCTCCTCCTCAGGCGTGCGCGGGCACGCTGGGGGACTGCACGGTCTGCACCTGCCATGCATGGGCGGCCTGCGCCGCCCGCGCCATTGCGACCTCGGCGTTGGGGCCGGTCGCGTAGACGTGACCAGCGGTGACGGCGGTGCCGACGCGTCCGACGCTCAGGTCGCCGACGGACAGCGTCTCTTCGGCCTCGACGACGCCGGGCATTGCCAGGATGTCGGCGAGCGGGGTCACGCCGGTCACCAGACCGGGCGGTGCGAACGGCGTGGCCCAGGCGATGGGGTCGCGCTCGGGGAAGAGCCGCGCGAGCGGGCGGCGGCCCATCGCCAGATCGGCCTGCAGCGCGAAGGGCTGCACACCGTGCTGATGCTCCACCAGGCGCTGCAGTTTGCCGCCGCCAGGCCGCAGTCCGATCTCGCCCACCACGAAGTCCCCGTCCGTGGTGAGCATGACCTCGACGTGCGCGAAGCCGGTCTTGAGGCCCAGGGCGTCGGCCGTGGCGCGAGCCAGGGCGGCGACCTCGCGGGCCTCCTCGCTTCCGGTGGGCAGGAAGACCGATCCGACGACGTGGGGCGTGTCCAGCAGTGGCGCGTTGTAGCGGCCGGGCAGGACGTAGACCTCCTCGCCGGCCCATCGCAGCACCTCGACGTGGTATTCGGCGGCCAGCGTGAGGGCCTCCTCCACCATGAGTCCGCCGGGGGCATCGGTGAGTCCCACGTCCAGGTGGGCAGCGTCCCAGCCGGAAGGGACTTGCAGCGGGCCGAAGACGTTGTTGTAACGGGCGAGCCAGAAATCCTGTTCGCTGTCCAGGCGGGCCGTTCCGAGCATGGAGGCCCCGACGCGCAGCTTCACCACGACCGGCCAGCCCAGTGCGTCCGCCGCGGCGGGGACCTGGTCCAGGGCGGGCACCGCCAGGTGCCGAGCCACCGGGATCTGCGCGGCATGCAGCCGCTGCTTCATCAGGTGCTTGTCGGTCCCCGCTACCGCGCTCTCCCACGACAGTCCGGGCAAGCCGAGCTTGGAACGCAGCCAAGCCGCTGGGGGAAGGCACCTCTCGTCGGTCGTGGTCACGGACACAACACCGGCGTTTGTGAGGTCGACCGTGAGTTGTGCGAGTTCGCCGTAGGCATCCCAGGCGCTGACCCGCCGCACGGCGAGCGCGTCGTGGCCGATCGGTGCGCTGCTCGGGACGACCAGCAGGACCTCCTGGCCCCGCTCACGCAGGATCTCAGCGTGCGGTGCGGAGTTCGAGGTGAGGATGACGTGCATGGCTGGGTCTCCTGGTATGGAAGAGGGACCGGGCCCTGCCACCGGGGGGTGGTAGCGGGGCCCGGGGACCGGAGGGCATCTCTTTGCTGCCGTATTGCGAGGGGGACCAAGAGGGGGGCAGGTCCGGTGTGGTCGGCAGCGCTGCGCCCCGGCTGCCGAGCACGCTTCGCCGACCGGATCGCTGCCCCCTTCCTCCTCTGAACCGCGCGCCGGGTTGAGCCCGCCGGTCGGCGACCCCCTCAGGCATCGACAGCGGTAGCCGCTGATGCCCCAGTCATAAACATGCGTTTACGACTACCCATCACGATAGCGCCGCTCTGTGCGATTGGCGAGAGCATGTGCCTGGCTTGGGGTGGATTGATACCAAAAATCATAAACAAGCGTGTATGAATGGCGCGCGTGAGGCCAGCTCGGCGCCTCGACATCAACCTCCGTTGGCGGCACGTGGTCCACGCGATGCCCAAAGGAGGCATGTGCCAGCGGTGCGGATGGAGCTCCCGGGGGTGGTGATTCGTGAGAGTGTCGAGGTCGGCACACTCGAACACTGGGTGCGACCGATATCGCACTGCGACCGAGGCAATTCCGTCGACGGCGGAGGGAGGGGCTTAAGTGGCTCTCTGCGAAGCGGGCATTCCTCCGACTGAGCTGACTCTCAGCGGATGGGCGATTTGTGGTAGTTTTTCGTAAACATCCGTTGAGGGCATGACCGCTCTCCTGTCTCGGCGGCACCCGGCAGAAGAGGCGCTCTTGGCCAAGCTGGCCGCCAGGAGGCGAAGTATTGGCTCCAAGCCAGCGAACGTCCTGATTCGGTGCTATCTACACCCGTGAATGGCGATAGGGTGCGCCAAGCTCGTACGCGATGAGCCCTGCGGGGAGAGAAGGAGCAAGGCCTCACGATGGCCGGTACTGCCGAGCAGGGGGAGCGACAGCCGCGGACTCTCGCTGAGAAGCTGCAGTGGCTCCGCGTGTTGAAGACCCCTGAGGGCGGGAAGCCGCCGTCATACGCGAAGATGGCAGCCCAGATCTCCGAGGAGACCGGCGTTTCCATCTCCCATGCCTACATCTGGGAACTCGCGAAGGGGAAGACGACCAACCCCAGTCTTGAGCACCTGGAAGCCATTGCTGCGTGGTTCAAGATCCCGCTCGTCTACCTCACCGGGGGACCGGGGTTCGAGCAACTTGAGACCGATCTGGAACTGCTCCACCATCTCAAGAGCGCAGGCGTCAAGGACATCAAGGTCCAGGATGTGGCCGGCGGCAGCGCGGACGCGGACGCCGTACAGGCACTCGTGGGCCGGCTGCAGTTGCTGGAGGCATTCGGGGACGCAGCCGTTCAGGAGGCCGCCGTTCAGCTAGGAGGGCTGCCCGAGCAGCAGCGCCAGGCCGTCGGCAAGGTCCTCAAGGACTCAACCCTCCTCGACGCGCTGCAGACTGAGGAGGTTCGCCAACTGGTCCATTCCGCAAACAGCTTGAGCCCTGACCGCCTGGATGCAGCCCAAGCCGCAGTTGAGGATGTTGCTCTGCTAGACGCTCTGAGCGAGAGCGGCGTACGGGAGATCGCCCGGAAGGCCGCAGGTCTGTCCCCGGCAAGCCAGCACGCTGTTGTAACCATGATCGAGCAGCTCCGGAACGTCGAGCAGACCGGTAGTAACTAGGGCAGCACGGCCGCCCGCGACCGATGCCCCGCCCTTGGACGCCAAGCCGGATTGCGGCGACGAAGCGCCCCGGGCAAGGTATCGGACTGCGCAGCGGGCAGGCTTCGAAGGAACGTGCACAGGGCTGCCATCGAGGACAGCCCCCTCTTTAAGGCATCCCGCCGAGTGGGCGATGCGGGCCGAGCTCAAGAACCTCGGCGATGAACTCACGGGGCAGACCAGGCATCAGCCACGCGGCGGCGTCAAGCGTCTCCTTGTCGGCAGAGGCCTGCTCCTCGTCGAGCTCGGGCTCAGTCGATGCTGGATGGTCCCATTCCCGAACCGGAAGGGGAACGGCCAGCCCTCCGGCTCTGGCTCCAAGCCACACGGTCCCGCCGCCAGCCACCCGCCCGAATGCGGTCGTGGTGCGGGCCTCGTCTCTGCAGGCCGATGGGTCGGCATCGCCGCCCTGTTCTGACGCCTCCCCCTCCGCGATTGGTTGTGCTCCCTCTGCTGGCCGGCTCGTGTCCGGCATGCCCATCAGTACCATCCCCCGCGATTTTCCCAAGGCCAAAGCGATAGCAGGCTCGGGCGAGATGCCCCGAGCGCCTTCCCTTCTTTGTGCGAAATACCTGGGAAATCCCGAATGTCGCGCCGCTCGACGTGCCCCCAGGCCCCGCCCCTTCCCTGTCCCCGAGTGAGGGTGGGGCTCAAACTCGGCGACCCCAGGTATCGATCGGTGGTCGTCAACCTACGGGTCTCCGTGGCCGAGCCACTCGTGCGCATGCCCGTGCAGGATCGTGTGCCGCATCTGACTCACCGTCGGGCGATGCCGGTACACGACCCAGGTCCGGCGGCGGCCCCAGTGCACCCGCAGCCCGCAGGCGGTTCGCAGGTCGTCCGTCGGGGTGTCGGTCTCGACCAGCTCGATGGTCTGACCGGACCGCGCTGCCATATTCGCCGCGAGGCCCTCGATGCTGAACGGGACCGGGAACGACAGCCGTTGAAGGCGGCGTCGCAGCTGCCTGGTACGCCACGGGCCCCAGCGACGGAACGTCGCAGCGGGTCCGGCGGCGTGGCCCCCCGACCGCACCCCCGGACCCACCGCGAAGTCGCGGAGCGACACAGAGAGCTCCGACCCGTCGAGGTCTATGGCGACCACTGGCGGAAGAGGCACTCCGAGCCGCCTGCGGCCAGACTCGCCAACTGCCCCGGTCACGGCCGTGGTTGGCCACGTCTCGATCCGCGTCACGCTGTGGTCCCATCCCGAGGCGCACCAGCAGGAGCGTCCCTGTAGGCGGCCGTCCGTCGTCACGTCAGGTAGTCGGCTCGCCTAAGATCGTGCAGATTCGGCGCACACCTTGTCAACCCTGATAGACGACCGGTCTAGCCTGGGTGATCATTCATCAAGTACGGTAGATATTCGAGTGTCTGCCGGAGTCCGAAGGAGTGATGCAGTGGGTGACGTCTCCCTCGCCCGCCGCGTGGCAGAGCGGCTGGACTACCTGATGCGGACCGGACATCCCGACGGGACCGGACCGACGGACTACGCCGCCGTGGCCGAGGCCAGCCACGCCTACGCCAAGGAGCACGGCGGTGGACCGACGATCAGCCACCAGGGAGTCTTCAACCTGCGCAACGAGAAGACGGCCAACCCGAGCGTCAACACCCTCGAAGCGTTGAGCCACGTCTACGGGGTGCCCGTCACCTACTTCCTCGACGAGCCGGACCAGACCAAGCACGCAGCACCAGACGGCGCGAAGCGGAGCGAGCCCGCGCCCGATCCGGAAGCGGTGCTCACCCGACTGATGCTGCTTGTCTCCATCGTGGAACGCCGCGACCTCGACGGCAGCTACACGGACCAGGAGTTGGCGAGACTGGTCCGCGAGCGCGGGGGCCACATCACTGAGGACGACATCGTCAGACTGCGTGGCGGCGACTGGCAGGACCACCTCTTCAGTCGGCTCGGGGCCTTCGCCACCACCATCGGCGTGCCGCCTGCGTTCTTCTTCGATGACGAGGTCGCCGCCAAGGTCGCCGACGACCTGAAGCTCTTGAGCGCTCTGAAGGGCATCGGGGCCCGCCAGGTCGCGATGCGCAGGGTGGCGGAACTCGACGAGGACGCTCTCTCGGCGCTCACTCCGATGATCGAGCATCTGAGCAGTCGGAAGAAGACCTAGCCGCGCCCCATGAGATGTCGGGTGGCAGACGAGACACAGCGGAAATCGGTCACGCTGGCTCATATAGGCTCCGGCCCACATCCTGGGCGACGCGCGGACAGCCGGGGCCGAACGGGGGGCAAGTGGTGTTCGTTCGTTGGCACAGTCCGGCTGACGGAGTGGGGGGTTGGGAGATGGACGACCGGGAACTGAGGCGCGAGTGCGCTGACCTGGTCAGTAGGCTCGACGTCCCACGGCCCTTCACCATCCCAGCTCTGGTAGAGAACATCGCAGCCCAGCGCGGGCGACCTATCGAGATGGTGCCAATGCCGATGGCCCCGCGCCCGAATTCCCCGTGCGGGCTGTGGGTCGCAACTGATGAAACCGACATCGTGATGTACTCCGAGCAGACCACCCTTCGCCAGCAGCAGCACATCCAGTTGCACGAGCTGGCCCACATCCTGCTCGGCCACGAATCAACCGAGACCGACGAGGACGAGATGTCCCGGCTTCTCATGCCGACCCTCGACCCGGGGCTCGTTCGGCTCGTGCTTGGTCGGACGGTCTACGACGACAGCGAGGAGCGCAAGGCCGAGACGGTGGCCACGATGCTCCCGCTTCACGCCGGACGCCTGGCGGCCGCGTCGCAGCCGAGCACGACCATGTCGAAGGGCATGGCGAACCTGGCCCGACATCTGGGCGCCGCCCTTGAACGCAATGCGGACCGAAGGATCTGACGCATGTTGCTGCTCACCATCACCTACGCCCTCCTGTCAGTGATCAGCTGGAGCGCCTTTGCCTACAAGCTGCGCGACCTGATACGGGACTGGCGCAACCGCGAACTTCAGATCCTCTGTCTGTCCATCGCGACGTTCGCGGCCCCGTTCGTGTTGGCTTCACCCGCGGTCTACGAGGGCATCGACCGGGTGCTCGGCGTTCCGAACATCGCCACGCTGATCATCTACATGAGTGTCTGCATCTGCACGACTGGCTGGGTGGCGCTGCTCATGACCTGGTCGTCAGCTCAGGACAAAGTCCGCCTGAGGCATCGGCTACTCGTCGGCTACTCCGTCGCGACCCTCATCGTGATGATGGTCTACTTTTTCCTGGGCAACGCGGGCAGCGTTGAGCATCCCATCGACTTCGACGTTCGCTTCGAGGCCGTCCCGTACATCTCGGTGTTCCTGCTCTCCTACCAGCTCCAGTTCACAGTCAGCAAGGTGCTGCTCGTCGTCCTGTGTCACCGCTACGCCAAGGTGGTGGCAGACCGGGTCTGGCTGAACCGCGGCCTTCGGACGGTGATGGTCGGCGCGGTGTTCGGTCTGGGCTACTCGGTTCCGAAAATCGTGAACATGGTGTGGGACCTTGTAGGGAAGAGTCCGCTGCACACCGTCAGCAGCCTGGTGGCACCGATGAGCGCGAGCGTCTGCGCGGCACTCTTCTCCGTCGGGTTCACCATGCCGGCGTGGGGCGCCGGTGTCGCCCGGGTCCGCGAGCTTTCCAGCGTGTACCGCCGCTACCAACGCATCTACCCTTTGTGGAAGGACGTCACTGATCACCTGCCGGGCATCGTGTTGTTCCCTGTCACGCCGCGCACCACACACTGGTCGCTGAGCAACCTGTGGCGTCTGGTCGGCCGCCAGGTCATCGAGGTTCGCGACGGCAAGCTCGCCGTGCGGCCGAAGGGCGACCCGGAGGTGGAGTACACCCTCCACGACATCGAGCTGCTGCTCGGCCGTCAGATCACCGAGATCCGCGACGCCCAGTGGCAGCTTCGTCTGTCCTTCACCGAGCAGACCGCCGAGATCGCCCGCGAGCTCGCCGCTGAACACGGGCTGATCGGCGAGCCCGCCGACGCAATCATCGAGGCCGCGCAGCTCGCCATCGCGCTCAAGGCGCGGGCCGCAGGCGTGGACGTGCCCGGGGAAGAGGAGAGCCCGCTGCTTGACCTGGCGGAAGGAGACGACGACGTCGAAGCCGCCTGGCTCATCAAGGTCGCCGACGCCTACCGCACCTCGCCGGTCATCGCGCTCGCATTGGCCCGCACGGTACACGCCGAGACGGTCAGCACGGGGATTGGCGCGTGAAGGCCTCCGGGCACCAGCTCTCGGAGCCCTCACTGTTCACCCCGGCCCTGCTCAAGGACCCGCACGCCGGATACGCCGGCCTACGGGCCCGGGGGCCGATCCAGCGCTCGACCACTCCGGACGGAGCCCCGGTGTGGCTGGTCACCCGCTACGAGGACGTGCGGGCCCTGCTCTCGGACCCACGGCTGTCGTTGAACAAGGAGACGGCGTCAGCGGCTGGCGAGCACGGCGCTTCCATGCCGCCGGAGCTGGACGCCCACATGCTCAACACTGATCCGCCGGACCACACACGGCTGCGGCGGCTGGTGTCGAAGGCATTCACCCCGCGCAGCATCGACGGGCTGCGACCCATGGTCGAGCGCCACGTCCAGAATCTCCTCGCGCAGTTGGAGGAACACGAGTCCGCGGATCTGCTCCAGGCCGTCGCCGCCCCGCTGGCGCTGTCAGTGATCTGCGACGTCCTGGGCATCGATGAGGGCGACCGGCACGACTTCCGGCTGTGGACCAACGCGCTGCGCTCTCCCGCGCCGGACGCCGCATTGACCTCGCGCCGGGCCCTGAAGCAGATGTACGCCTTCCTGCTCGAACTCATCTCCCAAAAGCGCGCCGGTACTCTCGGCGTCGACCTCTTGTCCCAGATGATCGCCGCGCGCGACGAGCAGGACCGGCTCACGGAAGCCGAACTCGTCGCGATGGCATTCCTGCTCCTGTTCGCCGGCTACGACAACGCGGCGAACCTGGTCTGCAACGCGCTGCTGGCCCTGTTCACTCACCCGGAGGTGCTGCAGGGCCTACGCGACGGTTCCGTGCCGATGGACCAGGTACTTGAGGAGACCCTGCGGTGGCAGGGGCCCTCGATGCTCGCTTCCCGTCGCTTCGCACGCGAGGACATGGAGTTCGGCGGGCAGGTCATCGCGGCGGGAGACCGGGTGTGGCTCTCCCTGGCCTCTGCCAACCGCGACGAGCGCCACTTCGCCGCGGCCCAGGAGTTCCGCGTCGACCGCCATGGCTCCGGACACCTCAGCTTCGGCTACGGACTGCATTATTGCCTGGGGGCAGCCCTCGCGCGCCTGGAGGCGAATGTCGCCATCGAGGCGCTCCTGGGCCGGTTCCCGCGGATCGGGCTGGCACGGCCGGCCGAGGCGCTGGAATGGACCGACTCCTATCGCTCGCGCGGCCTCGTGGAGCTGCCGGTTACCTGGTGAGGCCGGGCTGCCCGCGGCTGTCTGGCCGACGGTCGGTCAAGCGGCCCGAGGGCTGGCGGCGGGCTCCTGCAGACCAGCGTCCACCTCGAACGACACTTCGCCAACCGAATTCGGAAGGCTCGGTTCCCTGCTCACACACCCTCCGGGGGCCGGTGCTGTCTGGTGCGAACGGCGCCCGGGTGAGAAGGCGTCCGGCCAGGCGGGTGACTCAGCGCGACTGGGATGCCCGCCGCTCGTTGCTTCGGCGAAGGAACCGGCGAATGGGAAGGAGACGGCTGTGCTGCCGTTCGGATTGGCCAGCGACAACCAGGTCAAGGCGTTCACCATCTGGCGCGAGCAGGCTGATCAAGTCGACCGTGAGCGCGGCGAGGTCTACCCGGCCGACCAACTGCACGGTTGGCTCCACTGCCAGGCCGTCATCGGCGAGCTCCAGCGGCTGGTGGCAGGCCCCTGTACCCCCGCGGCGCTGGTCCAGATCCGCAGGCTCCTGCGTTCGATGCTGAGCGTGGTACCCCAGCCCGGCCCCGACCAGAACTGCCACATCGACCGCTGGAAGTCCCGTGGCTACCGTCAGGTCTGCCGGGTGCTCACCTGCGGACGCTGCGCCCCGATCCGCGCCGCCGAACCCGGGAGGCACTGGGCCCACCCCCGCAGTCGCGCAGTCGCGAGGGTCTTCACCGAGGCGGCGAACAGAGATGCCGTCTCAGGTGGCCGAAGAAGTCGGGCATCGGGCGGCAGTGCGGGCTGGACTGGCTGAGAGTCGTCCAAAACGGGCGGACTCCGCCCGTCCTGGGTCGGGACGCCAGGGCGTGTAGCGATCTCGACGGCGGTCGTTGCTCCGCAGGACTGCGTCCGGCCATCGACGGGCGACGTCCCTTGAGCGCCAGCACCGGCAGTGGAGCCGCCGCATGTCGTCGCCGGAACCGTGCGCTTCCACGTCGCGTTCCAGGGTTGTTGATGGGCAAGGGGAGATTCCCTCCCGGGGCCTCGCCCGACTCCGGCCCAGTCCGTCGTCGTGGCTGCTGGCCCGAGAACTCCGCGCAGGCCTCGCGCCTTGGACTTGGCCTGCATACTGGCGGACCCCGCCACGCCACCCAGTATTCATAAACAAGTGTTGATGGCGGCCCGTGACTGCCTCGGACGGTGGTGCTACTGTCCATGCATCGACGTAAACATGCGTTGATGGATGGCGGGCCTTCGAGCATGCTTCGCGCTGCGCGCAGGTCTTCCATCCCCGCTAGGCGGTGACGGAAGACCTGGTTCGCGAGCACCGTGGGTGCGTTTTGCGCCCCGCTTGCGGTTCCCCGGCTCCCATCCGTAGGTGTGGGAACTTCGGCCGCGACGCGGTGGTGGGGGGAAGAAATGCAGGATTCCAAGTTGCCCGTGAATGCTCTCGTCGATCGTCCTATGATGCCTTCTGAGGTTGAAAGCCGACTTGGCATTTCGCCTGCGACGCGACGTCGGTGGACAAATCGCGGCTTGCTGCATGCCATTCCCCTTGGCCCGTACTACCGGCCCGGATCGAGCAAGAATCGGGAGGGCAATAGGAATGGCAGTCGGGTGCGCTACAGCGAGGCTGAGGTGAATGCGCTCTTCGCGCGCATCCTGGCGGGCGAACTCGCCCGCTCGCCCAAGCCCCTGGAGCCCTAGCGGCGGCCGGCCGCAGACGTTCGCCTTGACCCAGGGAGGGGATGCATGGCCGAGTCCGACGAACCGTTCGACCGGTGGCACAAGAAGTACCCCAAGGCGGGGGACATGCCCTGCCGCTGCGGCACCAAGCGCACGCCGCTCTACCCCTCGGCCGACCACGGCCGCGGCGGGCAGTGGCAGGCCCGCTACACGGACCCGCAGGGCAAGCCGCGCCGACCGGCGTTCGCGACCTGGGAGGAGGCCCGGGACACCCTGGAGAAGATGCGCGTCGACATGCGCGGCGACGAATGGGTGGACCCGGACCTCGGAAAGAAGAAGGTCGAGTTCTATGCCAACCAGTTCATCGAGCGCCGCAAGAAGAAAAACAAGAACCCCCGAACCACCGAAACGTACGAGAGCCACATCCGCAATCACATCATCCCTTTCGCGGGCAGGCGCGTGGCAAAGACGCTCAAGCGGAAGGTTACGATGAATTTCGTCGACTACCTGATCGACAAGCCGGGGCCGGACGCCGCGTCCACGGTGGTGGCGATTTTCAAGACCTGGCGCATCCTCATGAACTACATGATCGACGAGGACGTCCCCATCCCCGGCAACATCTGCTCGCGGATCGACCTCCCGGAGGTTGACAGTCGCGTCACCGTCCCGCTCTCGCCGCAGAACGTCGCGGCGCTCGCGGCGGCCGTGCGGTCCGTGGAGCCCCGGTACGAGGTGCTGGTGTGGATCGCGGCCTGCGCGGGCTTCCGCGAGGGCGAGGCGTTCGGTCTGCGGGCCACCGCGGTCGAGTGGGACAGCGACCTGCTGTACCTGGTCGAGCAGCGGCAGCGGGGCAAGGTGGCGGACCTCAAGACGAAGACCAGCAAGGCGACGCTGCCGGTCGACCACTTCCTGATCGAGCGGCTGGTCGACCACTGCAGCACCTTCCCCCAGGCCGATCCGGTCAGCGCGCACTCGGAGGCCGCCCGCCGCAGGCGCGGCTACGTCCCTCCGGAGGACGAGGGGCTGATCGTGACCAACCGCTTCGGCCGGCCGGTGCAGCGCAGCGACTTCAACAAGAAGTGGGCGAAGGCGGTGCAGCTCGCGGGGTTGCCCAAGGGGACGCGCTTCCACGACCTCAAGCACTTCTACACCACGCAGCTCGGCGCCTCGGGGCAGCACGACCCGAAGACCGTGCAGGCCCTGTCGCGGCACGCGGACTTCGCCGAGACCTGGGACACCTACGCGCACCCGCCGATCGCGGTGGAGGGTGTCACGGTGAACGCCTTCCGCACGCTGTTCGCGGAGACGTCCCCGGTCGCGCTCGTCCCGCAGCAGCGCGCGGGCGTCGCCAAGCGTGGACGGCGCGCGGCGGCGTGAACGCGGCCGGGTACTTGACCCCGGCCGCCCTTGATGTGCAAGACTCCCAAATGAGTTGAGACGTCGCCCTCGCGGCGCGTCGGTCGCAGACCCGTGGAACGGCCTGCAACCCTCAATTCGACCCGGATTCGACCCCGTGAGTGAAAGACAGAGCGGACACCCGCTCTGACCAGGGCCGGAGCGGGTGGGGCGGACGAGTCGGCCTGTACGCCGGGTTTTGTCTCCGGGGACCCTTGCGGGGCCCCGGGAGGCGGTCATCCATCTAGGGCGACCGTTGCCGGCCGCCTCAAGCGGTCTACCCGCTGACTCGGGCGAGCAGCCCTCAGGCGTCAGCGCAGGGCATCAGTCGATGCCCATCTTGACCTTGCTCCAGGTGGGGTTTACCTAGCCGTCCAGGTCACCCTGGACGCTGGTGGTCTCTTACACCACCGTTTCACCCTTACCGGGCGCCGAAGCGCCAGGCGGTCTGTTTTCTGTGGCACTGTCCCGCGGGTCACCCCGGGTGGCCGTTAGCCACCACCCTGCCCTGTGGAGCCCGGACGTTCCTCGGCGAGTCCCCTGAGGGACCCGACGCGACCGCCCGGCCGGCTCGTCCGCCGTGGTGACCATGGTAGCGGCTCGGGTGGGTCGGCCTGCCCGGTGACCTCGGTCGGGGAGCGTCGTTGAACGGGCGCAGGGATCGGCTGGATCGGGAGGGCACTCGTATGGCGATTCCGGGCGGCGTGTTCACCTACGAGGAGCTGCTCGGCATTCTGGCGCGGTTGGAGATCCCGCCCGGTTTCAAGTCCGAGCTGCTGCATGGGGAGATCGTCCTGTCGCCGCAGGGCGACGAGGAGCACAGCGACATCATTCTCGCCGCGCGGGAGGCCGCGCGGGCTGCTGGCCTTCCGCGCTGGCGGTCGCTGTCGAACGTGCTGACCCCGTTCCCCGAGCGCCTTAACGGGTTCTGCCCGGACGTGTCGCTACTGCGGCGCTCCGCACAACGTGGTGCGAGGCCGCGTCCGGCGGCGGATCTCGCCGGGGTGGTCGAGGTTGTCTCCGGTGACCGTGGGGCGACCGACTACGGCGTGAAGGTCGAGGAGTACGCGCAGGCCGGCATCGACGCGTACCTGATTGCCGACCCGCTCCGGGGCACCTGCAAGCTGTGCACCTCGCCGGTCGACGGGATCTATACGGCAGTCGATGACCTCGCCTTCGGTGACGTCATCCGTTTCGTCGCCGACGAGACGGAGTTCGTGCTGGACACCTCCGACTGGCCCCGGATCTCCTGAACCGATCCCTCACACCGTCGCGAAGCGCACCGCAGGCAGCGACAGGTCCACCTCGGTCAGCCGGACCCGCACCGCTTCCCCCAGCGGCAGCGGCCCGCCGCCGTTCGTCAGTGGGGCGCGGACCGCCGGGTCGGAGAGCTGGACGGTCCCGCGACCCGGCTTGCGCTCATCCACGTCGATCACGATGCCGTCGAAGAGCTCGCCCTCCCGGCCCGTCAGCAGGGCCGCCTCGACCAGGTCGACGCAGGCGCGTTCCACCTCGTGGGCGCGGCGGTCGCCGGACTCCATGAGCGCGGGGAGGGACGGCAGCGCCGCGCGGGCCCACTCCGGAACCGGTCGGTCGTTCGCCAGCGCCAGGCAGACCTCGCCCGAGAAGCGATCCACCAGGCGCCGCAGTGGCGCCGTGCAGTGGGCGTAGGGCGCAGCCACCGCCGCGTGGCCGGGATCCTTCGGGAGGGTGCCGTCGAAGGCGGTGTAGCCCGCGCCGCGCAGGAGGCTCGTGCACTCGTTCAGGAAGGCCGCGTGCGACGGAAGAGTCGGATCCAAAGAGCGGATCAGCTGCGGGTAGGGCAGGTCCATCGGCCAGTCCACGCGCAGCGCCAGCGCCACGCGGTGCAGCTTCTCGAACGCCGTCGGCGGGGCGCCCGGCAGGGTGCGCAGGATGCCCACGCCGCCGTCGAGCATCAGCCGGGCCGCCGCCATGCCCGTCAGCAGTGAGATCTGTGCGTTCCAGCCATCCGCCGGAAGCGGCGCACGGTAGCCGAGGGTGTAGCCGTCGCCGGGGATCTCCTCGACCTCCTGCTCCGGGATCGGCAGGCTGATCCCGCCCCGCGCGCGCTCGCGTTCCTCCCGCAGCGGGCCGATGACCCCCAGCAAAGCAAGCGCCTGCTCGGCCGTCCCGTTGTCGATGGCCTGCTGCACGCCCGCGTAGTTCAGCTTCGCCCGGCTGCGGACCAGCGCGCGCCGCAGCCGCGTCTCCCGCAACTCGCCGTCCCCGTCCAGGTCGAGCTGCCAGAGCAGCGCCGGGGCGTCCTGGCCCGGGAGCAGGCTGGCCGCGCCCTCCGACAGCTGTGGCGGATGCAGCGGGATCCGGCGGTCGGGGAAGTAGAGCGTCTCGACGCGCCGCCGCGCCTCCTTGTCGATCGCCCCGCCCGGCAGCACGAAGGCGTTGACGTCGGCGATCGCGTAGTGGACGCGGAAGCCGCCGCCGGGCAGTCGCTCCAGGTGCATGGCCTGGTCGAGGTCGCGGGAGTCCGGCGGGTCGATCGTGAACAGGGGCAGGTCGGTCGCGTCGTCCGAGGGCAGGACGGGGGCGGCGGAGGCCGCGGCGACCTCGGCGAGGACGGCCGGGGGCCAGCCCGGGGGGATCTCCAGCCGGGCGCGGAGCGCGGCCAGCTCGGTGTCGATCCGGGCGGTCCCGGCAGTCCGAACGCTCAACAGTCGACGTGGCACGCGCTCCAGCGTAGACGGGTGTCGCCCGTCTAGCGGTACGGGTTGCCGCCCGGTGGGTCCTGCGGACGTGGGGCGGGAGGCGGCGGCTGGGGCGACTGCGGGAGCCCCCCGTACGGGTCGGCCGCCGGCGGGCCCGCGTAGGGGTTGTGCGCGGGCGGCGGTCCCGGGCGCGTGGGCGGGACCGGTGGCAGCGCGTCGTACACCCCAGGCGGGGGAGTGGACGGCGGCGTGGCCGGGGAACCGGGGACGCGCTTGGCGCCCGCGAAGGCGCGCACGAGCGCCGCACCGATCGCGCCGAACACCGCGCCCTCGATCAGGCCGAGCACCAGCGCCGGCAGCAGGCTTCCCGTCACGCTCAGCCCCGCGCCGACCGCGTCGAAGCCGAAGACGGACAGGTTCGCGTTGACGTCCACGTCCGCGAGCGCCAGCAGCACCGGGGTGACCACCATCAGCGCCAGCCCCAGCCGGAACGCCGCGCCGCCGATCTCCTGCAGAGCCGATTCCGACGTGACCCGACGCGGCGTCCTCACCGCCGCCACCACGCCCACGGCGACGAGCATCAGCACCACCGCGACCGGCAGCAGCCAGACCCGCCCATCGAGCGAAGCCAGCGACGAGACAGTGATCGTCTTGCCCTGCCCACCCGCCAGGAAGGTGTTGATCGGGGACGGCAGGAAGTGCGCGAGCGGCCCGGACGCCTTGCCGTCCAGGCTGACGCCCATGCCGAGCGGCACCGCCAGGAACACGCCGTTGGGTGTGCCCAGCAGCGCGCCGCCGACCGTTCTCGCGCCGCCGTTGCCGGTCAGGCCGACGACCAGGCCCGCGAGCGCGCCCACGGTGACCGCGCCGACGTACACGGTCGTGATCGCGGACGCGACCGGCCGCACGGTCCGCTCCAGGACCCGCCAGGCCGCCGGCAGGGGCGCGCGCCGCGCCGCGAGGAACGAGAAGGCGAGCACGAGCACGACCCAGAGCAGTCCGAGGCCGAGCGTCGGTCCGAGGTCGACCTTGAAGCCGACGGTCGGCTTCGTGTTGTCGCCCAGCGCCCCGCCGATCAGGCCGCCGAGCCCGCCGAGCGGATCGCTGCCGGAACCACCTGAGCCCCCGGACCCGCCGCCCGTCAGCGAGCTGACGTTGACCGCCACCGAGCCGCTCCCCGCCCAGCCGACCACGGCCAGCAGCACCAGGAACGCCGCCACCGCGCCCGCCGCCCGCGCCACCAGGTCCGCGACGGTGAGCACCGCGATCCGCCGGAGCTGCGCGGTGAAGAGCCAGCCCAGCACGACCGCGCCGACGAGCGTCAGGCCCAGCGGCATGATCCCGATCGACCCCTGCGCTGCCGCCGCGTCAACTCCGAAGACCGACACATCACCTGTCGGGCTGACCTTTCCGCCCACCGCCATCGCGACCAGCGCCGCCGTCATCGCGCCCAGGTTGGCGTACTTGTCCAGGCCCAGCAGGTGCACGCCGAGCGCGCCCACGGCGCCCATTGCCCCGAAGGCCCAACCCACCGCCATCGCGGAGAAGATGACGCCCCGCAGGAGCGAAGCCCCAGCGCTTCCAGGACCGCCGCCTCCCTGCGGTCCGTCCACCGGTCGCCCGTGCTGGTACACCGTCATCGCTCACTCTCCAGACCGACACACGCGAACGACCGCAACGTCCGCCCCCTGGCGTCAGGTTGCCACAGTGTCACGGTCCGGCGTCATGGTGGAGGTTCCGGTTCTGCCCATGGTGACCGAGCTGGAATGATTCCCCCAGGCGTTCGGCATCCCTACACTGCCCCTGACAAGCGCGGGGCGCACTCGGGGGACTACATCGTGGGGCAGGCAACAGTGCCGCAGTTGGTACTTGAACTCAATGGACAGCGGTCGACCCTGGATTCGGGTCGCAGTTACAGCATCGGGCGCAACCCGCAGTCCGATTTCGCGATCGACGACGCGCGCGTCTCCTGGCAGCACGCCACCATCTCCTTCGCGGGCAACGCCTGGCTGCTCCAGGACCTCGGCAGCACGAACGGCACCTACGCGGGCGGCCAGCGCACCACGCAGGTCTACCTGGGCGACGGCACGCAGGTCGCGCTCGGCAACGCCGAGAGCGGCCCGCTGCTGAGCTTCACGGGCGTGCCGACCGCGGTCCCTGCGGCGCAGCCGGACCAGTCCGGCGGGGGCTGGTACGAGCAGCAGACCGCCCGCTACCAGCCGGGCGGCCAGGAGCTGGGCTTCCCGCAGCAGGCCCAGCCCGCTCAGCCCCAGCCCGCTCAGCCCCAACCCGCTCAGCCCCAACCCGCTCAGCACCAGCCCCAGCCGGCTCAGGCCGTCGGCGCGGGCATCCCGCCCCAGCAGGGCGGCGGCTACGGCGGCGGCTACGCCTCCCCTGCCGGCCAGGCGGCCCCTGAGCCCGTCTACGGCTCCCGCAACCCCACCATGGTCCGTAATCTGACGGCCGGACTGAAGACCATCCGGATCGGCCGCGGGCTCGACAACGACCTCGTCGTCACCGACCTCTCCGTCTCGCGCCACCACGCCGAGCTGCGCCAGATGACCGACGGCCGCTACGAGATCGTCGACCTCGAGAGCCACAACGGCACCTACCTCAACGGCCAGCCGATCTCCCGTCAGGTGCTGGGCGCGCAGGACATCGTCGGCGTCGGCCACTCCACCTTCCGGCTGGTCGGCGACCGGCTCGAGGAGTTCGTCGACACCGGTGAGGTCTCCTTCTCCGCCCGCCACCTCACCGTCGAGGTCGAGCACAAGGGCCAGAAGAAGATCCTGCTCAACGACGTCAGCTTCGCCGTCCCGGAGAAGTCGCTCATCGGGGTGATCGGACCCTCCGGCTCCGGTAAGTCCACCCTCCTCCGGGCCCTGACCGGCTACCGCCCGGCCAACCGCGGCGACGTCCTCTACGACGGCCGCAACCTCTACAAGCAGTTCGCCGAGCTGCGCCAGCGCATCGGCCTGGTCCCGCAGGACGACATCCTGCACTCGCAGCTGACCGTCCGCACCGCGCTCAAGTACGCCGCCGAGCTCCGCTTCCCCGGTGACACCGAGGCGGCCGAGCGCGAGCGCCGTGTCGACGAGGTGCTGGTCGAGCTGCACCTGGAGAAGCGCGCCGACAACCGCATCACCGCCCTCTCCGGCGGCCAGCGCAAGCGCGTCTCCGTCGCCCTGGAGCTCCTCACCAAGCCGTCGCTGATCTTCCTGGACGAGCCGACCTCCGGCCTCGACCCGGGCATGGACCGCGACGTCATGAAGATGCTGCGCGACCTCGCCGACGAGGGCCGCACGGTCCTGGTCGTCACCCACTCGGTGGCCGAACTCGCCCTCTGCGACCGGCTGCTGGTGATGGCCCCCGGCGGTTCCGTCGCCTACTTCGGCCCGCCCAAGGAGGCGCTGCACTTCTTCCAGTGCGAGACCTGGGCCGACGTCTTCCAGGCCTTCGAGAACCACGCCGAGCACGACTGGGGCGGCCGCTTCCGCGGCTCGGTCCACTACCAGATGTACTCCGCCGACGTGGACGCGGTGCAGGCCCAGTCCGCGCAGATACAGCAGCACCAGACGCAGCCGCCCAAGCAGCAGAGCTGGGGCTCGCAGCTGTCCACGCTGATCCGCCGCTACGTCTCGGTCATCGCGGCGGACCGCGGCTACGTCGTGCTGCTGATCGTGCTACCGCTGATCATGGGCGCGATGAGCGCCGTGATCCCGGCGAAGTTCGGTCTCGGCCCGTCCACGCCACCGGAGGCGGGCAACCACGACGCGGCTACGGTGCTGTTGCTACTCGCGGTGAGCGCCTCGCTCACCGGCGCGGCCAACGCCGTCCGTGAGCTGATCAAGGAGCGGGTGATCTACGAGCGCGAACGCGCCGTCGGCCTCTCCCGGTCCGCGTACGTGGCGTCGAAGGTCATCGTGCTGGGCGCCATCACGGCGCTGCAGTCCGTCCTGGTCGCGATGATCGGCCTGCTGCCGCGCAAGCTCCCCAGCTCCGGCCTGCTGCTCTCCGGCTCCCCGCTGCTCGAACTGGTCCTCGTCGTCATGATGCTGGGCATCACCTCGATGACACTCGGTCTGGTCGTCTCCGCGCTGGTCAAGACGGCCGAGAAGACGATGCCGCTGCTGGTCCTGATCGCGATCATCCAGGTCGTCTTCTGCGGCTCGCTCGTCCCCGTCTTCGGCAAGCCCGGCCTGGAGCAGCTGGCCTGGCTGGTCCCGTCCCGCTGGGCGGTCGCGGCGCAGGCCGCGACGATCAACCTGCCGGTGATCCAGGGCCCGACCCAGGACGGCGGCAAGACCGACCCGCTCTGGGCGCACACGGTCTCGCAGTGGGGGATCGACTTCGGCGTGCTGGTGCTGCTGGCCGTCGTCTGCGGCGTCCTGGTGACGCGCCTGCTGCGCCGGCACGAGCCCGAGGTCATGCGCAGCCGGTGACCTGCGTGGCATCGGTGAAAACAACTTTGACGGTGCGCAGCTGAATAACTGTTGGGCCGCTTTTCCAGTTTTATCGGGAGCGGGGGTCGTCCGGGAGGTAATCTCTCGGCCGACCCCCGCTTCTTTTATGGTCGGATGAATCATGAATCCCAGCACCATGGCACATATCGACGGTTTCACGTATGGCGTGGTGAATCCCCTCGTGGCCTTCGCGATCGCCTGCATCGGCGCGGCTCTCGGGCTCCGCTGCACGGTGCGGGCACTGGCTCTGCCGACCGGGCAGCGCCGGGGCTGGCTGCTGCTGGCCGCCGCCGCGATCGGTAGCGGAATCTGGACCATGCATTTCATCGCCATGCTGGGATTCACAGTGTCGGACTCGACCCTCGTCTACAACATACCGATCACGGTATTCAGTCTTCTGCTCGCGATCTTCGTCGTCGGTGTCGGTGTCTTCTATGTCGGATATCGTCCCAAGGGCGCCGGATCGCTGCTTGTCGGAGGAATTCTGACGGGCTGCGGCGTCGCGGTCATGCATTACCTCGGCATGGCCGCCATGCAGGTCGATGGCGCCGTGACCTACAGCCCGCTGCTGGTGGCCGCCTCGGTCGGCATCGCCGTCTTCGCGGCGACGGCGGCGCTGTGGATGACGCTCAACGTGAAGGGCCTGCCCGCCGCCCTCGCCGCCGCCCTGATCGCCGGGGTCGCGGTGGTCGCCATGCACTACACCGCGATGCTGGCGGTCTCCGTCCGGCTCGACGGCCGGACGCCCGGACCCGGCGTCCCCGCCGCGCAGTTCATCCTGCCGGTGGCGGTGGGGATCATCGTCTTCCTGACCGTGAGCGGGATCGTGGTGGCCATGTCCCCGACGGAGTCCGCCCGCTCGCGCGCCCGCGCCGAGGCCCGTACCCCGGACCGGATCCACATCGACCTCTTCGACGGCCGCTGACGCCGGGCAGCATGAGTGGTCAGCGCGTCAGAATGAGGTGCAGGTCGCCGAACTCGTGCCAGAGGTAGCCCTCCCGCAGCGCCTCCGCGTAGCTGCGGTCGAGCAACCGGCGTCCGGCCACGGCCTCGAGCATCAGCAGGTGAGAGGCGCGCGGCTCGTGGAAGCCGGTCAGCAGCCCGTCCACGGCACGCACGCCACGCTCCGGCGTGATCACCAGCTCGGTCCAGCCCGAGCGGGCACGGACCACCCCGTCCGGACCGGCCGATGACTCCAGCGCCCGCACCGCCGTCGTCCCGACCGCGACCACCCGTGAGCCCGCCGCCCGCGCGGTGTTGACCAGCCGCGCGGTCGCCTCGGGCACCTCGAACCACTCGGCGTACGGGGGCTCGTGGGACTCCACCGACGCCACTCCGGCGTGCAGGGTCAACGGGGCGATCTGCACGCCGCTGCTGACCAGCCGCGTCACCAGCTCCGCCGTGAACGGACGGGCGGCGCTGGGCATTTCCGCCGAGCCGGCGGTGGTCGGGGGAGCGGCGAAGACGGTCTGGTACGCCGCGAGCGCGCGGTCCGCGTCCGTGTAGGCGTAGCGGATCGGCCGCCCGTAGCGGGCCAGGTAGGCGAGCGGATCCGCCGCGCCGAAGCAGCCCCGCCACAGCCGAACCGAGGCTGATGCCGATGCCGATGCTGAGGCCCCGTCCACGGCCACGTCCCCGTCCCCGGCCATGACAGCGTCACAGCTCCGGCCGAGCGGCGCCAGCAGGCTCAACCGCGCCCCGCCGGTCAGCCTGACGGTCACCAGCTCCCCGCCGTGCACCCGCTGCCGGGTGCTGCCTCGGCCGTCGGGAGAGCGGAGCTCGACGACCCATTCGCTCTCGCTGCGCCGGGTCGAGAAGTGCACGACCACCGGCTCGCCGGTCTCGGTGACCCGGCCGTCCACGGCCGCCGGCAGCGTCGCGGAGGTGTTGACGACGAGCACGTCGCCCGGCTCCAGCAGGCCCGGCAGCTCGCGGAAGGCGTGGTGAGTGACCGTCAGTCCCTCCTGTCGGGCGACCAGCAGCCGCACGTCGTCGCGGCCGCGGCCGCCGCGCTCCTCGGGCGGCGCCGTGGCCTCCAGCTCGGACGGCAGCTCCCAGTCGCCCAGCCGGTCCACGAACCCGGCGTCGTCCACCTCGCCCTCGCTGACGCGCACGCCCTCACTTGGCCGCCCCTGCCCCCGTGTCCCGATCACCGCGCCACCCCCCGCTCTGCCGCGTCCGCTCCCACCGTGTCCGTCACCGTGCCCGCCGCCGTGTCGTCCCCCCGCACCGCCAGCGCGGCAGCGAGGTAGCGGCCACTCGGCGGCCGCGCGTCGAGCAGCGCCAGCAGGCCCGGCACCGCCTCCTGCTCCGGCAAAGGGGCCTCGGCCGCCGCGGCCGCGTCCGCCGCCGCGTACATCGCCGTCCTCATCTCGCCCGGGTCGACCCACCACACCCGGACCGACTCCTCCTCGTGCGCCAGCACCGCCGACCACAGGTCCAGCGCCGCCTTCGTCGAGCCGTAGCCGCCCCAGGTCGGGTAGGCCTCGACCGCCGCGTCCGAGCTGATGTTGATCAGCGCGCCGCCCGCTGCCCGCAGCATCGGCAGCGCCTCCTGCGCGAGCCCCAACGGCGCGATGACGTTGACCTCGAACGCGCGCCGCAGCTCGTCCAGCGACAGCTCCGCCGTCGTGGCCAGCCCCTCGCCGCCCAGCACCCCGGCGTTGTTGACCACCAGGTCCAGCCCGCCCAGGTCCCAGGCGGTGGTGAGCAGCGCGGTGCGGTGCCAGGCGTCCGTCACGTCCCCGACGACGACGCGGATCCGCGGCTGCCCGGCCGCCAGCTCGGCGAGCGCGCCCCCGCTGCGTCCGCCCACGACCACGTCCCAGCCGCGCTCGGCCAGCGCGAGCGCCAGCGCCCGGCCCAGTCCTCGCGACGCCCCCGTCACAATGGCGACTGCCATGGCGATTCCTCCTGTTGCGGCTAGCTGCTGCGATTGCCTGTCACGGCGCCCTGGTTCGGCGTTCCGTTCCGATACCGCCGAAGCTAGGCCCGCACAGGCCCCCTCCACCTCGGCCGCGGGACGTCGCCCGCCGGGTCCCTTGGACCTAGGACCGCAGACCTGCAACCACCCGCCGGGCGTCCGATGCCCGGGAGATCACGCGGCGGTACGGTGACGGCATGTCGACTGACGCGTGCTCGCCCGGTTCCTCGCCCGGAGCCGGGCCTGGCGACCCCTGCCTCGGCGGCATCGAGGCGATCAGCTCCGCGGTGCTGGCCATGAGCCGGCACCTGGAGGTGCGCGAGGTGCTGCAGCGCATCGTCACCTCCGCGCGCACGCTCGTCGGCGCGGAGTACGCCGCGCTCGGTGTGCCCGACGACCACGGCGGCTTCGCCCAGTTCGTCGTGGACGGCGTCTCCGAGGCCCAGTGGCGGGCCATCGGCCCGCTGCCGCGCCAGCACGGCATCCTCGCCGCGATGCTCCACGAGCCCGATCCGACCCGCCTGGACGACGTCCGCCACGACCCGCGCTTCGGCGGCTGGCCGAAGGCCCACCCGGACATGCACGCCTTCCTCGGCGTCCCGATCCAGGACGGCGACGAGATCCTCGGCGCGCTCTTCCTGGCCAACCCGAACGGGCGCGACCGCTTCTCCCCGCACGACGAGGAGCTGCTCCGCATCCTTGCCGCGCACGCGGCGCTGGCCCTGGTCAACGCCCGCCTCTACGAGCGCAGCCGTGAGCTCACGCTGGTCGGGGAGCGGGCCAGGATCGCGCACGAGCTGCATGACGCCGTCTCGCAGAAGCTCTTCTCGCTGCGGCTGACCGCGCAGGCCGCCTCGGCGCTGGTCGAGCGCGACCCGGCGCGGGCGCGGGCCGAGCTGGCGGAGGTCTCCCGGCTCGCGGCGGAGGCGGCGGACGAACTGCGCAGCGTCGTCGTCGAACTGCGCCCGGCCGCGCTCGACGAGGACGGCCTGCTGCCGACCCTCGTCTCCCAGGTCGAGGTGCTGGACCGGGCCCACGTCGCCGACGTCCGCTTCACCCACGACCGCGTCCCCGCGCTGCCGGCCGCCCAGGAGGAGGCCGTGCTGCGCGTCGCGCAGGAGGCCCTGCACAACGCGCTGCGGCACTCGGGCGCGACGAGCGTGGCGGTCGAACTCCTCGCCGCACCGGGCACGTCCGGCGCGGGACGCGGCGCCCGGCTGCGGGTCAGCGACGACGGCAAGGGCTTCGACCCCGAGCAGACCCGCCGCGCGGGCCGCCACCTCGGGCTGGTCTCCATGCGGGACCGCGCCGCCGGCGTCGGCGGCGCGCTGCGTATCGAATCGTCCCCGGGTGCGGGGACCGTGGTGGAACTGGAGGTCCCCGGTGGGTGACGCGACGATCAAGGTCCTGCTCGTCGACGACCACCAGGTCGTCCGGCGCGGGCTGCGGACCTTCCTGGAGATCCAGCCGGACATCGAGGTCGTCGGCGAGGCGTCGGACGGCGCGGAGGGCGTCGCCCGCGCGGAGGAGCTCCGCCCGGACGTGGTGCTGATGGACGTCAAGATGCCCGGCACCGACGGGATCGAGGCCCTGCGCCTGCTGAAGGAGCGCGGCAGCGAGGCGAAGGTCCTGGTGGTCACGAGCTTCACCGAGCACCGCACGGTCGTCCCGGCGCTGCGCGCGGGCGCGGCGGGCTACGTCTACAAGGACGTGGACCCCGAGGCCCTGGCCGGCGCGATCCGCTCGGTGCACGCGGGGCACGTGCTGCTCCAGCCGGAGCTGGCGGAAGCGCTGTTGGCCGAGGAGTCGGCGGGTCGCTCCCCCCAGGGCCGCGGCGGCACGCTGACCGAACGCGAGCAGGAGGTCCTGGGCCACATCGCTGACGGGCGCTCCAACCGCGAGATCGCCCGAGCGTTGACCCTCTCGGAGAAGACGGTCAAAACGCACGTCTCCAACATCCTGATGAAGCTGGACCTCCAGGACCGCACGCAGGCTGCGCTCTGGGCGGTCCGCAACGGGATGACCCGGTAGGGGCCGTGGAGCAGACGACTCAGTTGCACCATCAGGGCGCGGGGGCTGAGGCAAACGAGCAACCACCCACAGGGGCGCGGGGAACTGCGCGAGAAACCACCGGCGTGCGGATGGCCCTGCTGGTTCGGCGCGCTACGAGGGTGGGTGGCTTGTCGCGCGCGCAGTTCATAAGCAGGGCCTCGCGCACCTAAGAGTGCAACTACCTGCGGCAGCGCAACCGCAGGTCATCTGCCTTCAGTGGCGGGTTCGTCGACTGCCGAGTTGTACGCCGCCACCCGCGCACGCCGCGCCGCGCGCTCAAGCGGGCGCAGCGCGTCCGCGCGCGCGGACATCTCGGCGGCGCTGACCGCCGCGCCCTCGCTCAGCGCCGCCACCGCGATCAGCGCGGCCACGCGCCTCGCGCTCTGCAGGACCCGCACCGCGCGCGGTGGGTAGCCGGGTGCGAGCAGTTCCTCCGCTCCCGACTCCTCCCGGGCGCGCAAGCGCCCCAGCGCGCGCTGGACCGCGGGGCCGGAGCCCGCCACGTCGAGGCGGACCAGCGACTCCGTCGCCTCCCGCATGCCCTCCACGAGTTCCCGCTCCGCGTCCCGCAGCGCGGGGACGTCCGCGGGGAAGCCGACATTCACCGGCAACGCGTGCCAGCTCACCGCGAGGACGCCGTCGTCCGCGTGGTCCGCGCCGTGCCAGAGGGCTTCCGGCACCAGGCCCCAGGGCGCGCCGACAGCCAGCACCGCCTCGCCCGTCTCCAGCGCCCGCGCGTTGAACTCCGCCGGGCCGGTAAGACCCAGCGGGTGACCCGGCGCCGGCAGCGCCAGCCGCAGTCCCGTCGCGCCCAGCGCGCGCAGTCGCCCGAGGGCCAGCGTCAGACCGGCACCGTCCGCGCCCGGCAGACCCCTCACGACGTGCGCGTCGTCGTCGCCGCGCACCGCTGTCGCGGCGTCGTCGGGGGAGGCGAGCCCGGCGAACCAGGCGTTTCCCCAGGCGACAAGTCGGGCGGACCGGGGCTCTTCGTACGCTTCGTGCGCTTCCGTCTGCGGCATGGGCCAAGCCTACGGAGCGGCCGGTCGCCTCGGTGGCGTAGGTTTGGACCGGCCCCGGGCCGCCCGCCCGCCCTGAGCGGGAAGAACTCTCATTTCATTGGGGAAGGCGTACGCATGAGCGACGTGCTGGAGCTGGTGGACGTTTCCGTGATCCGGGACGGCCGCCCGCTGGTGGAGCAGGTGTCCTGGGCCGTCGCCGAGGGTGAGCGCTGGGTCGTCCTCGGTCCGAACGGGGCCGGGAAGACCACGCTGCTCCAGGTCGCCGCGAGCTACCTCTTCCCCAGTACCGGCACAGCCGCGATCCTGGGTGAGAAGCTCGGCTCCGTCGACGTGTTCGAGCTGCGCCCGCGCATCGGCCTGGCCGGCGCGGCGATGGCCGACAAGCTGCCCAAGCGGCAGACCGTGCTGGAGACGGTGCTCACCGCCGCCTACGGCATGACCGCGCACTGGCGTGAGACCTACGAGCAGACCGACGAGGCCCGCGCCCGCCTCCTGCTGGACCTGCTCGGCATGGCCGAGTACACCGACCGCAAGTTCGGCACTCTCTCCGAGGGCGAGCGCAAGCGCACCCTGATCGCCCGCGCGCTGATGACCGACCCGGAGCTGCTGCTCCTCGACGAGCCCGCCGCCGGTCTCGACCTCGGCGGCCGCGAGGACCTGGTCCGCCGCCTCGGCGCGCTCGCCCAGGACCCGATCGCGCCCGCGATGATCATGGTGACGCACCACGTCGAGGAGATCGCGCCCGGCTTCACCCACGTGCTGATGATTCGTCAGGGCAAGGTGCTCGCCGCCGGTCCGATGATGGAGACGCTGACCGCCCGGAACCTCTCGCTCTGCTTCGGCCTCCCACTCACCCTCGACCACCAGGACGGCCGGTGGGCCGCCCGCGGCCTCGAGCTGCGCTGAGCCGTCCGTCTCCTTGCTGTGCAGGTCGGAGTGATGGGGTTGTAATGATCTTTGTCCCCGTTTCCTGACGGGGAGGCAGCCGCGGAACTACCATGTCGGGTGTGGAGAGTTGGGCATGGTGGCTGGCGGCTGCAGTGCTGCTGTGCGCCCCCGTGGTGCACACCGCGCTGATCGAGTTCGTCATGTTCAGGATCGGCGCCGGCGCAGCAGCGCTGGCCGCTGGACTGGGCGGCGGAGTCGTGCTGCAGTTCGTCGTGTTCCTCGCCACGACCGTCGCGCTGCTGCTGTTCGTCCGTCCGATCGCCAAGCGCCAAGGGCGCGCCGGGTCGGGGGTTCGGCACGGTATCGACGCGCTCAAGGGGGCTGAGGCCGTGGTCCTGGAGCGGGTGGACGAGCACGACGGTCGGATCAAGCTCAAGGGGGAGGTCTGGTCGGCCCGTGCACTCGCGGTCGGACAGGTCTTCGAGCCGGGGGAGCGGGTCAGCGTCGCCGAGATCGACGGCGCCACCGCCGTGGTCCTCTGAGTCGTCGGAACCCTTCCGGGGTAATGAAGTTCACAGAGCGTCATATCGAGGGTCCGTCGAGGGAGTCCCTGTGGAAACCGTGATCATCGTCCTGGTCCTGGTGGCGGTGTTCGTGTTCTTCGTCCTGCTGCGGACGATCCAGGTGATCCCGCAGGCCCAGGCGGCGATCGTCGAGCGCTTCGGCCGCTACACGCGCACCCTCAACGCGGGGCTCAACATCGTGGTGCCGTTCATCGACACCGTGCGCAACCGGCTCGACCTGCGCGAGCAGGTGCAGCCCTTCCCGCCGCAGCCCGTGATCACCCAGGACAACCTGGTGGTCCACATCGACACCGTCATCTACTTCCAGGTCACCGACCCGCGCGCGGCCACCTACGAGGTGCAGAGCTACCTCCAGGCGATCGAGCAGCTGACCATCACCACGCTCCGCAACATCATCGGCTCCATGGACCTGGAGTCCACCCTCACCTCCCGCGAGACCATCAACGCGGGCCTGCGCGGCGTGCTGGACGAGGCGACCGGCAAGTGGGGCATCCGCGTCAACCGCGTCGAGCTGAAGGCGATCGAGCCGCCGACCTCCATCCAGGACTCGATGGAGAAGCAGATGCGCGCGGACCGCGACAAGCGCGCGGCGATCCTCCAGGCCGAGGGTGAGCGGCAGTCCGCGATCCTCAAGGCGGAGGGCCAGAAGGCCGCCGCGGTGCTGGAGGCCGAGGGCGAGGCGCAGGCCGCCGTGCTGCGCGCCGACGGTGAAGCGGCGGCGATCCGTACCGTCTTCGAGGCGATCCACTCCGGCGACGCGGACCAGAAGCTGCTCGCCTACAAGTACCTGGAGACGCTCCCGCAGATCGCCCAGGGTGACGCCAACAAGCTGTGGATCATCCCCAGCGAGGTCGGCGAGGCGCTCAAGGGCGTCGGCGGCGCCTTCGCGGGGATGAACCCGAGGGACGCCGCGCCCGTGCCGGTGGCCAACGGCACCCCCAAGCTGGACAAGCGCACGGAGCGCCCGGAACTCGATCCGGAATAGGCGGAACAGCCGGAACAGCCGGAACAGTCGGAACAGCCGGAACAGCCGGGGCGGGCAGCGGGCCGAGCCACTAGCGTGCTCAGTATGAGCATCCGCGACCTCCTCAACGACGAACAGATCACGGCCGGCCTTCTCGCCCTGCCCGAGTGGCGACGAGAAGGCGGCTCGCTCACCCGGACCGTGCAGGCCAAGAACTTCCCGGCGGCGATCCGCATCGTCGTCGCCGTCGCGGAAGAGGCCGAGGGGATGGACCACCACCCCGACATCGACATCCGCTGGCGGACCCTCCACTTCACGCTCTCCACGCACTCGTCCGGCGGAATCACCGCCCTCGATCTGAAGCTCGCCTCCCTCATCGATGCCTCGGTCGAAGCGGAGGCATGAGATGCTGGCTCGCGCATCGGGCAGGCGGGAGTGGTACGGCAGCCATGGAACGAGAAGAGAACACCGGTAGCCAGCAGGAGCAGCAACCGCAGTACTGGCAGCAGCCGTACGACACCTACGGACAGCAGCAGTACGACTACTCCGGCTACGGCACGGAGCAGCATGCCCAGCCGGAGCCTCAGCAGCAGTACTGGCCGCAGCAGCCCGAGCAGGGCGCTTACGACTCCTCCGTTTACGACTCCACTGCTTACGACCCCGCGGCCTACCAGCAGCAGGCGTACGAGCAGCAGCAGTACCAGGGGTACGAACAGCAGTACGCCGCGTCCTACCCGTCCTATGCCGAGCAGCCGCAGGGCTATGCGCAGCAGGGCCAGGGGTACGAGCAGCAGTACTACGACCCGCAGCAGTACCAGCAGCAGTACTACGACCCGCAGCAGTACGCCTACCCCGAGCAGCAGCCGACGCCGTCGGAGCAGCAGCCGGAGGGCGGCGCCGGGCAGCCGTACTGGACGGGCGAGGCGGCCATACCGGCTCAGGCCCCCGCGCCGGAGATGGAGTCGATCCCGGTCGGCGCCACCGCGGTCGGCCGCGGCGACAAGGACGGCGGTTCGGGTCGCGACGGGACCGACGACCAGCCCGGTGGGCTGCGCTCCCGCGTGACCGACGCCGCGTTGGGCCGGGGCCCAGGGGTGGACCGGAAGAGTTACGTCACGCGCCTCGCGATCGGCGGCGGCGCGCTGGTTGTCCTGGCGGGCGCGGCCTTCTTCGTCGCCGGCAACGGCAGCAGCGGCAGCAGCGACCAGTCCGGTGGCGGCGCCGCCAAGCCGAATCAGGCCGACATCGGTGTCAACCACACCAAGGCCTGGTCCGCCCCCGCCGCCGTCGGCGCGTCTACCGGAAGCGGCGGCGGCAGCGCAGGGAGCAGCGCGAGCAACGACGGCCTGATCGGCTCCTGGCTGCTCGCCGACTCCGTCGTCCGTGGCGACGGCGTGGGCGTCACCGCCTACGCGGCTGCGGACGGGCACAAGCTCTGGAGCGTCGCGCCGCCCGCCTCCGGCGCCGTGCCGTGCGCGATGTCTCCCGGCGTCAACAGCACGGGCCTCGGCGCCGTGCTCTTTCAGGCCAAGGCGGGCAGCGGCCAGGCCTGCGACACACTCGTCGCCGTCGACACGGCCACCGGCAAAGCCAAGTGGAACGCCACGCTCCCGTCCTCCAGCGGCGGCACCAGCTTCGGCGCCTCCGCCATGGTCAACGACACCCGCGTCATCGCCGTCGGCGACGCGGCCGCCGTCGGCTACGACCTGAACGGCAAGCAGGCGTGGAGCTACGCGGGCCCCGGCAAGTACTGCGCCCTGGCCGGCAACGGCGACGGCACCGCGCTGCTGCTGCAGAGCACCTGCGCCGACACCACTCCCAAGCAGCAGGCGATCTCGCTCGACCCGAGCAGCGGCAAGCTGCGCTGGTACCGCGGCCTGCCGCAGAACGCCTCCTCCTACACCGTTCTCTCCGCCAGCCCGGCCGTCGTCAGCGTGCACATGAACGACGCGACCCAGGACACGCTGATGTCCTTCACCGAAAAGGGCGACAAACAGGCCACCATCCCCGTCGCCCAGACCGGCGGCTCGCTGGACTCGACCCACGGAAGCTTCGACCCGGACCCGGAACTCTTCTTCTCCGGGACGACGCTCGTCGCCGCCGTCGAACCGCCGGCCCAGTCCGCCGCCGCCGCAGCCGGCCCGACCGTCATCGCCGCCTACAGCCTCGTCGACGGCAAGGAGCTGTGGCGGACGACGGCGCAGGAGAAGGGCGTCGCCGTGCCGGTCGGCATCGACGGCTCGGCGGTGATCGTCGCCACCGACGAGCGCGTGGGCCAGCCGGCCCGGCTCAGCCACTTCGACCTGACTTCGGGCACGGAGACCGTCGGCGGGACCTTCCCCCAGGGGACCGGCTCGCTGCTGGGCTCCGGCCGGGTGCTCTTCCGTACGAGCCTGGTGGTGGCGCTGCCGGAGTACACCGGCAGCTACAACACCTCGGTCACCGCATGGAAGGCAGCCAGCTGACGCTCGCCCCGTCGGCGTCCTCGCCCTCTGCGGCGGTCGCCAGACCCAGCGCCGCCACGAGCGCGGCGTCGGGCGTCGGCTCGAACGGACGGCGGAGCAGCTTCATGCCGGCCTGCTCCGGAGTCCGGTCGGCCTTGCGGTGGTTGTCCGCCGCGCAGGCGGCGACCGTGTTCAGCCAGCTGTCCGCCCCGCCCCGGGACCGGGGCAGTACGTGGTCGACCGTCGTCGCGCGTCGGCCGCAGTAGGCACAGCGGAAATTGTCCCTGGCGAGCACACCGCGCCGGGACCAGGCCGCCTGTTGTCGGAACGGCACCCTGACGTACCGTTTCAGCCGGACGACCCGTGGCATCGGGATCTCCACCGTGCGGCCGCGCACCCTGCGCTCCGGGTGGGCATGCTCGACGACGGCCTTGTCCTGCAGCACCAGCACCACGGCTCGCTGCAGCGTTACCGCCGCCAGCGGCTCATACGTCGCATTCAGCACCAGAGTCTTGCGCACCACAGCCACCTCCCGGCTCCCGGCCCGCCCAGGCGGACGGTGGGTCCACTGTGCGGGCGGGGCGGATGCCGGGACAACGTAATTTCGGTGGCCTGGGGATTACGGCTGGGGGTTACGGCTGGGGGTTACGGCCGGGGGTTACGGCCGGGGTTACCGGGCGGGAATCACGGGTGTTCGTACTCGGCGATGACCTGCGCCCTGCCCAGCGCGTGGAAACGGAGGTTGAAGCCGACGGCGGCCGGCGAGGTGTCCGCGTCCGGGCCGAGCTTCTCCTGGTCGACCGCGTAGACGGTGAACACGTAGCGGTGCGGCCCGTCCCCGGGCGGCGGCGCGGCACCGCCGAAGTCGCGGCTGCCGTAGTCGTTCCTGGCGTGCACGGCGCCGGCCGGCAGCCCCTTGAACTCGCCCGAGCCCGCACCCGTGGGCAGCTCGGTGACGTCGGCCGGGATGTCGAAGACGGTCCAGTGCCAGAAGCCGCTGCCCGTCGGCGCGTCCGGATCGAAGCAGGTCACCGCAAAGCTCTTCGTCCCGGCCGGGAAGCCGGACCAACGGAGCTGCGGCGAGGTGTTCCCGTGGGAGTACACGTGCGCGTCGGGCAGCGTGCCGCCGGGCGTGAAGTCGTCACTGGTGACGCTGAACTCGGTGACGGGAGGGTGGAAATCGTGGGGGAGCGGGCGCCGCTTGGGCTCCGACATGTCGTCAGCCTCCTTTGGGGTGCGCGGTCTGCGGAAGATCTCAGGATCGGGTCTGCAGAGGACCGGCGATCAGCCTAGTCTCGGCCTGTGCCGATTCCCGATGCCGTGCCGCAGGAACCACTCGAACCGGTGTTCTTCGATCGATCGGCTCCCCAGTTGGCGCCCGCACTGCTGGGGCGCGTCCTCGTCTGCGCGCGCCCCGAAGGCGTCGTCTCGGTCCGGCTGACCGAGGTCGAGGCGTACACCGGCCCGGACGACCCGGCCTCGCACGCCTACCGGGGCCGGACGGCCCGCAACGCGGTGATGTTCGGCCCGCCGGGATTCGTCTACGTCTACTTCACCTACGGGATGCACTACTGCATGAACCTCGTCGCCGGTCCGGGCGTCACCGCGGGCGCGGTGCTGCTGCGGGCCGGCGAGGTTGTCGACGGACTCGACCTCGCCCGGCGCCGCCGCCCCGCTGCCCGCAAGGACGCCGAGCTCGCGCAGGGCCCCGCAAGGCTCACCCAGGCCCTCGGCGTCGGTCGCGAGCAGAACGGCGAACCGCTCGACGGCACGGTCTTCCGACTGCTGCCCGGCACCCCGCCCGATCCCGAGCTGATCCGGCAGGGCCCGCGAACCGGCGTCGCCCAGGGCGCGGACACCCCGCTCCGTTTCTGGATCGACGGCGAGCCGACCGTCAGTCCGTACCGCCGCCACGTGCCCCGGCGCCGGCCCGCGTCATGACTCGCGCTTGAGGATCCGCGCCTTCTCGGCCGAGAACTCCTCGTCGGTGAGTACACCCTCCTGGTGTAGCTGGCCCAGCTCCTTCAGCTGGCGCAGCCGGTCGTGCGCCTCGCTCGACGCGTTCGGGTTCAGATGCCGGGGCGGGACAGCGTCCTGCACCGTTGGCTTCGAGTGGGCGTACATGGCCTGGCGGGGTACCTCGGGCTGGACCTTCTTCCCCTTGGGCGTCTTCTTGTCCTGACCGAGATCGATCATGACCCGCTTCCGGTTGTGCCGGGCGATGGCGACCTTGACGCTCTGGCCCTCGCTGAGCCCGCCGGCGGCCACGCTGCAGTACGTCTCGTACGGGCGGCCTTCGGGCGGGCAGACGCGGAGCTGATACCGGTAGACGCGACGGCCGAAGTAGCCGAAGTCCGGCTGGCCGCCGATGGTCGTCCCGGTCGCGGTCGCCTTCAGCACCACGGCGGTCCCGCGTCGGCCGCGCTTGAGCAGCCGGCGGTCGCCGCCGCCCATCCCGGCCTGAATCAGATACATGCCGTAGCCGAAGGAGCCCCACCACAGCACGCCGATGATGAAGACATACAGAGCGATGTGCACGGCTGAAGGTGCCGGTACCTGACTGGCGAGCAGGCACAGCGGTACGAAGCCGACGCTCATCAATGTGAACCAGACCCAGCAGAACAGTGTCAATTTCCCCAGAGTCACCTGAGCTCGCCTTTCTCGCGGGCCGAAACCGAGTACGGTCTACCGGAGCCCATGGGCCTGCACCAGAGGGAAGTTGGGCATTGTGACAACTTCGGTGCGGACCAGGTCAGAGCGGGCGCGAGGCGTCCGTCACAGTAGTTCGCATGTGAACAGCAGGCTCGCTTAAGGTCGACGACAAACGACCCTTACGACCCCTCGATCCCCACGACCTTCGAATACCGGGAGCCCACCCACCATGGCCGGTCAGTCCAAGAAGCCCGCGGCAGCCGACCGCCGCGCCCGCATAGCCGAGCAGCAGGCGGCCGAGCGCGCCAGGGAGCGCCGCAACAAGATCCTCATGGGCGTGGGCGCCGCAGTGGTCGCCGCCGGAGTCATCGGCGGCGTGGTCGTAGCAGTGTCGAGCAACGACAAGACGGCCTCGGCCAACCCGTCCGCCACCGGTAACGCGCACTGGGCTGTCCCCAGCAACACCGACGCTGCGGTCAAGGCAGCCGGCCTCTCGATGCTCACCGCCGAGGGCACGACGATGCACATCCACGCGCACCTCGACGTCTGGGCCGACGGCCAGAAGATCACCGTCCCCGGCCTGGTCGGGATCAACGAGACGGCGCAGACGATCAGCCCGCTGCACACCCACGACACCAGCGGCGTGATCCACATCGAGTCGCCCAAGGTCCAGGACTTCACCCTCGGCCAGTTCACCACTGAGTGGAACGTCCCCCTGAGCGCCGACCAGATCGGCGCGCTCAAGACGGACGCCACCCACACGCTCAAGGTGTACGTCAACGGAAAGCAGACGACCGGCGACCCGTCGAAGCTGGTCCTGCACGCACACGACGAGATCGCGATCGTCTACGGCACCGCGAGCGAGGACGCCTCCATCCAGGTCCCCAGCAGCTACACCTGGCCGAGCGGACTCTGACCTCTCACCACCTCCAGGCCCCTCGCCAATGGATTGGCCAAGACGAGGGGCTTTCGGGGAGGCTGTAGGCGCACGACCGTGAGTCGAACCGACCCCAAGGAAGAGACGAGTGACCGTGATCGACATCGTCGACGAGCTGAAGTGGCGGGGGCTCCTCGCCCTGTCCACCGACGAGGACGCCTTGCGCAAGGCCTTCGCGGACGGCCCGGTCACCTTCTATTGCGGCTTCGACCCGACGGCGATCAGCCTGCACCTGGGAAACCTCGTGCAGATCCTGACCATGAAGCGCATCCAGCTGGCCGGCAACAAGCCGCTCGGCCTGGTCGGCGGGGCCACCGGTCTCATCGGCGACCCGAAGCCGACCGCCGAGCGCGTGCTGAACGACCCGGAGGTCGTCGCAGACTGGGTCAACCGGCTGCGCGGCCAGATCGAGCGCTTCCTCGACTTCGAGGGCCCGAACGCCGCCCGCATGGTCAACAACCTCGACTGGACCTCGGGGATGTCGGCGATCAACCTGCTGCGTGACGTGGGCAAGTACTTCCGCGTCAACAACATGATCGCCAAGGAGGCCGTCGCCCGACGCCTCAACTCGGACGCCGGCATCAGTTACACCGAGTTCAGCTACCAGGTCCTCCAGGGCATGGACTTCCTGGAGCTGCACCGCCGCTACGGCTGCACCCTGCAGACCGGCGGCAGCGACCAGTGGGGCAACCTCACCGCCGGCACGGATCTGATCCGCAAGGCGGAGGGCACCAGCGCGCACGCCCTGGCCACGCCGCTGATCACCAAGGCGGACGGCACGAAGTTCGGCAAGACCGAGTCCGGCACGATCTGGCTGGCCCCGGACCTCACCTCGCCGTACGCCTTCTACCAGTTCTGGCTGAACGCGGACGACCGCGACGTCTCCAAGTTCCTGCGCATCTTCAGCTTCAAGTCGCACGAGGAGATCGAGGCGCTGGAGCGGGAGACGGAGGAGGCACCCTTCAAGCGCGCCGCTCAGCGTGCGCTCGCTGAGGAGCTGACCGTCCTGGTCCACGGGCAGGACCAGCTCGACCGCGCGATCGCCGCCTCGAAGGCCCTCTTCGGCCAGGGCGAACTCGCCGACCTCGACGAGCGCACGCTCGCCGCGGCCGTGGCGGAGCTCCCGAGCGCGAAGGTGACCGAACTCGGGGAAATCATCGACCTGTTCGTCGCGACGGGCCTCTCGGCCAGCCGTTCGGCCGCCCGCCGAACGGTGGGCGAGGGCGGCGCGTACGTCAACAACGCGAAGATCGAGGACGAGGCGGCACTCGCCGCGCCGGCGGACCTGCTTCACGGTCGCTGGCTCGTGCTGCGCCGTGGCAAGCGGAACCTCGCCGCCGTCGAATTGGTGGGCTGACCGGGCTGCCCGCCCCACTGACCAGCAAGTTCACCCGAAGGGCGGAGAATCTTAAGGATCTCCGCCCTTCGTGTTTGACGTTGGCGGAACCAGGGGCTAATGTAGGTCGAGTCGCCTGATTCGGACAGGTACGTCGTACGGAGCGTCGCTCCGCCGCACCAGTCCAAAGTGACCACCCGTAGCTGATTCACTCTCTTGATCGATCTCGTGGCATCGGTGTCTGCCGTGCCGGAACGAGCTCTTTTTGGCGTGCGAATTAGCGTTTGGAAGCGGATTTCACGGTCTCCGGGAAATGCGCTAACGTAGCGGACGTCGCAATCGAGCGGCCCCCACTTTCTAGCGGGGAAGCGGAAAAAGCCGAGTGGCGGATCTGCTAAGCTGGAAACCGAAGGAAGCGCCCGGAGGGCCCGGTGAAACGGGGCTGAAGGAAGCGTCCGTTCCTTGAGAACTCAACAGCGTGCCAAAAGTCAACGCCAGTTACTTTTGAGAACAGATTTATCAGCGAGGACGCT
>NZ_JBGCCK010000036.1:0-54350 GCF_041262525.1 Streptacidiphilus sp. MAP12-20
CCCGACCGCGTCTTTGCCCTGCGGGTCCGCACTCGCCCCGGCAACGGCCGGTGCGGCTCCGGCCGGGACCGACGCACCCGCCTGGGACACGGCCGGGGTGACGCCCGGCCAGCAGCGCGTCGGCTCGAAGGGGTAGCCCGGCAGGGCGACCGGGCGGGGACGACCGGACCACTCACCGCCGCCGGACGAGTCACCGCTGCCGGCCGGGTACGCCTCCCAGTCGACCGGCACACCGGCCAGATACACCCCGGCCACAGCCCCGACCAGCCCGTCAGGACACGTCAGATCCAGCAAAGCGAGATCGTGACCGCCCGCACCGAGCGCCTCGAACGCGGGCTCGGCCGGGCCCAGGACCCGGAACGCGCTCGGCTCACCCTGCGCCAGCCGGGCCGCGACCAGCTCGGGCGCCGGCCCATCGGGCCCACCTCTCTCCTGCGCCCACGCCTGCGCGAGCGAGACCTCGCCGCGCAGCGCACGAGCGACCGCCCGGCTGCGCCCCAGGCCCACGATCAGCGCGGGCTCGACGCCCGCCGCCCGCAGCGCCTGCACGGCCGCGTACTGGTGCCGCGTCAGATCCGGCACCGCCGCATCAGCATCGGCATCAGCGTCGGCGTCGGCCCAGGCCCGCTGGTAGGCCCGGCTCTGCGCCTTCCAGGCGCCCGTGTCCGCGAGACTGCCCGCGCCCTCCCACACGGCCGGTCCTGTCACCTCAGGGTCGGTGAGCAGCAGGACCAACCGCCGCGTGGGTACGGGATCGACCGTCTCCACGCTCTCGGCCGCCCAGGTCAGGGCATGCCGAAGGCCGGCCGCACCGCCGGTGGCGGGCAGCACGGCACGATAGGGGTAGTGGTCACGGCCGGCGTTCAAGGTGAACAGCACGTCCGGGAGATCCTCGTCACGCACAACGGCGAGGTGTTCAGCCAGGTCGGTCAGCCGGCGCCGCAGTGCGCCACGCGACGCCGCCGACACCGCCGCCGGAGCGCCGCGCGTCACGACGGCGGGCGCGACCGCGCCGTAGCGCGCCGGCTTCGGGGGCTCCTCGACGACGGCATGGGCGTTGGTCCCGATCAAAGTGAAGGAACTCACGCCCGCGACCCGGGACACGCCTTGCTGCTCCGTCCACGGCTCGGTCGTCGTGCGCACCCGCAACGGCTCACCGTGGGCGGCGAACTGCGGGTTCGGAGTCGCCACGTTGATCGAGGCATACCGCGTCGCGTGCTTGACGGCCAGCACGGCCTTCAGCAGGCCGGCCAGGCCTGCGGCATTGCCCAGGTGCCCGATATTGCTCTTGATCGTGCCCACGTCGCACGCGTGCCGGGCAGCCCCGGCCGCCCGCAGCACCCGTTGCGCGGACTCGATCTCGATCATGTCGCCCAGCCGTGTCCCTGACCCGTGCGCCTCCAGATAGGTGAGCCGGTCCAGGTCGAGCCCCGCCAGCCGCCACGCCCGCTCGATGACCTCCGCCTGCGCGGCCGGTCCCGGCGCGGAGAAGCCGTTGGAGCGGTCCCCGTTGTGGTTGACAGCCACGGAGCGGATGACCGCGTGGATCTGGTCCGCGTCCTCAAGCGCCCGGTCCAGGCGCTTGAGCAGCAGCACCGCGCCGCCCTCCCCCGGCGCGGTACCGTCCGCCGAAACATCGAACGCCCGGCAGGTACCGCTCTCGGAGACCACCTCCTGGACGGTATCGGCCTGCTCGAACAGCGTCGGGAACAAACTCACCGCGCCGATCAGGGCGAGCCCCGTCGCATCCGCGGCCAACTCCCGACACGCGTGCTGCAACGCGACGAGCGCGCTGGAACACCCCGTGTCGACCACCACCGCAGGCCCCTGCAGGCCCAGTTGATGCGAGATCCGGCCCGCCAGGGCCGACGACTGCGTGCCCAGCATGCTCACCAGGTCACGGTCACCGACGAGGCTGACGTAGTCCGGCCGCGGCGCGGCGAAGAAGACACCGCAGTCACTGCCCCGCAGCCGCGACGGCCGCTGTCCCGCGTTCTCGATCGCAGCGTGTGCCAACTGGAGCGCGAGACGCTGATGAGGATCCATCGCGACCGCCTCGGCCGACGAGATCTTGAAAAAAGCGTGGTCGAACTCCTCGATCCGCGACAACGCGGCCAGCGGCGGGTAGGTGCCTTCCGGGTCCAACCCCGCCAACTCCAGACGCTCCAGCGGGATCGCGTCCATGGCGTCACGCCCGGCCGCGAGCAGCTCGTGAAGCTGATACTCGGTATCGGCGCCGGGCATGCGCAGCGCCATACCGATCACGGCGATCGGGGTGAACGCCTCCTCGCTGGCGGAGTTCGGGGTGCTACCGGACATCTCGGGACGGCCTTTCAGTGAGCCAGGACGGACAAGGGGAGCGAGCGGAGGGCCGCCGGCCGGGGCACGCGGGCGGGCCGCGTCACACGGCCAGGCCTGCGAGCTCGTCGACCCGGGAGCCGCTGCGCCGGTCCAGCTCGGCCGCCAGCGACGCGCAGGTGGTGAACTCGAACAGGTCGACCAGGCTCAGGCCCGCCTGCGGGAAGTGCCCCTCCAATTGGTCCATGAGGCGGACCAGCAACAGCGAATCACCGCCGGCGTCGAAGAAGTCGTCCTGCCGGCCGAGCCCCGGGGCCCCCAGCAACTCGACCCAGAGCCGATGCACCGAGACCTCGGTGGGCGTGCGCGGACAACCCGCAGCGTCGGCGCGGTCACGGGGAGCGGGGGCAGGCAACGCGGCGCGGTCCAGCTTCCCGTTGACGGTCAGCGGCAGGCGGTCCAGCCACACCAGGGCGGCGGGACGCATATAACCGGGCAACGTGTCGGCGAGGAGCCCGCGCAGCTCGGACTCCGCCTGGCCCGTATCGACGCAGGGCCCGGCCGCAGGGGCGACGAGATAACCCACCAGGCCGCGGCCCGCCGGCAGGTCGTCACGCGCGACCACCGCCGCAGCGGCGACACCCGGGTGACGCAGCAGCACCGACGCGACCTCACCAGTCTCCACCCGGTAGCCGCGGATCTTGACCTGGCCGTCGATCCGGCCAACGAACTCCAGCCGCCCGTCGGCCAGGCATCGCACCACGTCCCCCGTCCGGTAGAGCCGGCCCCCAGGCAGACCGAACGGGTCGGCGACGAAATGCTGCGCCGTCAGCGCCGCGCTGCCCGCGTAGCCACGGGCCAGCGCGGCTCCTCCCAGCCACAACTCGCCGGCCTGCCCGGGCGCGCACACCCGCAGCCGCTCGTCGAGCACGTAAGCGGTGGTCCTCGGCAGCGGCCGGCCGATCGGGAGCACCGGCAGGCCCGCGTGCTGCTCGCCGAGCTCCTCGGTAGTGGCGAAGACCGTGCACTCGGTCGGGCCGTAGCAGTGCAGGAGCCGCCCTTCCGGATGCAGGCGCAGCGCCTGCTGCGCGTATTCGGGCGCCAACACGTCCCCGCCGACCAGCAGCGTTTCGATGCCGGCCAGCAGTTGCGGGAACTCGGTGAGCAGCAGCTGAAGCTGCGGCGAGATCAGCGAGAGGGTGGTGACCGGCTGCCGTTCCAGCGCGCCCCGGAGCGCGTCCGGGAAGGGGACACCGGCCTGCGGGAGGGCCAGAGTGCCGCCGTTGAGCCAGGTCGTCCAGATCTCCCAGGCCGAGCCGTCGAAGGACAGCGGCGCGAGCTGAAGACAGACGTCGTCCGGACGGAACGTCATGTAGCCGACGTCGACGCTACGGTCCAGCACCGCCCGATGGGTGATCGCGATGCACTTGGGTGTGCCGGTGGACCCGGAGGTGTGGATCAGGTAGAGCAGCTGGTCGAGATGGCCGGCGGCATCGGGGTTCACGGTCGGCGCGGCCGCGACGAGTTCACTGTCGAGGTCGGTCCGCACCACGCGGACGCGGTCCGCGAAGCCGTCCCTCTCCAGTTCCCCCGAGGTCACCACGAGCCGGGCCCCGGTCGACGCCAGCGCTTGCCTACGGCGGCCGGCGGGGTGGCCGGGAAGCAGCGGCAGGTACGCCGCGCCCGACTTGACCACGGCGAGGACCGCGATGAGCAGCTCAGGCGTCTGCGGCAGGCAGACCCCGACGACCTGTTCCGGTCCGGCCCCCAGCGAACGCAGGTGGTGGGCCAACTGGTTGGCGCGGCGATTCACCTCGGCATAGCTGAGTGTCTCGCCCGACGCGCCCAGGATCGCGGGATGCGCGGGAGCCGCAGCGGCATGGCGCTCAAAGAGGTGAGCGATCGTTGTCCCGCGCAGCTCGCGCATGAGTCCTCCTCGACTGGATGTAACGGCACGCTACCTTGGCCATGACAGCACCGTCTAGTAGTTGTCATCACTCCATGCCAGAGATGACAACGACTCTCCCGGCGTTTTGGCAGCCTTTATGTGGATTCTGACGGGCAGACAGCGAGGCGACTCCAGCCCTTGCGGCGAGCACCATGACAAGCTTGGCGGCACGTGTGACAATTGCGCGACACGCCGTCGAGCCCAGGAGTCCGCGATGACACTCCCCCTGTCCTACGCGCAGCAGCGCCTCTGGTTCCTGCACCGCCTGGAAGGACCGAGCCCCACCTACAACCTCCCCGCCCTGCTCCACCTGACCGGGCCGCTGGACCGGGGCGCGCTGCTGGAGGCGTTCGGCGACATGGTGCGCCGACACGAGATCCTTCGCACCGTCTATCGGCGATCGCCCCAGGGGCCGGTGCAGGTGGTGCTGGACCCCGACCAGGCACTCGCGCGCATCCTCGCCGCGGTCCGGGAGAGCGAGGAGGACGTCGCGGCGCTGCGCGCCGCGGCGGGCTACTGCTTCGACCTCGCGGACGAGCCGCCGCTGCGCATCTCACTCAGCCGGACCGGCCCCGACCGTCACACGCTCCTGATGCTCTTCCACCACATCGGCCTGGACGGCTGGTCACTCGGCCCGTTCGCACGTGACCTGGCCAAGGCCTACCGGGCGCGCCGCGCCGGAAGGACGCCGGACCTGGAGGAGTTGGAGATCCAGTACGCGGACTACGCCCTGTGGCAGCAGGAACTCCTCGGCGCGGAGCAGGATCCGCAGAGCATCTCCGGGCAACAGCTCGCCTATTGGACACAGCAGCTCGCCGGGATACCCCAGGAGCTGGCACTCCCCTACGACCGTCCCCGCCCGGCCGGCGCGCTCGGGGCGGGCCGCACGGTCGAGATCGACATCGACGCGGACACCCACCTGGCCCTGTCCAAGCTCGCCGACGACCAGGGCGCGAGCCTCACCATGGCCGCGATCGCGCTCATCGCGACCCTCTTCACACGCCTGGGCGCCGGAAGCGACATCCCCCTCGGCACAGTCGTCTCCGGGCGCTGCGACGAAGGGTTGGACGACCTCGTCGGCTTCTTCGTCAACACGCTCGCGCTGCGCGTGGACACCAGCGGGGACCCAGGGTTCGCCCGGCTGCTTTCCCTGGTCCGGGAGACCTGCCTGGCCGGCTACGACCGTCAGGACCTGCCGTTCGACCGGGTCGTCCGCGCACTGAAGCCCGCCCGCGTGCCAGGCCGCCAGCCGGTCTTCCAGACCATGGTCTCCCTGCAGAGCCAGGACGCCACCGGCTTCGAACTGGACGGGCTGCACATCGAGGCGGAGGAACTGCGCCCCGACATCGCACAGTTCGACCTTTCGGTCGTCTTCAGGGAGAAGCTGGACCGCGAAGGGACGCCACTGGGGCTCGGCGGCTTCGTGGAGTACAGCACCGACCTCTTCGACCGGGCCACCATGCAGCGCCTGACGGCGCAGCTCGCAGATCTCGCCCGCGCCGTGTGCGCCGCACCCCAGCTACCCATCTCGCAGCTCGACCCGGCCCGCACAGCGCACGACGAGCATCCCGTCCCCGCCCGCCGGTGGATTCTGGGATGAGGCGGGGCCGGCGACCGGCCGGGACCCGGCCTCAGCCGCAGGCCACCGCCGTCGCCGGCTCGGCCCCCAGATCACGGATCTCCTTGAGCAACAGCGGGGACAACGTGGCCGCCAACTGCAGGATCCCGGCGACCAGCAGAACCTGCCGCAGGCCCACGTCCAGGGCCAGCGGCCCGGCCAGTGCCAGGCCGAGCGGCTGCGCGGCAAAGCAGCCGGCCCACTCGTAGGCGCTCACCCGGGAGAGGCGGTCGGCGGGGACATGCGCCTGCAAGGTGGTCTCCCACACCGGGTTGAAGACCATCATGCCCAGGCCACCGCCGAAGAAGGCGACCAGCGCGGGCAGCGTGGCCGTGGTCTGCGAGAGCACCAGGGCAGGTGAAGCAAACAACGAGACGGCCACTAGGGCGAAACGCAGCGGGCGCTGCGGCCGGACGTGCAGGCCCAATGCCCCGCCCGCCACGGCCCCGAGGCCGAAGGCGGCCAGGAATTCGCCCCAGGCCGCCGCACCGCCGAAGGAGCGGATACTGAGCTCGGGCCCCAGCACCGAGAGCGTCGAGTAGGCCATGTTGGCGACGGAGGCGACAGCGATGGTCGCCCAGATCCAGGTGCGGCCGGTGAACTCCCGCCAGCCCTCCGCGAGGTCGGCGCCGATCCGGTTCGCCCTGACCGGTCCGGCCGCCCGCTCCACCCCGAGGCGACGCAGGCAGGCTGCGCTGCACAGGAAGGTCGCCGAGTCGACCGCGATGGCCCACCCCGGGCCGACCCAGACGACCAGCGCGACCGAGCAGAGCGGGCCGACGACCATGGCCACCGACTGGGACAGGCTCCGCAGCGCGTTGGCCGCCTGCCGCCGCTCCGCCGGAACAGTCTCCTGGACCAGTCCCGTGATCGCCGGAGTGAACAGGGCACTCCCCGTGCCGAGGACCAGTTGCAGCGCCATCAGCTCCCACAGCCGCGCCTGCCCGGTGAGGATGAGCGCCGCCGAAGCGGCCTGCGCGACGGCCCGGGCCAGGTCGGCCCAGCGCATCACCCGCTGCCGCGGCAACCGGTCCGCGATGGCGCCGCCCAGCAGCATGAAGAGCACGGTCGGCACCAGGCGCACGGCCAGCACGAGGCCGAGCCGAGCCGGTGACCCGGTCAGGCCCAGCACCGCGAAGGCCAGGGCGGGCCCGGCGAGGAAGTCGCCCAGCAGCGAGGCGCACTGGCCCAGGAAGAACCGGCGGAACGCGGGCACCGCCAGGACGCGGAAGTTGTCGGCGTACGAGGTCACGCGTGATCCTTTGCTCAGGCGGCGCCAGGCGGCGCGGTGTCCGGGAGGTTCAGTACCGGCCAGCGGTCCACCCGGCCGCTCAGCCCGCGGACGTGCAGCACCTGCACCTCCTGGAGCAGCGGGCACAGATGCGGCGCGGCGACCGGGGCAGGGGGCAGCCCGGCGGCGGGAAGCGCGGGGCCGGGCCGCTGCCACGGGTAGCGGTGTTCGGCCAGCAGGCTCTCGGCGCGGTCGTGTTCCCCACCGGACGCCAGGGACACGGTGAGGGCGACGTCCTCCCCGGTGCAGATCCCGGCCTCCACCAGACCCCCGTCCAGCAGGGCATAGGCACCGGAGCCCAACTCGGTGACCCCCGGCACGGACAGGATCCCGGCGGCTGTGGGCGTGCCCCCGACCGAGACCGTCCGGCACGGGACACCACGGGCCCGCAGGTAGCCAGCGCAGCGGACGGCGTAGCGAGCGGTCCGCCCGCCGATGTCGAAGCCGTCGCGCCCGTCGGCGGGCGCGAGCATGCCCTGGTAGGACGTCAGGCCGTCGAAACGCAGGCCCGGGGTGTGCCGGGCCTGACGGGCGAGGGCGAGCAGTCGCGCGGGGCTGCTCGCGGTGGCGTCGTAGCCGTCACCGATGCGGGCCAGCACGCCGATGGTGCTGCCGGCCTCCCGCGCGGCGGCGCCGAGCGCGCCGAGGACGACCGGATCGTCGACGTGCACGGCGAGGACGCAGTCGCGGGCCAGCTCGGCGAAGAGCGGGAAACGCCAGGCGTCCCGCCAGGGGTGGGCGATGACGATGTCGGTGATGCCGGCTTCCAGGTACTCACGCGCCTGGCCGGCCTGGGTCACGGAGACGCCGCATGCGCCGGACTCGATCTGGCGCACGGCCAGGCCGACGGTCCGGTGGCCCTTGACGTGGGCACGGACGGCGACCCGGCGCTCGGAGGCGGCGGCGTGGAAGCGCTCGATGTTGCGTTCGGCACGCCGCAGGTCGACGTGGACGGTCAGGTCCTCGCCGCGTCGCGTGGCAGTCGCGGTCATCCGGCCGCCGCCTGTCCGTCCCACTCGTCCCCGAGGAAGGAGAAGTCCGCGGGGCCACCGGCGAGCATCCGGCTCTGCCGGGCGCGCTCTTGTGCGGTGGGCACGCCGAATCCGTTCAGCCCGAGCAGCACTTCCTCGCTCCAGTCCAGGCCCAGGGCCGCCTCGACGGGCTCGTCGCGGGTGGCGGCGGTGAAGAACACGCCGAGCCCGAGGGAGGCGCCGACTAGATAGGAGGTCTGGCTGATGTGGCCGAGCTCGGTGTAGAGGGAGCGGTAGACCCGGCCCATGCGGTACTTCCAGGCGGTGCGCTCCAGCACCGCGGTGTAGAAGAACAGGACGCCACAGTTGCGGACATAGGTCTGGCCGCCGCACCAGTCGACGAGTTCGTCCAGGTCGCGGGCGCCCAACTGAATGGGATCCAGGGCGTGCTCTCCGCAGTGGTAGTGGTAGATGCCTGGCTCGAGGCCATCGACATTGAGCACCACCGGGTAGACCTCGACCGCGTGCCGCGAGCCGCCCGAGGGGCTCGCCTTGAGCATCGCGCTGTGCAGACCAGGGCTCTCCACCTGGTACAGCGGGCCTGCGGCCCAGCTCAGCAGGCAGGCCAGCTGGTCGACGGTCATCGGCTGCTGAGGGTCGAGCCGGCGGGTGGTACGGCGGCGGCGCAGGGCCTGCTCGAGGTCGGCGGTGGTCAGCGCGGTGTTGTCGCCGGCGGGCAGCGCGAGGCGTGCCTGGGGTGGGTACTCCTTGAAGATCTGCGGCTGCGGGCGCTCGTCCAGGCGTTCCTTGAGCCAGCGGCTGTCCTCGGCGGCGGAGGCGAAGCGGTCTGCTGCGTGAGTACGCGAGGCGAGGTGGTAGTAGGTGGCCGCGGTACCCCACTCGGCCCAGGGACCCAGGTGCTCCTCCCGTTCGTGCTCGGCGGAGCCCTCCTCGACGAGGACCTTGGCGTCCAGCAGACGTTGGATCAGCTGGGGGTACGTCTCGGATCGGGCGGCGACCGGGGGTGCCTCGGCCCAGTCGGCGAAGTGCCCCAGGAGAGAGCCGGCTTCGGTGCTCAGGGCGAACTGGCGGTGCCGCAGCGGGTCGTCGCAGACGAGTCGACCTTCCCGCCAGAGGAACACGCAGAGCTGGGAGACGCGCAGCCGGCTCATCACTCACCTGTCAGGTCGTGGCTCGTTCGGTTTCGGTCGGGATGGGGACGTGGGGCTGCGTGAGCGCTCCGGTGCCGGGAGGGGCCCGGCACCGGTGGGCTCATACGCATGTGTTGTCCGATTCGGCTCAGGCGAGGGGGACCAGGCAGGTCTGCGCGCCGGCGTACTCGCCCTCGATCAGGTTGATGCCGGTCTCCTCGATGATCCCGTCGATGCCGATCTCGATGCCCGTCTCCCGGTCGCGGCGGTTACGGATCTCAGACATGTGACTCTCCTTCTCAGGTTGACTGCACTGCTTACGGGTGGACGAAGCGGACTCAGATGGAACGGATGATCCGGGACTCGATCCCGTCGATACCGAGGTCACCCTCGATCCGCTCGATACGCGTCTCCTCGATCCCATCGATGCCGATCTCGATGCCCAGCTCCAGCTCACGACGGTTACGGATCTCAGACATGTGACTCTCCTTCTCAGGTTGACTGCACTACTGACAGGTGGACGAAGCGGACTCAGATGGAACGGATGATCCGGGACTCGATCCCGTCGATACCGAGGTCACCCTCGATCCGCTCAATGCGGGTCTCCTCGATCCCATCGATGCCGATCTCGATGCCCAGCTCCAGCTCACGACGGTTACGGATCTCAGACATGTGACCCTCCTTCTCGGATTGACTGCACTACTGACAGGTGGACGGGTGTTGCGCTTGTGACCCTGGTGGGGGTCTCCCGGCGGCGGAGCGCCGACGGGAAGTCAGGATGATGGGGCGTCAAGCCCCTTGGGGCAGGCGGGCCAGCCGCAGGCCGGCGCCGAAGATCTCGGCGAAGAGTTCCGGTGCGGTGTCCAGGGCTCGCGAGAACGGCGAGGCCATAGCGGGTGGCAGTGTCAGCCGGTCGTGTGGTTCCAGGCGGCTCCGCAGGAAGGCGGCCAGGCGGCTGACGCCTTCCTCGATCCGGGCTTCGTCCAGGTAGCTGAACGAGAGCCGGAGCTGGCGTTCGCCGCCGGCGCCTGCGTAGAAGTGGGCCATGGGAGTCCACAGCACGCCGAAGTCGCGGGCGGAGATCTCCAGCAGGGCGTCGTCGACGGCGAAGGGCACGTTCATGACCAGGAAGAAGCCGCCCTCGGGGGTCAGCCAGTCGATGCCGACCCGCCGGCGTGCCGGTGCGGGGAAGTGCCGTTCCAGCGCGTTGAGCAGGGCCTGCAGATTGCGCTGGTAGAAGGCGGCCTTCTCGCGGATCAGCCGCTTCAGGGAGCCGCCCTCCTCGACGATGATGCCGCCGATGACGGCTTGGCTGATCGGCGATGTGTTGACCGTGATCATGCTCTTGACGCTGGTGAGCTCGGCGGCGAGCAGTCCGGTGCGGCCGCCCGCTCGGGTCACGCGTTGGTCCGCGACCACGAAGCCGACGCGGGCGCCGGGCATGCAGACCTTGGCGTAGGTGCCGAGGTAGATCACGCGCTGCCGCTGGTCCAGCAGTTTCATGGTGGGCAGTTCGCTGCCGGGCGCTGCGGTGAAGCCGTAGGGGTTGTCCTCCAGGACCAGCAGGTCCTCTTCGTCGGCCAGCGACAGCAGCCGCTTGCGCGTGGCCAGGTCGATGCGGGACCCGGTCGGGTTGGCGAAATCGGGGACGAGGTAGAAGGTTCGCGGCCGTTTGCCCTCGGCGCGGATCTGCGCGCAGACCTCGCGCAGCTCTTCGGGGTCGAGCCGGCCGTCCGACTGGTCGACGGTGCGGACCTCGATGCCGAGGAGCTTGGCGGCGCCGACGATGCCGACATAACACGGGTCGGCCACGATCAGCACGTCCCTCGGTCCGGCGTGCAGGGCGCGCAGGGTGATGAACATGCCCTCCTGACAGCCCACGGTGACGACCACGGACTCCGGGGGGACGACGATGCCCTCGTCGACGCGGAGTTGCTCAGCGACCAGGTCGTTGATCTGCCCGGCTGCCGGTCCGTACTGGTAGAGCTGGTCACGGGCCTGGTCCGCGCCCAGTCCGCGGCTGCGGCGCAGGTGCTGCAGGAAGCTCTTGGTGTGACGAGCCACGTCGATCTCGTCGTAGAAGGATGTGTGCGGGGCGCCAGGAGCGAAGGAGATCGCTTCCGGGAACCTTCCCATCACCTCGTTGAGAAAGTTCATGGAGGTGAGCACGGGGTCCGCCAGTGCTCCGTGGAGTTGGTCGCGGTCGAGTTCGACGTGTCGTGCTCCGTAGAGCGCGGCGGTTCCAGTCATGTCACACCCCAATCCGGATCTCGTCGGTGTCAGTTGTCTTGGTGGCGGTTGCGGTTGATCCAGGTGCGCTCGAGGTTGTCGATGACGTCGGCGCTGTACAGACGCTTGGCCTGCTCCAGGGCGAACTCGGCCATGTAGCTGCGGAACTGGTCGAGAGGCTCGTCCACCAGGTTGAGCATGCGGCGGTTGCTGACGACGGACGGGTTGTCCAGCGTCTCGACGGCCTGAGCCACGGCCTTGTCGAGCTGCTCGGGCGGGACGACCTGGTCGCAGAAGGTCAGCGCCTCGGGCTCCTCCGCGTGGATCCGGCGGCCGCCGAGGATGACCTGGCGGGCCAGTCGGGGTCCCATGACCTTGGAGAGGCGGAAGTTGGAGGCGCCGGGCACGATGCCTTCCTGGACGGCGGGGAGGCTGAAGTGGGCGCCGCTCTCGGCGACGACGTGGTCGAAGGCGAGCAGCAGTTGCATTCCGCCGCCGATCGCGTGCGAGTCGACCGCCGCGAGCCAGGGCTTCTCGCGCATCCCCTCGGGTGCCAGTGGGTCGGCGCCGGGAATCCGGATACCGCGGATGAGCTTGTGGATGTAGCCCGTCTCGCGGCGGAGCAGGAAGTCCACCAGTGAGATCTGGCCGTGGTAGAGCCGGGTCAGGTTGATGCCGGAGCAGAAGACCCGGCGGCCGTTGTAGCGGGGGTGGCTCATGACGCCGCCGCGCACGACGCCGACGTGGGTGCTGTCGTCGAGCAGGGCGAGGTCGACCGCGGTTTCCATGTCCTCGGCGAGCCGGTCGTCCTCGGCGTTGAGGCAGGAGGTGTTGTTGATGGTCAGGGTGGCGACGCCGTTCTCACGGGTGAGCGAGACGGTGCCGAGTCCGGCGATGCCGGTTCGGGAGAACTCCGGTAGGGCGGCCTGCGCGCGGGCGGTCGGCGCGAGCATGGCGTCGAGTATCTGGGTGCCGGCGGTGCGCGAGCGCATCAGGCCCCAGAGCAGGATGCCCTGGTCGAGTTCGTGGCCGTCCTTGTGGACCTGGTCGTGGGCACGCTCGGCGTCGATGGTCTGCCGGGTCGGGGTCAGGCCGGGGACGAGTCCGGCGGCGGCGTAGGCGAGAGCGTCCAGGCGCAGGCTCCGGCTGCCGCCGTGGGTCAGCTCGCGGTGCAGTCGCTCACCGTGGGTGCGGACGAAGGCGAGGCGGGCGGACCGGCCGGCCTGCAGGAGGCCTTCGGCGAGCCGCTGCTGCTCGGGTGAGCGTTGCGGGCGGGCAGGCAGCCGGTCGAGCTGCTCCCGCAGCGGTCCCAGGTGGGCGCTGAGGCGGGTGGCGTCGACGTCGAAGACGCCGTTGAGCTGGGGAAGGCCGGTGTCGGGCTCGAGTGCGGGGCCGGGGCGGTGCTGCCGCCGGGGGAAGGAACTGGTCATGAGGTTCTCCCGCAACTGCTCGGCAAGGTCTCTGGGCATGGCTCACGCTGCCCGGTGACGGCGCAGCGTGCGGTCGCAGGCGGCCAGGTGCGGGCCGAGGGCCTCCTCGAAGTCGGTCGAGGCGGCGTCCATGAGCAGGCGGCGGCGGACGGCGACGTCACGGCCTCGGGCGCCGGCGAGACGCTCCAGGGTGGCGTGGACGGCGGCCTCGGGGTCCTCGGCGACCTCGTCGACGAGTCCGAGTTCGAGGGCCTGCCAGGCCGACAGCTCGGTGGCGAAGAGGGCGATCTGCCGGGCGCGGGCGACGCCAAGCTGCTGGGCGAGGCGGTAGATGGCCATGCCGGGCCAGGTGGCGTGACCGGCTGTGGGCAGCTGCAGGCGCAGGTCGGTGCCGGCGATGCGGTAGTCGGTCGCGAGGAGGGTTTCCGCGCTGCGGCCGTAGCAGGCTCCGGTGGCGACGGCGACGGTGGCGACGGGGAGGCGCTCCAGGCGGCGCAGCGAGCGCTCCCACTTGTTCACCTGGTGGACGTTGGCGGGGAGTTGGCTGCGCGACGGAGCGGCCGCGTCGGCGCCGGTGCCGGTGCCGAGTCGGAGCAGCAGGGTGTCACCGTGCTCGGCGTCCTCGACGGTGCCGCAGATCGCGCCGACCCGGGCGATGAGGTCCGGGGTGAGTGCCTCGGCGCCGTCGATCGTCAGCGTGAAGTCGGTCTTGGGGGCGGCGAGTTCAGTGGAGTTGGCCATCGAAGGGAGTCCTATCTGTCTCATGGGCTGAAGAACGCTGACAGGTGCACAGGCTGGGCGGGGAGTGCCGACGCGGGTAGGCGCCGGGGCGTGGCGGGGCGCGCTACCAGCGGACCAGCGCGTTCTCGATGGTCGAGCCGGGGCCCATGGTCATCAGCACGACGTACTCGCCGGGGCGGACGGCCTGCTCGGCGCGGAGACGGTCGAAGGAGAAGAGGAACGAGCCGCTGGAGAGGTTGCCGTAGTCCCGCAGCACGGATGTGGTGTGCCTGACGTCGTGGGAGGTCAGCCCGAGGTTGACCTTGACCGCGTCGATGACCTTCTTGCCGCCGGAGTGGACGATCCAGTGAGCGATGTCGGTTCGGCGCAGGCCGGTGTCCCGCAGCAGGTTGTCGATCGCCTCCTCGGCGTGTGCGCCGACCACGTAGGGGACGTCGCGGTCCAGGAAGAAGCTGTACTTGCCGTGGTCCTCGTCCCAGTCGAAGCGCATGGCGTCGACGGCCTCGGGGACGATGCGGCTGGTGAACTTCAGCACCTGCGGCGCGTCGGGGGCGAGGTCGGCGCCGGCCATCACCGCGACCGCGGCGGCGCCGTCGCCGAAGAGGCCGTTGACGACGGCGGTCCGCATGGTGCCGTCGAAGACGTAGGCGGCGGAGCAGCATTCGACGCAGACCATCACCGCCAGTCGGCCGGGGTTGCGTGAGGCCCAGGCGGCGGTCGGGTTGAGCCCGTTGAGGCCGGCGTTGCAGCCCATGCCGACCACATCGAGTCGGCTGCAGGTGACCGGTATCCCCAGTTCCTTGATCAACAGGGCGCTGAACCCGGGCGTGAGCAAGCCAGTGGAGGTGACGCAGACGAGGTAGCCGAGCTCGTCCACATCGGCGCCGATCTGCGCGAGGCACTTGCGAAGCGCCTCGGCAGCGAGCTCGATCCCCTTCGCCTTGTGCTTGGCGAGCAGCTCGCCCTGGGTCTCGATGCTGGGCCGGCCGTCCGGACCGACCGGGGGGAGAGTCAGGTGGCGCTTGTCGATGTGGCTGTTGCGGAAGACGGAGACCACGGTGGGGTCGGTGATGCCGTAGCTGCGCAGGATGTCGTCCTGCGAGTAGCTGGTGGGCGGGTTTGCCGTGCCTACCGCGAGCAGGCGTGGCTTGGGCGTGTGCTCGGTCTCGGTCTCGGTCTCGGTCTCGGTACGTCTGGTCTGGGTCAGCATGCTCTCAACCTCGGCGAGGGTCGGTGCCCGTAGGCCGGGCAATGCCAGCAAGCTAGCCAGAGATGACAAGCTTGTCTAGCATGTTGGCATTTTTTGTCATGACAGTCGAGAGGACGGCTGCCGGACGGCTTGACGCGCTGTGCCATTGGGCCTGAAGCTTGTGTCATCTACACTGTCGTGCAATGGCACGGAGGACTTCCTGCGCCGGCCCTTACGGCCACTCGCCCTCGTCGGGCGCGGCGGCCGCGGCCCCGGCGGATCGGACGGAACTTCTCACGGCATTACTCCTGCGTCTTGGATCGGGGCTGGTGGAGCATGAAGTACCTGGAACAGCCGGCCTTCGGCTTGCTGGTCGGCCAGCTGCGACGGGACCGCGGCCTTTCTCAGGCCCAGCTGGCAGGCGAGGGACTCTCTGCCAGTTACGTGTCACGACTGGAATCCGGGGTGCGCGCGCCGACCACGCAGGCTGTCACGCAGCTCGCGCGGCGGTTCGGCGTGCCTGCCGACACCTTCCGGGCCCGCTCCCCGCAAGTGGCGGCCGAGCGGATCGCCGAGGGTGTGACGGCACTGGAGGACGGACGTCTTGAAGCCGCTGTCGCCGCGCTGACGCAGGCCAGCGACGAGGCTCAGGATCTGGCCGCGGAGACCCGCTGGCTGATGCTCTGGACTCTGGCCCAGGCCTACGAGCGGCTGGGGCTGCACGAGGAGCGCCGCCAGGTGGCGACTCGGCTGCTCGCCGTGGGAGAGGAGTTGGGTTCCGCGACCCTCCAGGTCAAGGCACTGACCGAGCTAGCAGTCTGCGCGCGGCTCGTCGGCGTAGTCGACGAGTCCGTGGCTGTGGCAGGCAAGGCGCTCGCGCTCGGCGAGGAGCACGTGGAGATCCCGCGGGCGGACATCGCGCGTGTCCTGCTCGCGCTCATCGCCGCGGAGGCCGAGTCCGGCCGGCTCCTCGACGCCGCGCAGCATGCCGAGCTGGCCCAGCAGATCCCGCCACAGGAGCTTGGGGCGCTGCGGGTTCAGGTTCTGTGGAGCGCTGCGACCGTCGCCGTCCGCCAGGGAGCTGTCGAGCAGGGGCTCGCCCTGCTCCACCAGGCGCTGTCCATCGCGGACCACCGCGACATCCTCACCTGGGGCCGGCTTCGCACTGCGGCCGTGTCGCTGCACCTGAGGTCGGGACAGGAGGTCACCCCGCAGGTCCTGTCCTGGTTCCACGAGGCCGAGGGAGTCGTCGGACTCTATGGAAGCCCCGGCCACCAGGCAGAGCTCAAGGCCCTCGCCGCCCGCATCGCTTTCCACCAGGGCGATCGAGACAGGGCGTCCCGACTCGCCGGTGAGGTCCTGGACGATCCGACCGGACTGTCGCTGCAGGACCGGATGAGCGTCGAGATCCTGTTCCATCAGATCGCCCTCAGCCTCGGCCAGAGCGAGGCTGCTGTCTCCGCGCTGCGCTCCGTCGCCGATCGACTCCAGGCCTCGGGCAACCTCGATCTTTCCGCCGAGGCCTGGAAGGCCTTGGCGGAGGCCGCGCTCGGTCGTATCGGGGAGTAGTGAGGCCTCTTCGCGGGGCGCCACGTTCTGGTTCATCTCTGCCTTCCAGGTCAGTCGGTTCTGGGTCTGGCTCGGTGCGGGACGAGGCGCCCCGGGTCGGTTCGCCAGAAGACGGCCGCGGCGCAACGGTCGGGCCGGCGCGAAATTTTCCGATCTCGTTTCCCAGGCGATGCGGGTGGCCACTCGCATCTATCCGCTGCGGGATTTCCCTGGAATTAGTCGATCTATGAACAGCCGGCAGGTTCGACCGGTTCCATTCCGTCGCCCCGACACTTATGGATTTCGCGGCGCCGTGGAGCTGTCGGTCATCCCCCCCAGGTCACGTCCGCCGGCGAGGGCGTGGCAACGGGAGCCGTGCTGGTGACAGTGGTGGCCGCATCGGCGCGGACGGTGGTTGCCGCGTGAGCCGGAGCGCCGGCGACGACGGCACCGACGGCGATTCCGCTGACCGCGACGATCACAGAAGCAACGATTTTTGCGAAACGGGTGGCCACCACTGGATTTCTCCTTCTCAATGAATTCGATGCTTCGGGATTATTCCCGGGCCCTGCGGGCCTTTGTTCTTTCGGCTCTCGTTCCTGCCGATGCCTCTACTGTGACCGACCGGCGGGACGGTGGGAACGGATGCCGGCTGGACGGAACATGCACTGGCATAAGCCGTCCACCGACGCGGTCAGCCGCCGTCCCACCAGGGGCCGGGGACCAGCACAGCGCCGCAGGTCAGGATGGAGAACGCGGCCAACGCGGGACATTCGCCGATCGCGCGGGCGCACAGCTTCGCCACCGCCTCCTCCGCCTCGGCGAGGCCGGAAACGGACACGAAGAGACCCAGCACCGGCCCGCCCTCGGCATCGGAGTGCACGGAGACATGCTGCAGCCCGTCCTCCGCAAAGGCGCAGCCGGTGACGAGGCGGGCAGTGTCAGACGGAAGCGAAATACCGTCAGGAGCCCGAAGGCGCACATGGATGAGGTACATGCTCCCATCGTGGGAGCCAGACATAACCATCCACAATCGCCCAAGCTGGACGGTTCCTGCACTGGCATAAATCGTCCTGCTGCGCCGTACGCGTCAAGTCCCTAGGATCCCCTGAGACTGAAATCGAACAGACAGAACTGGGGGACAGGTTGTTGGAGGTGCTAGGGCTCGACGCGGAGGCGGAGAGTATTTACAGAGCGATCCTGAGTTACCCTCAGGAAGTTCTCGGGCAACTCGCCTCACGCCTGGACATGTCCGAGGAACGATTCCGTGCCGGGTTGGACCGGCTGAGTGAGCTGTCACTGGTGCGCCCCACGCATCAGGCGGGCATCGGCTTCCGTCCGGTCAGCCCTGAGATGGCCATGGAACTTCTCCTTGCCCGTCAGCAGGCGGAGCTGGCCGCCCAGCAGATGCGGGTCGAGGCCTCCCGGGCCGCCGCGGCGCAGCTCATCGCCGAGTGCTCGGCGTTGCGGCCCACCGTGTCGGACGGCGGCTACGAGCAGCTGATCGGCGTGGAGGCGATCCGCGACCGGCTGGCAGACCTTGCCGAGTCCGCTCGGGAGGAGATCGTCAATTTCGCTCCCGGCGGCGCACACAACGAGGCCGACCTGAAGGCGAGCCGCGGACCGAACAGCGGGCTGTTCGAGCGCGGGGTCCGGATGCGGACCGTCTACCTGGACAGTGTCCGCAACCACCAGCCCACGCTCGATCATGTGACCTGGCTGGGCAGTCACGGTGGACAGGTACGCACCACTCCTATGCTTCCCATTCGCATGATCATTATTGACCGCGCGCACGCGGTTCTCCCCATCGACACCGCCGACGCCCGCGCCGGGGCGGTGGTCTTGCACGGCACAGGCACCGTTGCCGCCCTGTGCGCGCTCTTCGAGAGCGTCTGGAGCGAGGCCGTGCCGCTCGGGGCGGCGCCGAGCGCAGACGCGGACGCGATGCCGCCGCAGGAGCGCGCGGTGCTCGTCCTGCTGGCCGACGGCCACACCGATGAGGCCATCGCCAAGCGTCTGGGCGTGTCGCCGCGCACCGCGCGGCGGATCGCCGCCGAGCTGATGGAGCGGCTGCAGGCCCGGAGCCGCTTCGAGGCGGGTGTGCACGCCGTGCAGGACGGCTTCCTGCCCGACCATCGCTGAAACCCGAACAGACCGCGCCGCGCCCGGTGTGCTGGGCGCGGCGCGGTCTGTTCGCGGCCCGTGCGGACCGCCGGGGCTCAGTACGCCGCGACCGGGGATGCCAGTTCGGAGGCGGCGATCGCCACCGCTTCCAGTCCGGCCTGCAGTTCGTCGGTGCCCCCGCCGAAGCCGAGCCGGACCCGGTCCGGGTGACCGAAGCACAATCCCGGGACGAGCAGCACCCCGTGCTCGTCGAGCAGCTTGTCGCACAGGCTGATGGTGTCCACCCCCCTGGGCAGGGCGGGGAAGGCGCTCACCCCGCCGTGGGGCAACGGCAGCGAAATCAGGTCCGGGTGGTCGGCCGCCCACGTGCTGAGCAGCAACCGGTTGAACCTGGCCTGTTCACGCAGCGGGCCGACCACGGTGTCGACGTTCTCCATCACTCGGGTCGCCAACAGCTCGTTGAGTGGTGAGGTGCTGATAGTCACGTAGTCGCGGAGCTTGACCATGGTGGCGAGCACGTCAGGCGGTGCGATGCACCAACCGATCCGCAGGCCGGGCAGGCCGAAGGCCTTGGACATGGTGCCGAAGGAGACGCACTTCTCCATGATCGCCGCCGGGTCCGGCAACGGTGTGAAGTCGTAGACCAGTTCGCCGAATGCGGCGTCCCAGAAGAGGTAGCAGCCGGCCGCCTCGACCATCTCCAGGAGCCGGTGATAGCCCTGCGGGTCGAGCATCGCCCCGGTCGGGTTGTGCGGGAAGTTGACCACCACGGCCCGGGTCTTCGCCGTGATGAGGCCCGCCAGCCGGTCCAGGTCGGGGGTGAAGTCCTCGGCCGGTGACAGCTCCCAGACCCGCAGGGTCGCCCCGAGAGCGGAAGCGACCGAGGAGAGCGACTGGTAGACCGGGCTCAGCACGACCACCTCGTCCCCCGGGCGCACGACTGCGGACAGTGCCAGGAAGATGCCCTCGGTGGAGCCGTGGGTGACCATCACGCGCTCGGACCGGGTGGGCGCGTAGCGGGCGGCGATCGCGGCCCTCAGCGGTTCGCACCCCAGTGTCGGGCTGTCCCTGAAGGGAAGGCCGTCAAGTTCGTCCATGCTCACGCCGAGCATGCCGCGCAGCTGGCCGAGTGAGTAGTTCTGCATCCCCGAGCTGGAGATGTCGATCTTGGCGTCGAAGTACCGTGAGCGGAACCAGTCCTCAAGGAGGGCCGGCTCGATGTCACCCAGCGCCTGCGAGGCTGCCTTCTGCAGATCCGCGGCGTGGGTGGAGTCGGAATTCATGGGTTCTCCAGGAGTTGTGAGTCAGCCGATCACGCGAGTGGAGGTGCTGGAGCGACCCGGGCGGGTACGCCGCAGGTCGGCCACGATGTTGACCCGCTTGAGCCAACGGTCCGTGCCGTCGTAGCGGGGGCGGAAGGGGCGGCGGCCGTGGACCACGTTCCGGTTGTCGATGAAGCCGACGTCCCCCGGGGCGAGGGGGAAGTCGTAGAGGTTGGCGCTGAGGTGAGCCTTCAGCCAGGCCAGCGCCGCCGCCGCCTCCTCGTCCCCCTCCACCGCGGAGACGAAGTCGCCGTCGATGCGCAGCACCGGGGCGTCGGCGTGTCCCTCGAGCAGCGGTATCCGCGGAGGCCGGCGTCGGACCGCGTCGAGGCGGTCGAAGGCGTCGGCGCGTCCCGCCGCCTCCGGTTCGGTGTTGAGCGCGGCCTCGTGCGAGGTGTCCGGCATGATGTGGAAGCGCGCCGCACGCAGGACGTCTCCGACCTTTTCCGGCAGAGCGGTCAGGTCGAGGTGGCCGATGGTGGTGGCGGTCAGCTCCGGGCTGCGCAGGCACAGCAGGCCGACGTAGTCGGCGCGGCACGGGGAGAAGGCGTCTTCGGTGTGCCAGCCGAGCTCTTTGCTGCTGCTTGAGCTGACCAGGCTTTCCTCCATGCCCGGTGCGGGTACGACGTCGGTGACGATCCGTCCGTCCTGCTGGGTGGCCCAGGAGACCACGTCGCCGAGCACGGCGCCGTAGAGCATGATCATGAATGCGTGGACCCGGCTGGCGTCGGTGTCGGCCTCCTGCCAGCCCCTGGGTGTGAGCCCGAGCAGCTGCTCGTCGACGAGGTTGCCGGAGACCACCAGACCGTGCTTCCGGTCATCGAGTCTGGCCGCGTTCACGGCCAGGCGCAGGCCCAGCGGCAGCTCGGCGGCCAGGACCCGGACGTCAGTGAGAAACCGCGGGTTGTCCACGGTCCGGTAGACGGCCATGCATCGCGCGGCGAGCCGGTGGACCTGCTCGGCCTCGGTGCGGCTGAGCCGGTAGCGGTGCACACCGCCGTTGACCGGGTTCGGGTCCGTCGCGGCGTGCCACTCCTCGGTGGTGACCAGCGGCGGCAGGTCGGCTTCGTGCAGGGGGGCCGGATCAAGCAGGATCTGAGCGGTCACGGCGCGGAACTCCTTGGGTGCGGAAGCGATGGGAAGGGGGCGCCCGGCCCGGGTGAGGGCCGGGCCGGGCGCCCTTGGTGCGGGAAGGCAGTTCGGTGCGGGAAGGCGGTGCCGGCTCAGGCCGTCAGCGCGAGCACGGGCTGGGCGGCCGCGGATGCGGCGTGGGTGGGTCGGGGAGCCTGGGAGGCCGTGTCGGCCTCCAGACGATCGGCGATCCTGGGTCCGATGAGTTGCAGCGCCTCGGGTCCGGTCATCTCGGCGTGGGTGGTCGAAAGGACGTGGTGCTCCAGACCCGCCACGAACGGCGTCCACAGCCCGGCCGCCTCGTCGACGGTCAGCCCTTCCAGGCCGGCCTGGAAGAAGAGCACCTCGCCGTCGAAGCGACGGGGGGTGAAGGCGCGCATCAGCCGGACGTTGTTGACGGTCACGGCCATCAGGGCCTGGATCGCGCGCTCGTCCAGTCCGGACAGGATGCTCCCGCGCTCGTGGAGGAGGGCCAGTACCCGGGCGGGGCTGACCGGGAGGTCCGCCTCGGCCGCGCCTTGAAGGACGTCGACGCCGTCGAAGGCCAACTGCAGGACCGAGCGCTCGTCCATGACCTCGTGCTCGCCGTTGGAGCCGCCGGGGTAGGCGTCCAGCAGCGCGAGCAGCGAGACCTCCTCCCCCAGGTCGCGCAGCAGTGTCGCGATCGCATGCGCCACCGCGCCGCCGAAGGACCAGCCGGCGAGGCGGTACGGTCCGCTCGGCTGGACCCGGCGGATCTCCCGCAGGTAGTCCGCTGCGATCTCTTCGACGCTGTCCGGGAGTTGGACCGGGCGGGCCAGACCGCGGGACTGGAAGGCGTACAGCGGGACCCGCGGGTCGAGATACCGGGTCAGGCCGGCATAGCACCAGCCCATGCCGCCTCCGGGATGGATGCAGAACAGTGGCGCCTCTTCCCCGTCGGGGCGCAGTGCCAGCACCGTCTCGAAGGTGCCGTCCTCGTCGTCGCCGTCGTCTCCCGTGGTGTCGTCGCCGATGGCTGCGGCGAGGGCGGCCACGGTGGGCGCCGCGAAGAGCCCGGCCACGGCGAAGTCGGCGTGCAGGGTGCGGCGGATCCGGTTGACCAGCCGGGTGGCCAGCAGCGAGTGGCCGCCCAGGGCGAAGAAGTCGTCGTCGATCGAGACGTCGGCCAGTCCCAGGACGTCGGCGAAGAGGCCGCACAGCAGTTCCTCGCGGGCGTTGCGGGCCTTGCGGCCAGCTGCCTGGACGGTCGGCGCCGGCAGCGCCTTGCGGTCCAGTTTGCCGTTGGGGGTCTGTGGGAGGGCGTCGAGGACGACGAAGGCGGACGGGACCATGTAGTCGGGCAGCCGCCCCGCCAGCTTGTCGCGGAGCGCGGTGGTGTCGACGCTGTCGCCCGGACCGGGGACCAGGTAGGCGACCAGCCGTCGGTCGCCCGGGCGGTCCTCGCGGACCACCGCGGCCACCTGGAGCAGGGCCGGGTCGGCGGCCAGGGCCTTCTCCACCTCGCCGAGCTCGATCCGGAAGCCGCGCACCTTGACCTGCCCGTCGGCGCGCCCGACGAACTCGAGGGTGCCGTCACCTGCCCAGCGCACGATGTCGCCGCTTTGGTACATGCGTGCCCCTCGCTCGTCGGTGAAGGGGTCGGCGACGAACCGGCTCGCGGTGAGGCCGGGCAGGCCGAGGTAGCCGCGGGCCACTCCGGCGCCGCCGATGTAGAGCTCGCCGGGGACGCCGACCGGAACCGGGGCCAGACGCTCGTCGAGGACGTAGAGACGGGTGTTGTCCATCGCGCGGCCGATCGGCACGGTGCGGCCCAGGCGGTGGGGTGCCCGCATCGGGTGCCAGGAGCACACCACCGAGGTCTCGGTGGGGCCGTAGGTGGCCACGATCTCGGTCTGCGGGCAGCTGTCCACGGCCCGCTGCACGCCGCTGACCGGGACGTTGTCGCCTCCGGTCCACACCTGGCGCAGCATCCCCAGCGCGGCTGGCTCCTCCTCGGCCATGAGGTTGAACAGCACCGGGGTGAACAGTGCCGAGGTCACCCGGTGCTCGGCGATGAGCCGGGCGTACTGGCGGGTGTCCAGCGATCCGGCCGGAGCCACCACGATCTGACCGCCGTTCAGCAGCGGCACCCACAGCTCGTAGGTGGACGCGTCGAAGGCGTGCGGGGCGTGCATCAGGACCCGTTCCTGGGCGCCGCCCTGCCAGCAGGCGTCGGCGGCGAGGTCGGCGATGTTGCGGTGGGTGACCGCGACGCCCTTGGGCGTGCCGGTGGAGCCGGAGGTGTAGATGATGTAGGCCAGGTGGTCCGGTTGGACGGCGGCCTCAAGGTCACTGTCCGGCTCATCGGCCAGCGTCGGATCATCGAGGTCGACCACGGCGGTGCCGCGGGCCCGTTCGAAGCGCACGAGCTCGTGATCACGCATCGCGGCGTCCACGACCAGGACGCGCGCGGCCGTGCCCTGGAGCACGAAGCGCATCCGCTCGACCGGATAGCCCGAGGGAAGGGGGACGTACGCGCCGCCGGCCTTGATGACGCCGAGGGTGGCGGCCACCAGGTCGGCCGAGCGCTCCAGCAGGGTGGCGACGGTCCGGTCGGGACCGACGCCGAGCTTGGAGAGCCGGTGCGCGAGCTGGTTGGCCCGCGTGTTCAGCTGCGCGTACGTCAGACGTCGTGTCGCGGAGGTGACCGCTACGGCGTCGGGGTCCGTTGTGGCGCGCGCCTCGACCAGTTGGGCGAGGTTGCGCGTCGGCACGGGTCGCTCGGGTCCGCTCCAGGCGCGCAGCAGTGCGGTGCGCTCCGGTGGGGCGAGGAGGTCCAGGCGGCTCAGGGGCTGCCCGGAGTCGGTGGCGGCCGCGTCGAGCAGCCGGACCAGGCGGTCCGCCAGGGTCTGGGCCGTGGCGCGGTCGAACAGCTCGGTGGCGAAGACCACTGCGCCTTCCAGTCCGACCGGTGAACCGTCGCTCGCGTAGCTCTCGGTCAGGTTGAACTGGAGGTCGAACTGGCAGACGTCGACGCCGGGGTCCACGTTCGTGACCTCCAGATCGGCCATCGTGAAGTGGGCGGCGGCGTTGTTCTGCAGGACGAGGGTGGTCTGGAAGAGGGGGTGGCGGGCGCGGGTGCGGGTGGGGTTGAGGGCTTCGACGACGCGGTCGAAGGGGAGGTCCTGGTGTGCGTAGGCGGCCAGCGCCGTGTCGCGGACCCGGTCCAGGAGCTCCGCGAAGGTGGGGTCACCCGAGGTGTCGGTGCGCAGCACCAGGGTGTTCACGAAGAACCCCACCAGGTCGTCCAACGCCTCATCGGTCCGGCCGGCCACCACCGAACCCAGCGGGATGTCCGTCCCCGCACCCAGCCGGGTCAGCAGCGCCGCCAGGCCCGCCTGCAGCACCATGAACAACGTCACCTGACGCTCCCGCGCCAACCCCAGCAACCGCCCGTGCAACCCGGCATCCACCGCCAGCTCCACCACGCCACCGGCATGGCCGGCCACAGCCGGACGCGGCCGGTCCACCGGCAGCTCGATCTCATCCGGCAGACCCGCCAGGGTCTGCTTCCAGAACGCCGTCTGCGCCGCCGCCAAGCTCTGCGGATCCTCACCCTCACCCAGCAGGTCGCGCTGCCACAACGCATAGTCCGCGTACTGCACCGGCAACTCGTCCCACACCGGCGCCACCCCCGCCAGCCGCGCCTGATACGCCACACCAAGATCCCGACCCAACGGACCCATCGACCAGCCATCAGCCGCAATGTGATGCACCACCAACAACAGCACGTGCTCCTGGGGGGCCAGCTCGAAGAGCCCCACCCGGGCAGGCAGATCGGCCGCGAGGTCGAAGGGGCGGGCCGCGGCGTCGGCCAGGTCCTGTGGCAGGCGGTCCTCGGTGGTGCGGTGTATCGCGAGCGGTATCCGCCCCTCCTGGAGGATCACCTGGTGGGGGTGGCCGTCGATCTCGTGCAGCACGGTCCGCAGGACCTCATGACGCAGGGCCAGGTCGCCCATGGCCGCGGCGAGGGCATCGCGGTCGAGCGTGCCGTGCAGCCGGAGAATCATCGGCAGGTTGTAGAGCGAGTTCGGTCCCTCCAGCCGGTGCATGAACCAGAGCCGCTGCTGCGCGAAGGAGAGCGGTAGCAGGTCCGGTCGTCGGGCGGCGACGAGGGCGGGGCGGCCTTCGTCCTTTCCCAGCCGGCCGCTCAGTGCTGCGACTGTCGGCGCTTCGAAGAGGTCTCTGATGCCGACTTCGGCGCCGAGTGCGGCGCGGACGCGGCTTGCCAGTCGGGTGGCCAGCAGCGAGTGGCCGCCCAGGGCGAAGAAGTCGTCATCAACGGAGACCTCGTCCTTCCCGAGGAGGTCCGCGAAGATGCCGCACAGGACGCGCTCGCGCTCGGTACGCGGTGGGCGGCCCGCCGGGGCGTCGCCGGTTGCCGGGGCGGGCAGTGCGCGGCGGTCGAGCTTGCCGTTGATGGTGAGCGGCAGCGTGTCGAGGACGACGAAAGCCGAGGGGACCATGTAGTCGGGGAGTGTGGCGGCGACCTTGGCGCGGAGGTCTGCGGGGTCTGCGGGGTCCGCGCCGGCCACCTCGGCGACCACGTAGGCAACCAGGCGCTTGTCGCCGGGGCGGTCTTCACGGGCCAGAACCGCGGCCTGGCTCACCCCGGGGATGCGGGACAGTACGAGTTCGATCTCGCCGAGCTCGATGCGGAAGCCACGCAGCTTGACCTGGCCGTCGACGCGGCTGACGAAGTCCAGCAGTCCGTCACGGGTCCAGCGGACCAGGTCGCCGGTGCGGTACATGCGCCCGCCGGCCGGCGGGCCGAAGGGGTCGGCGACGAATCGTTCGGCGGTCAGTCCCGGCCGGTTCTCGTAGCCGCGGGCCAGACCGAGGCCGGCCAGGTAGAGCTCGCCGGTCACGCCGGGCGGCACCGGCCGCAGGCGCGCGTCGAGCACGTAGGCGCGCATGCCGTCCATGGGTCGACCCATCGGGATCGTGGCGCCGACCTGATGCGGTGCCCGCAGCAGGTGCTGGGTGGCGAAGAGCGTCGTCTCGGTGGGGCCGTACGTGGGGCGTACCAGCGTCTTCGGGCAGGCGTCGAGGACCCGTTGCACGGCGGCAGGCGGAATGACGTCGCCGCCCGTCAGCACTTCGCGCAGCCCGGTGAAGGTCTGCGGGTCCTCTTCGGCGACCACGCGGAAGAGGCCAGCGGTAAGGAGCACGCTGGTGAGCTGTTCGGCACGGATCAGTCGTCCCAGCGTCGCGGCGTCCAGGTTGCCGGGTGGGGCCACCACGACGGTGCCGCCGGTCAACAGGGGGATCCACAGCTCGTAGACGGAAGCGTCGAAAGCGACTGGGGCGTGCAGCAGGATCCGCTCGGGTGGCCGCTGCCAGCAGCGGTCCTGGACGAAGGCGGCCAGATCCCGGTGGGTGATTCCGATGCCCTTGGGCGTCCCGGTGGATCCCGAGGTGTACATGAGGTAGGCGAGCTGTTCGGGGTGGACCGCGGCGCTGGCCGGGGCGGGGACCGTGGTGTGAGCCGTGTCGATGCCGGCGTTGCGCGCGTCGCTGCCTCCGTCTTTCGCTGCCTTCGTGACCGGCTCGGTCGGTGCCACCAGGTGCGCGGTGCCGTCGGGGCGCAGCGGCACGATCGGGTGGCCGCTCATCGGCACGTCGGTGAGCAGGACGGCGGCCCGGGTGTCGGCGAGCACGACCGCCATCCGGTCGGCGGGGGCGCGCTGGTCGAGGGGGACGTAGGTGGCCCCTGTCTTGAGGACGGCGAGCAGGGAGACGATCAGGCCCGGCGAGCGCTCGTGCAGCACCGCGACACGGTTCTCGGCGCCGACTCCATGTGCGTGCAGGATGGCGGCGAGGCGGTCCGACGCGGCGTCGAGCTCGTGATAACTGAGCGTGGACCCCTGGAAGGAGACGGCCGTGGCGTCGGGGTGCAGCCGTACGCGGTCCCGGAAGAGTTCCGGGACGCTGGTGTGCGGTTCCTTCGCCTCCGGTCCCTGCCAGCGCGTTAGCACCTGTTGCCGTTCCGCGGCGCTGAGCAGCTCGATGCTGCTGATCGGCTGGTCCGGGGCGGCGGCGACCTGGCGGAGTACGGCGGCCAGACGGTCTGCGTAGTCCTGGGCGGTGTCCTGGTCGAAGAGGTCGGTGCTGTACTCGATCCAGCCGGTGATTCCCTTGGGGGCGCCCTGGGCGGTGTAGTCCTCGTTCAGCGTGATGGCGAGGTCGAACTGGGAGATGCCGGCGCGGATCTCCTGTGCGGTCACCTGAAGGCCGTCGAGGGCGAAGCCGTCGGCGGCGTTGTTCTGCAGCGCCACCATCGTCTGGAAGAGGGGGTGTCTGGCCAGGGAACGGCTCGGGTTGAGGGCTTCGACGATCTGGTCGAAGGGGAGGTCCTGGTGGTCGTAGGCGGCCAGCGCCGTGTCGCGGACCCGGTCCAGGAGCTCCGCGAAGGTGGGGTCACCGGAGGTGTCGGTGCGCAGCACCAGGGTGTTCACGAAGAACCCGACCAGGTCGTCCAACGCCTCATCGGTCCGACCGGCGGTTACCGACCCGAGGGGGATGTCGGTCCCCGCACCGAGGCGCGTGTAAAGGGTCGAGACGGCGGCCTGGACGGCCATGGTCAGTGTGGCTCCGTGCTGCACCGCGGCTCTCTGCAGCCGCCGGTGGGTGTCGGCGTCGACGGCGAGCCGGACGATGCGGCCCTGGTGGCTGGGGACAGCCGGCCGGGGCCGGTCGGTGGGGAGCTCGAGTTGTTCCGGCAGGTCGGCGAGTGCCTGGCGCCAGTAGTCGAGTTGCCGGGCGGCGACGCTGTCGGGGTCCTCGCTGTCGCCGAGCAGGTCACGCTGCCACAGCGCGTAGTCGCCGTACTGCACCGGCAGCTCGTCCCACTGCGGCGGCCGGCCGGCCAGTCTGGCGCTGTATGCGGTGCCGAGGTCCCGGGCGAGTGGCCCCAGCGACCAGCCGTCAGCGGCGATGTGGTGAATCACCAGGAGCAGCACTCTCTCCTGCGGACCGACTCCGAACACCCAGCAGCGGACGGGGATCTCGTTCGACAGGTCGAACGGGTGCCTGGCGGCCTCGGTCAGTTCGTCGAGCAGCCGGTGCTCGGGCACGCCTCCGACCAGGGTCAGCTGGGGCTTCGCGTCGGGCAGCACGATCTGTTGCGGCTCCTCGCCGTCGTCCTCCTGGTACACCGTGCGCAGCACCTCGTGCCGTTCTGCGACGTCGGCCAGCGCCTTGGACAGGGCAAGCCAGTCGAAGGGGCCCGTCAGTCGCAGTGCGAGCGGCAGGTTGTAGGTGGGGCTGGGGCCTTCCAACCGGTGCATGAACCAGAGCCGCTGCTGTGCGTAGGAAAGCTGGAGTGTCATCGCGATGGTCTCCTCGGCGGGTCGGGCGTATCAGACCCGGGCGCGGGGCCGCAGGGCTGGGCGGGCAAGGGTTGGCCGGGCAGGCGCTGCCGGAGCTGCCGCTAGCCGTTCGGACAGACCCGCCACGGTCGGGGCTTCGAACAGGGCGCTGACCGACAGCTCGGCGCCGAGCGTCGTGCGGATGCGGTTGGCCAGTCGCGTGGCGAGCAGTGAGTGGCCGCCCAGGTGGAAGAAGTTGTCGTCGATACCGACGTCGACGCCCCCGAGGGCCTCGGCGAAGAGCGTGCACAGCGTCTGCTCGCGCTCGTCCCGGGGTGCGCGCCGCTGCGCGAGGGCCTCGTACTGGGGTGCTGGTAGGGCTTGGCGGTTGACCTTGCCGTTGGGGGTCAGCGGCAGGGCGTCGAGCACGAGCAGGGCGGCAGGCACCATGTAGTCGGGCAGGGTCCGGGCGAGCCTTTCGCGGACGGGTCCGGGGTCACCGGCCGACCCGGGTTCCGGTGTGAAGTAGCCGACGAGTCGTTTGTCGCCGGGGCGGTCCTCGCGGACCATCACCACCGCATGCGCGACATCGGGATCGGCCGCAAGCGCGGCCTCGACCTCACCCAACTCGATCCGGAAACCACGCAGCTTGACCTGACCATCGACCCGACCGACGAACTCCAGCTCACCATCCGGCGTCCACCGCACCACATCCCCGGTCCGATACATCCGCACCCCGGGCACCCGCGCGAACGGATCCGCCACGAAACGCTCCGCCGTCAGACCCGGCCGCGCGACATAACCACGACCCAACCCGTCACCGGCGATGTACAACTCCCCCGCAACCCCAACCGGAACCGGCTCCAACCTGGCATCCAGCACATACAAACGCGTGTTGTCCATCGCAGCACCGATCGGCACACCCACCGCATCCGCAGCGACATCCCGCACCACATGCGTGGTCGCATAGACGGTGCACTCCGTCGGCCCATACAAGTGGATCAACTCGAAGTCCGGACCCGCGGCCGCGAGCATCGCCCGCATCGCCCGCGGCGAGCACGCCTCACCACCGGTCCACAACTGCCGCATCCCCGCCAGCACCTGCGGAATCTCATCAACCAGCACATTGAACAACGACGTCGTGAAGAACCCCGTGGTCACCTCGAACTGCCGGATGATCCGCGCATAGTCCGACACATCCAACTTCCCCGGCCCGGCCATCACGATGCTGCCACCGTTCAGCAACGGCACCCAGATCTCGAACGTCGACGCATCAAACGCGTGGGTCGAGTGCAACAACAACCGATCCGTCGCCGGCGCCCCGAACTGCCGATCCGCCGCATACGAAACCACCGCGCCATGACCGATCGCCACACCCTTGGGAACCCCCGTCGAACCCGAGGTGTAGATCACATACGCCAACTGCTGCGGATCGATCACCAGCCCCGGATCATGATCCGGCTCACCCTCCAGACCCACCTCGCCATCGACCACCAGAACCTCAACACCCAGCGCCCCCGCACTGCCGACCACCTCATGACCCACGTGCGCCGGATCCACCACCAGCACCCGCGCACCCGTCCCGCCCATCACCAGCGCCATCCGCTCCACCGGATAACCAGCAGGCAGCGGCACATACACACCGCCCGCCTTCAAGATCGCCAACGTGGTCACCACCACGTCCACCGAACGCTCCAACAGCATCGCCACCGCGGTCTCACGACCCACACCCCGACCCATCAACCGATGAGCAAGCCGGTTCACCCGCGCGTTCAACTGCCGATACGTCAGAACAAAACCCTCACCCACGACCGCCACAGCATCCGGGCACGCCCCAACATGCGCCTCGAACTGCCCCACAACGCTCCGGCCAGGAACCGACACCACCGTGTCATTCCAGCTCTCCAGCATCAGCGTCCGCTCAGCCCCGAACAGCAACGGTCGGCTCCCGATGGCCTCCTCGGGGGCATCGGCGAGCGATTCGAGAAGGCCGACGAAGCGCTGCGCCAGCTGTTCGACGGTGCTCTGGTCGAAGAGGTCCGCGGCGTACTCGACGGTCAGCTCGATGCCCGCGGCGGCGCCGTCGACGCAGGGCCGCTCCTTGACGAAGAAGGTCAGGTCGAACTTGGCGGAGCGAAAGCGCGGGGCTTCGACGCAGGCCGTCAGGCCTTCGATGTCCAGGCCCACTTCGGCCGTGTCCTCGTAGGTGAGCGCGATCTGGAAGAGGGGGTGGCGGGCGCGGGTGCGGGTGGGGTTGAGGGCTTCGACGACGCGGTCGAAGGGGAGGTCCTGGTGTGCGTAGGCAGCCAGCGCCGTGTCGCGGACCCGGTCCAGGAGCTCCGCGAAGGTGGGGTCACCCGAGGTGTCGGTGCGCAGCACCAGGGTGTTCACGAAGAACCCCACCAGGTCGTCCAACGCCTCATCGGTCCGACCGGCCACCACCGAACCCAGCGGGATGTCCGTCCCCGCACCCAACCGGGTCAGCAACGCCGCCAGGCCCGCCTGCAGCACCATGAACAACGTCACCTGACGCTCCCGCGCCAACCCCAGCAACCGCCCGTGCAGTTCCGCACCGAGTTCGGCGCGGATCGCCGCACCGGTGTGGCTGGCCACGGCCGGCCGGGGGCGGTCGCGGGGGATGTCGATCTCTTCGGGCAGGCCCGCCAGGGTCTGCTTCCAGAACGCGGTCTGCGCCGCCGCCAAGCTCTGGGGGTCCTCACTGTCGCCGAGCAGGTCGCGCTGCCACAACGCATAGTCGGCGTACTGCACCGGCAGCTCGTCCCACTCCGGCGCCACCCCAGCCAGCCGCGCCTGATACGCCACGCCGAGATCCCGGCCCAGCGGACCCATCGACCAGCCATCCGCGGCAATGTGATGCACCACCAACAACAACGTGCTGTCCAGCTCACCGGTACGGAACAACCACGCCCGCAACGGCAGGTCCGACGCCAGATCGAAGGTCTGCCGCGCCGCCTGATCCACCGCCTCGTCCAACTCCCCCACCGGCACCGCACACACCGTCAACGGCGGCTGCGCGGTGCCTACGGGCAGGAAGTCCTGTACCGGCTCCCCGTGCACGATCCGGAGCACCGTGCGCAGGGCTTCCTGACGGTCAGCCAGGTCACCAAGAGCCGCTTGAAGCGCCTGCGTGTCGACCGGTCCGCGGAGCCGGATGGCCATCGGGATGTTGTAGGTGTCACTTGAGCCCTCCAGGCACGTCAGGAACCAGAGCCGCTGCTGCGCGGAGGAGAGCGGCAAGTTCTGCGGGCGCGGGATCCGGCGCTCCAGGCCGGGGCGGACGGTTCCGCCTTCCAGCACGTCGCAGAGTCCGGAGACGGTCGGTGTCTCGAAGAGGCGCCGCAGCGGCACTTCCAGGCCAAGAGTGGCCCGGACGCGGTTGACCAGGCGGGTGGCCAGCAGTGAGTGGCCGCCCAGGTGGAAGAAGTTGTCGTCGATGCCGGCGTGCCGCAGGCCCAGCACTTCGGCGAAGAGCGAGCAGAGGATCTCCTCGCGGGGATTGCGCGGCGGTCGGCCCGAGGTGCCGGCGGCTGCCGGATAGTCGGGCACCGGGAGGGCCTTGCGGTCGACCTTCCCGTTCGGGCTGAGCGGGAAGGCGTCGAGGAGGACCAGGGCGTCGGGGACCATGTAGGCCGGCAGTGCGGTCTGCAGCCGGACGCGCAGGGCCTGGACGTCGGGTGTGGAGCCGGGCACGGCTATCAGGTAGGCGACCAGGCGCCTGTCACCGGGCCGGTCCTCCCGGACCACGGCCTTGACTTGGGCGACGCTCCCGTCGCGGGCGAGGGCGCCCTCGATCTCGCCGAGTTCGATGCGGAAGCCGCGGATCTTGACCTGCTCGTCTGCGCGGCCGACGAACTCCAGTTCGCCGTCCGGCGTCCAGCGCACCACGTCGCCGGTGCGGTACATCCGCGCGCCGTCGAGGGGGGCGTAGGGGTCGGCGACGAAGCGCTCCGCGGTCAGGTCGGGGCGGCCGACGTAGCCGCGGGCCAGGCCCGCGCCGCCCAGGTAGAGCTCGCCCGGGATGCCCGGCGGCACCGGGCGGAGCCCGGAGTCGAGCACGTAGGCGCGGGTGTTCCACAGCGGTCGGCCGATCGGGGCGGCCAGGGCGTCGCCGCGGTCGCCTGCGGTGCCGAGCACGGCCGTGGTGGAGGTGCAGGAGACCTCGGTCAGGCCGTAGACGTGGATCAGTCGGGCGGGCTGGCGCTCCCACATCTGCAGGCGCTCGGGGAGGATCCGCTCGCCGCCGGTCGCGACGAAGCGGAAGCCGGCCGGCAGGGTGCGGCCCGATGCGTGCAGGTCGTGGGCCCACTCGTGCCAGTAGGCGGTGGTGAGCTCCAGGCCGGTGATGCGAAGGTCAGTGACGACGTCGGCCAGGTCGGCGCCGCTGGTCAGTACTGGTTCGTCGGTGATGACGACGGTGGCTCCGACCGCCAGGGCCGGCAGCAGTTCCTCGAGCAGCACGTCGAATCCGACCGACGCGAGCTGCAGGATCCGGTCGGCGCTGGTGAGAGCGAAGGCTTCGACCATGGCGAGCGTGTAGTTGAGCAGCGGCCCGTGGGCGAACATGACGCCCTTGGGGCGACCGGTCGAGCCGGAGGTGTAGAAGACGCAGGCCAGGCTTTCGGGGGTGATCGCGGCGAGAGGGGCGTAGCCGGCTTGCTCCCACGGCTCGTCCAGGCAGAGCAGCGGCTGGCCGGCGAGGGCGGAGGCGAGGGAGGCGTTCGCGTCGAGGGCGGATCGCTGGGTCAGCACCGCGGTGGGCGCGGAATCGGCGAGGATCGCGCTCAGCCGGGCCTGGGGAAGCTTCGGGTCGACCGGCAGGAAGCCGGCTCCTGCTTTGAGCGCGGCGCTGACGGCGACCACCAGGTCGGCGCAGGACGGCATGGCCAGCATGACCGTGTCGCCGGGGGCGACGCCGCGGGCCCGCAGGAGAGCGGCGAGGTCGCGCGCCCTCTCGTCCAGCTCCCGGTAGCTCAGTCGGGTCTGGCCGTGCTCGACGGCGAGCGCCTCGGGCGTGCGGGCCGCCTGCTCGGCGAGGAGAGCGGGCAGGGTGCGCGGCGGAAGCTCTTGGGTGGTCGCGTTCCAGCGCTCCAGCACGAGCTCGCGCTCCTGATCGGAGAGCAGTTCGGCGGCGGCGATCGGCTCCTCGGCGCGGGCGGCGAACTGGTCGAGCAGCCGGACCAGTCGTTGCCCCAGCGCTTCGGCTGTGGCTCGGTCGAAGAGGTCGGTGGCGTATTCGACCTGGAGTCGCAGTCCGTCGGGGCTGCCGTCCGGGCCGTACCGCTCCAGCGTGTTGAAGCACAGGTCGAACATCGCCGCCAGGCTCGGCACCTCGGCGGATTCGACCTGGGCGGCCTCTCCCATCGTGAAGTGGGCGGCGGCGTTGTTCTGCAGGACGAGGGCAGTCTGGAAGAGGGGGTGGCGGGCGCGGGTGCGGGTGGGGTTGAGGGCCTCGACGACGCGGTCGAACGGGAGGTCCTGGTGTGCGTAGGCAGCCAGCGCCGTGTCGCGGACCCGGTCCAGGAGCTCCGCGAAGGTGGGGTCACCCGAGGTGTCGGTGCGCAGCACCAGGGTGTTCACGAAGAACCCCACCAGGTCGTCCAACGCCTCATCGGTCCGGCCGGCCACCACCGAACCCAGCGGGATGTCCGTCCCCGCACCCAACCGGGTCAGCAACGCCGCCAGGCCCGCCTGCAGCACCATGAACAACGTCACCTGACGCTCCCGCGCCAACCCCAGCAACCGCCCGTGCAACCCGGCATCCACCGCCAGCTCCACCACGCCACCGGCATGACCGGCCACAGCCGGACGCGGCCGGTCCACCGGCAACTCGATCTCATCCGGCAGACCCGCCAGGGTCTGCTTCCAGAACACCGTCTGCGCCGCCGCCAAGCTCTGCGGATCCTCACCCTCACCCAGCAGGTCGCGCTGCCACAACGCATAGTCCGCGTACTGCACCGGCAACTCGTCCCACACCGGCGCCACCCCCGCCAGCCGCGCCTGATACGCCACACCAAGATCCCGACCCAACGGACCCATCGACCAGCCATCAGCCGCAATGTGATGCACCACCAACAACAACGTGCTGTCCAGCTCACCGGTACGGAACAACCACGCCCGCAACGGCAGGTCCGACGCCAGATCGAAGGTCTGCCGCGCCGCCTGATCCACCGCCTCGTCCAACTCCCCCACCGGCACCGCACACACCGTCAACGGGACTTTCGCTGTGGGGAGGACGACCTGCCGGGTCTCGCCGGCGGTGTCGAGATAGACGGTGCGCAGGCTCTCGTGGCGCAGCGCGACGTCGTCGAGCGCCGCGGACAGCGCCGCGGGCTGCAGTGCTCCGGCGACGCGCAGGACCAGCGGCACGTTGTAGGTCGCGTTCGGTCCCTCCAGCCGGTGCATGAACCAGAGCCGCTGCTGCGCGTGGGAAAGCGGCAGTTGCTGCCGGGGGGCGGTCCGCCGTTCCAGGCGGGGCCTTTCCTCGACCAGGGACGTGGCGATGAGCTCGGCCATGGCTTCGGCGGTCGGGTCCTGGAAGAGCTGGCGGACCGTGAGGTCGGCGCCGAAGGTGGTGCGGATGCGGTTGACCAGACGGGTCGCGAACAGCGAGTGGCCGCCGAGGTCGAAGAAGTTGTCGTCAGGGCTGACCTCAGGCAGTCCGAGCACGTCCGCGATGAGCGCGCACAGCGTCCGCTCCGGCCCGGTTCGGGGCGCTCGACCGGCGCCGGCGTTGTAGGTGGGTGCTGGTAGGGCTTGGCGGTTGACCTTGCCGTTGGGGGTCAGCGGAAGGGCGTCGAGGGCCACGAGCGCCCGGGGGACCATGTAGTCGGGCAGGGTCCGGGCGAGCCTTTCGCGGACGGGTCCGGGGTCACCGGCCGACCCGGGTTCCGGTGTGAAGTAGCCGACGAGTCGTTTGTCACCGGGGCGGTCCTCGCGGACCATCACCACCGCATGCGCGACATCGGGATCGGCCGCAAGCGCGGCCTCGACCTCACCCAACTCGATCCGGAAACCACGCAGCTTGACCTGACCATCGACCCGGCCGACGAACTCCAGCTCACCATCCGGCGTCCACCGCACCACATCCCCGGTCCGGTACATCCGCACCCCGGGCACCCGCGCGAACGGATCCGCCACGAAACGCTCCGCCGTCAGACCCGGCCGCGCGACATAACCACGACCCAACCCGTCACCGGCGATGTACAACTCCCCCGCAACCCCAACCGGAACCGGCTCCAACCTGGCATCCAGCACATACAAACGCGTGTTGTCCATCGCAGCACCGATCGGCACACCCACCGCGTCCGCAGCGACATCCCGCACCACATGCGTGGTCGCATAGACGGTGCACTCCGTCGGCCCATACAAGTGGATCAACTCGAAGTCCGGACCCGCAGCCGCGAGCATCGCCCGCATCGCCCGCGGCGAGCACGCCTCACCACCGGTCCACAACTGCCGCATCCCCGCCAGCACCTGCGGAATCTCATCAACCAGCACATTGAACAACGACGTCGTGAAGAACCCCGTGGTCACCTCGAACTGCCGGATGATCCGCGCATAGTCCGACACGTCCAACTTCCCCGGCCCGGCCATCACGATGCTGCCACCGTTCAGCAACGGCACCCAGATCTCGAACGTCGACGCATCAAACGCGTGGGTCGAGTGCAGCAGCAGCCGATCCGTCGCCGGCGCCCCGAACTGCCGGTCCGCCGCATACGAAACCACCGCGCCATGACCGATCGCCACACCCTTGGGAACCCCCGTCGAACCCGAGGTGTAGATCACATACGCCAACTGCTGCGGATCGATCACCAGCCCCGGATCATGATCCGGCTCACCCTCCAGACCCACCTCGCCATCGACCACCAGAACCTCAACACCCAGCGCCCCCGCACTGCCGACCACCTCATGACCCGCGTGCGCCGGATCCACCACCAGCACCCGCGCACCCGTCCCGCCCATCACCAGCGCCATCCGCTCCACCGGATAACCAGCAGGCAGCGGCACATACACACCGCCCGCCTTCAAGACCGCCAACGTGGTCACCACCACGTCCACCGAACGCTCCAACAGCATCGCCACCGCGGTCTCACGACCCACACCCCGACCCATCAACCGATGAGCAAGCCGGTTCACCCGCGCGTTCAACTGCCGATACGTCAGAACAAAACCCTCACCCACGACCGCCACAGCATCCGGGCACGCCCCAACATGCGCCTCGAACTGCCCCACAACGCTCCGGCCAGGAACCGACACCACCGTGTCATTCCAGCTCTCCAGCATCAGCGTCCGCTCAGCCCCGAACAGCAACGGCTGCTGCGGGTGGTCCTGGCGCTCGGTCATGCTCTCTCACTCCATCGGGTGGACGGCCAACGACCACGTCGATGACAGTTCCCGACGCGATAGGCATCACCGTAGTCAGATCAAGCGCCACCCGTCCAGAGCCTTGTCATGAAGAGATGCATTGCCGTGACAAAACTTGTCATGACGAGTCTCTCAAATGCCTGGTTTTCTTGGGCATTTGCCCCAGAGAGCGGAGAGGCCAGAGTAGCCCTGAAAGTCTGTCATGACATGGATCAATGATGGCATGTCTATAGACACCAGTTGTCACGGTGGGCTAGCTTGTGGGCGCTGCGGTGGCTGCTCTTGAGCTCACGCAGGACCCCATACACGACGTGAACCGGAGGACGAACGTGACGAACCCCTTCGAAGACGACTCTGCGCAGTACCAGGTCCTGGTCAACGACGAGGGGCAGCACTCGCTGTGGCCGTCGTTCGCCGAGGTGCCAGGCGGATGGACCGTGGTCCTCGCCCACTCGGCGCGCCAGGAATGCCTGTCCTACATCGAGCAGAGCTGGACCGATCTGCGCCCGCTGAGCCTGATCGCCGCGACGAGCTGAGGGGAGTGCGAGGATGCCCACCACTGTCAGCGCGCCCAGCGTCCCGGTGCTGTTCGCGAGCGAGACCGCCGACCGGCTGACCGCCGATCACCTGACCCGCCTGGCGGCGGGATCGGTCGGCTCGGTTCTCGTCAAAGACTTCTTCAGCGTCGACCAATGCATCGAGGTGATGCAGTCGCTGCAGACCTGCGAGATGGGCAGCTACGACGAGCAACTGGTCCAGCCCCGGATCGCCAAGCTCGGACCTGCCGCCTACGACTTCTACGGCGACGGCGGGCTGCGCGAGGACTACTGGGAGCACGCCGAGCAGTCCGCGCGTTCCCGCTCCCGGCTGCTGCACGGCAGTGACCCGCTCGATGCCGCGCTCGACCTCATCCGCGAGGCCTGGGGCGAGGCGGTGCTGCCGGCGAGCTCTGGTGGACGGGAGATGTTCGTCGGGATGATCCGCGAGATCAATCAGGGCGCCCGCATGCACTTCGACGAGGTGATCCGGGAGTTCAACGGCATCCTGGACCAGCAGCCGGTCGCCCAGCTGGCCTTCAACTGCCATCTGTCCACCGCGGTCGACGGCGGCGAAGCGGTGGCCTACCGCCGACGCTGGTCCCCGCGCGACGAAGAGCACCGCGACGGCTACGGCTACGACCCGGCGCTGGTCGCGGAAGAGCCCTCTGTGTCGGTCCGGGCCTCCCTCGGCGACGCGGTGTTCTTCGACCCCCGCAACTACCACCTGGTCAGACCCGCCCAGGGCGGAGGCCGCCGGGTCACCTTGTCGTTCTTCGTCGGGGTCACCGCCCGCGGACCCCTGATCGTCTGGTCCTGACACCCCGCGACCGACCGCCGTCGGGCACACGAAAGAAGGCGCAGCCGTGCAGCAGCACCAGCTCTACCTGTCGGACACCTACCTGGGCGAGGTCCTCACGACACCGCTCGTGACGGGCCGCGGGGACGACGGCCTCCCCTGGGTGGCCCTGGCCGACAACATCTTCCATCCGCAGGGGGGCGGGCAGCCGAGCGACGTGGGCACCGTCGACGGGCTGCCGGTCCGGTCCCGCCGCCACGCCGACGGCCTGGTCGTCCTCCAACTGGTCGAACCCGCGGGTACCCCGACCTGGCCGGCCGGCATCGCGCAGCGGGATCTGCCGACCGAGGGGAAGGTGGTCGCCGCCATCGACATGGAGCAGCGCAAGCTGCATGCGGCCCTGCACACCGCCGGCCACCTGCTGCACGCGCTGGTGGGCACGCTGGGCTTCCAGCACGCCGGCAACAGCCATTTCCCCGGCCAGGCGCGGGTCGACTACCGCGTCACGGACCGGGAGGTGGACCGCGAGGCGCTCACCGCACAGGTGAACGACCACTTCGTCCAGGCGGTGAAGGCGGCGCTGCCGGTCACCGCCGAGATCCGCGACGGCGTGCGGACGGTGTCGATCGAGGGGCTGGGCGGCGAGCCGTGCGGCGGAACCCATGTGCCCGACCTGTCCGCCCTGCGCGACGTATCGGTCCGCTCCATCAAGATCAAGAGCGGGCTGATGAAGATCGGGTACACCGCCGCTCACGTGTGACCCCGGCACAGTTGCGCGCCCGTCCCCACTCGACCCCCTGCGTGAAAGAGACCCGTCATGATGACCGCATCGGCCCCGAGCGCCGCCGTAGCACAGCAGCCCCCTCCCCCGCTGCGCCGCAACTGGCGCTTCCAACTTCTGTGGATAGGCGCGACCAGCACCACCCTCGGGGTGGAGGCCGTGGACGTGGCCTACCCCCTGCTCGTGCTGACCCTCACCGGCTCACCGGCGCTCGCCGGACTCTTCGGCTTCGTGCAGGCGGCGGTGAGCGTCCTGCTCGGCCTACCGATAGGACGCCTGGTCGACCGCTGGAACCACCGATCGATGCTGATCGGCGCCGAAGCCGTCCGCGCGCTGGCGACCGGGTCGGTCGCCCTGGCCATCGTGCTCGGCCATCTGACCATGGGTCACCTGATGGCCGTCGCCGTCGTCCTGGGCGCCGGCACCGCCTTCGGCGGCCCGGTGCGGATGCTCCTGGTCCGCGCCGTGGTCCCGCCGTCCCAGCTGACCCAAGCGCTCACCCAGGACGAGGTCCGCGAGGGCGCGGCCGGACTGGTCGGCCCGGCAGTGGGCGGTTCGCTCTACGGCGTCGCCCGACTGCTGCCGTTCGTGGCCTGCGCGACGACCTTCACGCTCTCGCTCATCTGCACGCTCTTCGTGCGTATCCCGCCCCGTCAGCCGGAGGCCGGGCACGGCGCGGTCGCCCCGGCCGACGGCGAGTCCGAGGGGATGTTCGCGGGCGTGCTCGCACTGTGGCGCAACCCCATGCTGCGCGGAGCCATCGCGCTCATCGGCACCTTCTACCTGGTGATCACGGCCGTCACGCTGACCGTCGTGGTCACCCTGCGCTCCCAGCACGTCGCCGCAGGTCTGATCGGTGTGGCCCTGACCGGATCCGCGGTCGGCATGCTGCTCGGTTCACTGCTGGTCGGCAGACTCCACGGCCGGATGACGCCGGGTCGCCTGCTGCTGACGGTCTCCGGCGTAGTGGCCGGCGCCGTGGCCCTGCTGACGGTCCCGCTCGGGCCGTGGTGGGTATTCGGGTGCCTGCTCCTGGCCACCCTCACTGTGCCCGCCCTGAGGGTGCTGATCGACATCATGATCCTGCGTCAGGTCTCCGAGGACCGGCGCGGCCGGACCATCGTCGCGGTCATGACTGTGCTGAGCGTCGGCCCGCCGCTCGGGACCATGGCCGCCGGTCTGCTGCTGCAGTTCACCAGCCCGCTGTGGACCATCGCCGCTCTGGCGGCGGTGCAGGCCGCCGTCACCCTCTACGGACTGGGGAACAGCAGCGTCGCCCAGGCCCGCTGGCCGGAGTGAGGCCATGGACCCGGATGTTGACGCACCGCCGGTGCGCTATGAGAAGAAGGGCCGCACGGCCTGGATCACCCTCGACCGGCCCGGCGTGCTCAATGCGATGAACCTGCGGATGCACGAGCAGCTCGCCGAGATCTGGGACGACTTCGAGCAGGACGACGACCTGTGGGTGGGCGTCCTGACCGGCGCGGGCGACCGCTCCTTCTCGGTGGGCCAGGACCTGCGCGAGCTGGCCGGGAGGCTGCGCGACGGCGCGAGGTCGACCACCTTCGGCAGCCGCGGCCTGCCGGGCTGGCCCCGGCTGACCGAACGGTTCTCCCTCAGCAAACCGCTCATCGCCCGGGTCAACGGCTACGCGTTGGGCGGCGGTTTCGAGCTCGCCCTGGCCTGCGACATCGTCGTGGCGGCCGAGCACGCGACCTTCGCCCTGCCCGAGGCCAAGCGGGGGCTGATCGCCGGCGCCGGCGGGGTCTTCCGGCTCAGCCAGCAGGCGCCAATGAAAGTGGCGCTGGGCCACCTGCTCACCGGCCGGCCGATGAGCGCGCAGCGCGGGTACGAACTGGGCCTGGTCAACGAGGTCGTGCCGCTCGAACAGCTGGACGCATGCGTCGACGGCTGGGTCGAGGACGTCCTGGCCTGCGCGCCACTGGCCGTCCGAGCCGCGAAGGAAGCGGCGCTGCATGCGGTCACGACACCGGTCCAGGAGGCCTTCGCTACCCGCTACGTGTGGGAGGAACGGCGGATGAACAGTCAGGACGCGGTGGAGGGGCCGCTCGCGTTCGCGCAGAAACGTGTCCCCCAATGGCAAGGACGCTAGGACCTCAGCACGACCCACGCGAACGCGAGAAACAGGAGGCTCGGCATGGCACAGCTCGTTGATCTGCAGGCCAGCGCGACGGACCAGTGGGCGCCGCTCCTGGCCGCCCGTACCCGGCTCGGCCGTTCCGACGCCATCCGCGACATCCTCGCGGCGGCCGCGACCCCCGGGGTCCTCTCGCTGGCCGGCGGGATCCCCGCCCCGGAGAGCTTCCCCGTCGCGCCGCTCGGGCGGGCGCTCGACACGGTCATGTCCGGCTACCCCACCCAGGCGCTGCAGTACGCGCCGACGGAGGGAGTCGAGCGCATGCGAGCGGTCCTGGCCACGATGGCCACCGCGACGGGCGCCGCAGTCGGGACCTCCCAGGTGCTGGTGACCAGCGGCAGCCAGCAGGGCCTGGACCTCACGGCCCAGGCCCTGCTGGAGGAGGGGGACCTGGTCGCGCTGGACGACCCCAGCTACCTCGGCGCCGTCCAGGTCTTCCGACGAGCCGGCGCCCGACTGCTGGCCGTCCCCGGCGACAGCGACGGGATGCGCACCGACGTGCTGGAGCAGCGCCTCGCGGCCGGCGCCCGTTGCAAGCTCGTCTACGTCGTGCCGCACTTCCACAACCCGACCGGCGCGGTGCTCAGCGCAGAGCGCCGGGCACACCTGGCCCGCCTCGCCGACCGCTACGGCTTCCTGATCATCGAGGACGATCCCTACGCGGACCTGGCGTTCGACGGCAGCCGGCTGCCCTCCACCGACGTGCACACCGACCGGGTCATCCGGTTGATGAGCCTGTCCAAGACGCTCTGCCCGGGTCTGCGGGTCGCCGGTCTGGTGGCCCCGGAGCAACTGGTGAGGGACCTGGCCGGCCTCAAGCAGGGCAGCGACCTGCAGACCAACACCCTCAGCCAGTACGTCCTGGCCGAGTTGCTGCAGGACCCCGGATTCCTGCCCGGCCACGTGTCCCGGCTGCAGGCCCTGTACCGGGGCAAGGCCACCTGGCTCACCCGGCTGCTGCGTGAACGACTGCCCTGGCTCAGTTTCCAGGAGCCGCGCGGCGGCCTGTTCCTGTGGTGCACGCTGGCCGACCCTCGGCTCACCGCAGACCGTCTCTACCCCCGCGCCCTGGCCGAAGGCGTCGCCTTCGTCCCCGGCACCCCGTTCTGCATCGACCAGGACGGCAGCGCGCTCATGCGCATCTCCTACGCGGCCCTCGACCACACCCAGCAGGAGGTGGCCGTCGACCGACTCGCCCGTGCCTTCGCCGCCGAGACAGAGAAAGCGAGAACACCATGACCATTCTCGTCCCCACCTCCACATCCGGTGCCGCTGCCCTGCGCCACCGCACCGCTGACATCCTCGTCCGCGACCTCTTCCGGGCCGTCGACGGCCGCGCCTGGGAGGACCTGGCTCAGATCTTCGCCAAGGACGCCGTCTACGAGCGCCCGGGTTACCCGCCGCTGCTGGGACTGGACCGGATCCTCTACTTCTATGAGCACGAGCGGATCATCGCCGCCGGGCGTCATCACGTGGACCACATCACCGGTGGGCTCGGCGCCGCCGCGTGCTGGGGCCGTTTCCAGGGCACCAGCCGTACCGGTGAGCCGCTGGACGAGCCTTTCGCCGACACCTACGTCGTCCGCGAGGGCCTGATCACCCACCGCCGCACGTATTTCTGGCGCCCGGCCATCTGACCTCGCCCGCACGGACCCGACCACCAATGAGAGCGGATTCCGGCACCCCTGTGAACACGATCGCGCACACCTCCCTGCACCACGTCGAGTTCGCCGTCGCGGACGCCGAAGCGGCGGCCCTCGACTTGGTCCACCGGTACGGCTTCCGGATAGCGGGCCGCACCCCCGCCCACACACCGGACCGGCTCTCGGTGGCCCTCCTGCAGAACGGCATCACCCTCGTCCTCACCCAGGCGCTGACGCCCCACCACCCGGCCCACGCCTCCCAACGCGCGCACGGTGACGCCGTCATGGTGATCGCCGTGCGCTGCCACGACGCCCGTACGGTCTTCGACAACGCGGTGGCCGGCGGTGCGAAGCCGCTCGAATGGCCAACGCAGGACCCCCGCACAGGGTGCGTCACCGCCCAGATCCAAGCCTTCGGCGACGTCCGACACGCCCTCCTCTCCTGGCCGGCGGGCAGCACCACGCAGGACCATCTCCCGCCCGGCATCCATCCCCTGTCCCATCACGACCGGCCGGCCACCACAGCTTCCGGCGCGGGGCTGCGGGCCATCGACCACTTCGCCGTCTGCCTGCCCGCAGGCAGTATGACGAGCACGGTGGACTTCTACGTGCGCGCCCTCGGCTTCCGCCGGATCTTCGAAGAGCAGATCGTCGTCGGAGGACAGGCCATGCTCTCCCAGGTCGTGCAGAACCCGGGCGGCGACGTCACACTCACCCTGATCGAACCCGACCCCAGCCACGCGCCCGGCCAGATCGACACCTACCTGCGCGACCACGGCGGCGCTGGCGTCCAGCACATCGCGTTCTCCTGCGAGAACGTCGTCAACACGACAAGGACGCTACGCGCCGCCGGCGTCACATTCCTCAGCAGCCCCGACTCCTACTACGCCCAGCTGCCACAGCGGTTGACACTCGGCACATACGACACAGAACAACTACGGGAACTCGGCCTGCTCGCCGACAGCGACCACGCCGGCCAACTGTTCCAGGTCTTCACCCGCTCGACCCACCCACGGCGGACGTTCTTCCTGGAACTGATCGAACGCCAAGGTGCCACCACCTTCGGCAGCGGCAACATCAAGGCCCTCTACCAAGCCGTCGAACAAGACCACGCGCTCCTCGCCACCGCCGGCGTATGAACACGCGGGACAGCAAAGCCACCGGCTACAGATCGGCGTCAAGGTAGTCGATGTCGGTCAGCCGGACCTGCAGCTGCTGGGCGCGGCGGCCGTCGTCCTTGAAGTAGAGCTCCTGCAGGCCTTCGGCGATGATCGCGGTGAGCTGGTCCTCGCCTGCTCCGGTCTGGTGGGCGTCGAAGAGCCGGGCGGCGTAGGCAGGGGGCAGGTGCTGGGTGATGCGGCGTACCCGTGCTTCGTCGGTGGTGCCGATGGGGGCGGTGTAGCCGAACGCGGCTCGGGTCTCGATGGTGATGCCGGTGGTGGAGGCGGCACGTCGGGCGGCGCGTTTGCGCACCAGGGGCTGGAAGCGGGCGCGGACCTCGCGCTCGAGGCGTTCGGCGATGTCCTTGGGGGGGTTGAGGCGTTCGCCTTTGAGGTAGCGCTCCACCGACCGTTGGGAGACACCGAGGAGCTCGGCCACGGCCTTGGTCTTCTTGAGCTTGCCCATGAGGAACTCCACCCGCTTCTTGGTGGAGACGGGCGGCTTCTGGGTGAACTGGGCCTCGAGTGCGCGCTGGAGCGCGTCGTTGATGGTCCCCACGCGTGCTGCTCCTACTCTCCGCCGTCGAGGACGTCGCCGGTGCCCTTGATGTGGCGGGCAGGGTTCATGCCCTGGTCCATGAGTTCGGCGGCCCACAGGAGGGTTTGAGTGCCTTCGTGTTTGACCATGCCCGGGGAGACGCCGAGCCGGAAGCCGCCCGGCAGCGGCTTGCCCTCGCCTGTGTAGGGCAGGGCGTCCAGCGCGGAGGGCCCGGAGGCGGCGTAGGCGGCGCAGTCCGCGTTGACGGCGAGGGGGTAGCGGTCGGCTTTGAGGGCCATCGCCATGATCTTGCGGTGCAGGTTGGTGTTGTTCTTCGCGATCAGCTGGGCCCGGATGCCAGGGCGCCAGATGGGGCGCTGCAGGGCGGCCCAGGGCTGGCCGGGGGTGTAGCCCCGGCCCTGGGGGCGTTCGCGGAGTTTCCCAACGCCGCCCTTGACAGTCGCTTTGATCGCGGCAAGGACGGCGACAGTGGCCGGGTCGCCCTGCTTGTGGTCCTCCATGGCGGCCAGGAACTGGGCCGGGGTGAGGTCGGCGGTGACGCCGAGGTCGGCCATGGTGGCCAGGTAAGCGTCGCGCAGCCGGGTGTACCAGGGGTCCAGGTAGGGGCCTGCTGCGAAGCGGGGCACCGTGCCCAGGAAGCGGAGTACGCGGTTGCGGCGTTGCTCGTCCGGGTCGAGCACGGCGGCCAGTCCGAGGCGTTCGAGCTGATCCGGGTCCTGCCGCTTCCAGGGGGCGGGCGGCATCGTGAGCCCGTAGGAGGATTCCAGGGCGCGCAGCTGGGCTTCGTCCGGGTACAGCCAGGCCTCGGCCGGGCGCAGGACCAGTGGCTGGCCGAGCAGGGTGGCGAGTTCGACCGCGTAGGCAACGGTCGGGGTGGCATACCAGGCGGGCCCCTTGGGGGTCTGGCCGGTCGAGCTGAACGGGCTCGGCAGACGCGGGTCCAGGACCAGGGCGGACAGGTCGACCAGCCAGCTGCCGCACAGCTTCGGATCGAACACAGGCCGCGGCACATGCACGGGCTCGCCCAGGCCGACGCGCAGGCGGGACGCGGCAGCCAGGAAGGCGGTGTTGACGTCGACGCCGACCGCGAACGGCAATGCGCACTCGGCATCGGTCAGCAGTTCCGGGTCGCGCACCCACACCAGTGCTTCCTCGTCCAAGGCTCCGGACGGGCCCTCCTCGCGGCCGATGGCGAGCGGGTGGTCGGACGGGGGCTCCGGCGGCGCCGGATCGACCGCGACGGGGAGTGATCCGGGCAGCGCGGCCGACCGCCAGCTGCCGTCGTCGCCGCGGAGGGCGTGGGTGGGCGGGCGCAGCGCGGTCATCAGCTCGGTGCCGCAGACAGCGGCGCCGCCGACCGGGGTGATCACGCGCTGCGCGTAGCAGCCGAGCATCTGGGCGAGCTGCGGCGCCGGCAGGATGGCGGCTTCCTCGCCCCAGGCGCGGACATCCAGGGCGTCCCAGGGCAGGATGGCGAGCTGGACACAGTGCCGCTGCCCGCCTGCGGCGGGGCGGTAGATGCGCGGCCACGGCCCGAAACCCCGCCGGGTCAGCTGCCAGTCCGCTTTGGCCAGCTGCTTCAGGACCGGGTGGTCGTCGGGCAGGCGCAGGCCGGCCCGGTCCGCGAGGCGGTCGGGCAGCTTGAACCGCTCGACCGCGCTCGCGGTCAGCACGACCAGCGGGTCGCCGTCCTTGCCCGACGGGTGGAGCCGGAGCGAGCCGATCCGCGCCTCGGTCAGCGTCCACTCCACCAGCGCAGGAAGGGTCTTCGCGGGGCAGTCAAGGACCAGGCCGTCGACGCCGTAGGCGCTGCCGTCACCGTCCAGTACCAGCAGCGGGCCGTGGACGAAGCGGGAGTCAGCGGCACCGGCGGGAGCGGGGGTGATACGCGGCTGCGGGCGGGAGACAGGCGCAGGCGGGTTCCCGGCCTCGGTGCCACCCGGGCTCTGCCCGGAGGACGGCTGCGCGGGCGGGGCTGCTGTCGCGGTCGGGGCGGGGAAGCGCTGCGCGAGGCCCTCGAGGAGTCGCCGGTAGGCCTCCCAGCGCTCGCCCTTCGGCTCGGCCCGGCCCGCCTCCCATGCCTGGATGCTGGGGACCCGTACGCCAAGGGCCTGCGCGACCGCGGCCTCGGTGAGCCCGGCGGCCTCACGCAGCCGCGCCCGCTCCGCCGGTGGCGGCAGCACGGTGCCGGTGTTCACGGCCGCGAGCAGCGCGTCGACGGAGTCGAGCAGAGGGCTGTTGTCGCTCTGGGTCATCGGAGTCTTCTTGTCGCCGCTGTCCACTACCTGACGCCCTGCCGGATCTCTTCCAGACGTGTCATCAGCCGCTGGTAGCGCTGAGTGGCCGCTTGGGAGGACCCCAGGCCCTGGTACGGAGCGATCTGCTTCCACTCCATCCCCCGTCGGCGCGCCTCGATGACCACCTGGGTCTCGAGTCGGTCCACCTGGTTGCGCATGTGCTCGAACAGGGAGAGAGCGGCCCCGAGTTCGTCCGCGCTGACAGCCGAAGCCTGACCGCCGTCCGACGCTGCGGCGGCCAGCAGGACCGCGCGGAGCAACGCCACGTCCTGCTCCAGCTCGCGGGCCGGACCCCAAGGCGCTTGCGGGTCCTCCAGGCCGGGGCGCTGCGCGACCGCTTCAAGCCGGGAGCGCAGCCGCTCGCGCACGTCGTCTGCCATGGCCTCAACCTAACAGATCTGGACAATCAAACAACGGTTCATTGTCCGGCGTCTTCGGGAGGCTGATCAGCGCGTCGATCCCCAGATGTTCGAGCAGCAAGGCTTTGAGGCACGGTAGGCAAGTGAGGCATCGCCGGTTCGACGCAGCGCGGTGCTCCCCGTCCCTTCGGTGAGGGGCGGGGAGCACCGTGGCGGAGGGTCTGTGGATCTTTTCGTGTGTTTGGGCTGGTACGGGGGTGGTCAGCGTCCGAAGACGCGGTCGCCGTAGAAGTAGGCTGTTGATGGCTTGCTTCCAGTCGCGGGTGCTGCCGGTGATGTTCTGCCTTCCGGGCTGGCGGTCGCGGATGACGAGGTAGAGGACCTTCAACGCGGTTTGCTCGGACTCCGCTGGCGAATTTGCTTACTGCCTGAAGTGATCTCGTCGGGGCTGCCATGGTGGGGATGGTCTGGCCGTGGGGGCATGCGAGGTGTTCGTCATGTCGTCGAGGGCCTCACCGACATCCAGGCCGCCGACGCGGTCCGTGGGCGGCTGGACTGGAAGTACTTGCTGGTGCGCCACGAGGCGCCATTACTCCGGGCAAGGGTGAGAGGCCCTTGCCGCTGGTCTGTCGCAGCAGGCCGGTGAAGCTGGGGGCAGCCTGATCGCGGAGACGCGCGGGAGGGCGGTAAGCAGCCCCGACAACGACGGGACGCATCGGCACTGCCAGACGGTGCGGGTCCGGCAAGCGAGACGAGAAGCCGTACGAGAGGAACCAGCGTCTGAAGCCCCGTAACACTTCCACCGGCTCGAATCTGGCAGATCTGGGCCGGGTGCAGTGCTCGTTCCCCGATAAGTAGGCGGGGACGTCTCCGAAGCCGGATAAGCGTGCCGGTGGGGAGGCCATGTTGAAGGTCTGCGGCGTAGGCATGGCGATGCTGCCGGGGTACAGCTGGGCGGCTCACTCGACAACCGGGTGGTGGTGAACGTGGGAAGCGGTCTGGTGTCGCCCTTCCCGTCCAACGGCCAGTTGGGCGGAGGGCAGGTCCGTCGTCGGCTGACGGCACCGGGTCGTGGCGGAGTCCTCGTAGTAGTCCGAGCGCGCGAAAGGCGCGTACATGGCGAAGGAGGACAGCAAGTCGGCAGCGGAAGGACTGGAAGACCGGGAGGTTGTCGCCGGTGAACACCGACGAGCTGGAGTACGCCCTGATCGGGGCGGAACGCCAGGTACTGGAGATCCAGACGAAGCTGCACCGTTGGGCCCGCGAGGATCCTCATCGCAGGTTCGATGACCTGTTCAACCTCGTTGCCGACCCCGCGTTCCTGCTGGTCGCGTGGGCTCGGGTGCGGGGCAACAAGGGAGCCCGCACGGCCGGAGTGGACGGCGAGACCGCCTACTACGTGGAGACCGTGCGGGGCGTCGAGGTGTTCCTCGACGGGCTGCGGACCTCGATCAAGGACCGCAGCTTCTGCCCGCTCCCGGTCCGGGAGCGGATGATCCCCAAGGCGGGCGGCAAGCTGCGCCGTCTGGGGATCGCGACCGTGACCGACCGGGTGGTGCAGGCGTCCCTGAAGCTGGTGCTGGAGCCGATCTTCGAGGCGGATTTCCTCCCGTGCTCCTACGGGTTCCGGCCGAACCATCGGGCTCACGACGCGGTGGCCGAGGTCCGCCACCTCACCTCCCACTCCTACGAGTGGATCGTGGAGGGCGACATCAAGGCCTGCTTCGACGAGATCTCGCACACGGCCCTGTTGGACCGGGTGCGCGCTCGCGTCGGCGACAAACGCGTCCTGGCCCTGGTGAAGGCGTTCTTGAAGTCCGGGATCCTCGGTGAGGACCGCGTACTTCGGGAGAACAACACCGGCACCCCGCAAGGATCAATTCTCTCCCCGTTGCTCAGCAACGTGGCCCTCTCGGTCCTGGACGAGCACATCGCCCAGGGACCGGGAGGACCAGCGACCACCTTCAACGACCGGCGAAAGCGCCGCCGTCGCGGACTGCCGAACTACCGGCTGATCCGCTACGCCGACGACTGGTGCCTGGTCGTGTCGGGCACCCGTGCCCACGCGGAGGCGCTCAAGGAAGAGGCCGCCCAGGTCCTCGCCACGATGGGCCTGCGCCTGTCGCCGGAGAAGACCCTGATCACCCACATCGACGAGGGCCTCGACTTCCTTGGCTGGCGCATCCAGCGCCACCGCAAACGAGGCACCAACGAGTACTACGTCTACACCTACCCGTCCCGCAAGGCCCTGGCTGCCGTGATGGACAAGGTCAGGACGCAGTGCCGCAGGACAGGCACCGACCTGCCGTTCGACACCCTGCTCATCCAGCTCAACCGGATACTGCGGGGCTGGTGCGCCTACTTCCGACCGGGAGTGTCCAGCGCCACCTTCTCCTACCTGAGCTCCTACGTCTGGGGCCGGGTGGTCTGGTGGCTGCGACGCAAACACCCTCGGATGAACTGGAAGGACCTGCGCCGCCGCTTCTGTGGCGGCGGTTGGTGGCCGGCCAGCGAGGAACGGGAACTGTTCAGCCCGGCGAAGGTAGGCACCACGCGCTACCGCTACCGGGGATCAGTCATCCCCTCCCCATGGCCGACCTCGGGATGAGGACAACCAGTAGGCCACGACCGGGACTTGTGGAGCGCCCGTTGCGTTGAGAGGCGCACGGCGGGTGCGGGAAGCGGTCCGGAGAAACGGGCCGGTCGAAAGGCCGGAACCGCGCTCCGGGCCGACTTCACGGGCTGGAGCTGCGCGACCAGGGTTTTGACGCGTCCGTGCCGGAAGCTGTCAAGTCAAATGAGACGTTTGGGTGCTATACGGACTGTTGTACGGGTTCAGTCTCCGTCTTCGGTTCGTTGATCCAGACCTGATCGGGTATCCGGGGTGGTCGAGGGCGGCGGGCGAAGCGCTCGGGGTGGCGGGCGTGTGCTTCGGCGAGTGTGGCGGCGCGCTGTTCGCGGACCAGGTCAGCGGTGCCGAAGTGGACCGAGGCCGGGGTGTGCAGGCCAATCCCGGAATGGCGGTGCTCGTGGTTGTAGTACGAGATGAAGCCCGCGCACCAGTCCCTGGCCTCAGCAAGGGAGTTGAAGGAGTTCGGGTACTCGCCGCAGTACTTGATGGTCTTGAAATTCGCCTCGCTGTAGGGGTTGTCGTTGCTGACCTTGGGGCGGGAGTGGCTTCTGGTGACGCCGAGGTCGATCAGCAACTGGGAGACCTTCTTGCTGGTCATCGAGGTGCCGCGGTCAGCGTGCACGGTCTCGGGGACGATGCCGTTGCGCTCGATGGTCTCGCGGATCAACTCCTCAGCGCGGTCGGCCGATTCGGCGCGCTCGACGGTGAAGCCGCAGATGTAGCGGCTGTAGATGTCGATGATCACGTACAGGTGGTACCAGGTGCCCTTGTCCGGGCCGCGCAGTTTGGTGATGTCCCAGGTCAGGACCTGGCACGGGGCGGTTGCGAGGAGCTGTGGCACGGCCTTGGCCGGGTGGGCGGCCTGGCGGCGGCGCTCACCTGCTTGCCCGACAGTTGCCAGGATCCGGTACATCGTGCGCTCGGAGCACCAGTAGCGGCCCTCGTCCAGCTCGCGGGCCCAGATCTACGCGGGCGGCAGGTCGACATACTCGGGCCGGTTCATCAGTGCCAAGACCTGGTTACGCTCGGCCGCGCTCAGGGCCGAGGCCGGCGCGGACCGCGGGGTTCGTGGCTTGGGTGCGGGCGGGTTCAGCCGGCGGTAGTGGGTGGCGCGGGAGCGGCCGGTCAGCCGGCATGCGGCCGTGGTGGTCAACTCCCGCTCCAGGGCGGGGAAGAGGTCGTCGAGGACCTGGTCGACAGCGTGCTTCAGTCCGCGCTCTCGGAGAGCAGTTCCAAGAGCGCGTTGGCTTTTCCCATGAGCTCCAGCGCGGCGTCCTTGCGTGCCGCCTCCGCCTCCAGGCGGGCAACCTTCTTGCGGAGCCGCTCCAGCTCGGCCTGCTCAGCAGCCTTCTTCGGACGCGCGGGCGAGGTGCGCTTGTCGACCAGGGTGGCCATCGCACCGGCATCCCGGGCAGCCCGCCACTCGATGATGTGCGAGTGGTACAGCCGCTCGCGCCGCAGGATCGCGCCCTTCTCCCCGTTCGGGGCAGCGTCGTACTCGGCGACGATCCGCAGCTTGTACTCCGCCGGGAACGTCCGCCGCTTCGGGCGGGGCGCCGGGTCCTGCTCGGGGTCGTTGGTGCTGGCCATGCCGGGTCTACTCCTGTCTCGCCCATCCAGACTAACCCGACATACCAGGCGTCTCAGTCGAGACTGTCAGAGAGGGTGCTGCCGGAGTTCCGTGCCCGTCTTGCCAGGTCCGACGCGGCAGAACGGCTGGTGTTCGAAGCCGCTCTGGACCGGCTGACCGCGACCGGCTGGATCAGTCCCGGCGGGCGCCAGCGCACCGACTCCACTCACGTCCTGGCGGCGGTCCGCACGCTTCAACGGCTGGAGCTGGCTGGGGAAGCGGTCCGCGCCGCGCTGGAGGCGGTGGCGGCCACAGTCCCGGGCTGGCTGCTGGATTGGGCACCGACCGACTGGACAATCAACAAACGTCTAGTTGTCTGATGGCGGGTCGGCCCGCGTCACACAACAAGCTCAAGCCACGTCCGGTAGCGGCTGCCGAAGGGCTCCGTACCGTTGCGTATCGCCGCCAACAACCACTCAGCGGTGGTCTCGGCGCGCGCGACGTAGTCCGGCGGATAGGCGTGACGCTTCTGATGGAAGGCGAACTCATCCTGATCGTCCACGAAGACGGATCCGTCTCCCCGTATCCGGCAGACATCCAGATCCAGATCGACCGTGGTCACTTCCCCCGTGTGCGGCCACTCGGCCGGAGTGGTGACGTCGCAGTACACGTCGAGGCGGGCCGGGGCTGCCAGAAACAGCGCCGTCCACCAGGCACCGGCGGGGATGAGCATGACCCACTGTTCTTCAGTGACCAGGACCTCGCCCTCTGCGACCCTGCTGCAGACCGTCCCGATCGGCGCACCCAACCAGACCCCGAACTCGTCCTCGCCAAGCCAGATCATGGAATAGTGCCGGTGCAGACTCCCGTCGAACTTACGGACCACGACCCGGACCTCGGCGTCACCCATAGCGCGAGGCTAACGGCAACCGGGTCCGATCCCGTGAGCGTTCCCGGTCAACACCAGCAGGACTCCGCAGGTCCTGCCTTGATCTTGTTGTGGGCGGACGTCCACGCTGCCTCGGCCCGGGAGCCGCCGGAGAAATGAGGGACCAGCATGAGCCTTCCTCCATGTCACAAAACCACCCCGGTCTCTCGTCTCGGATGGAAACCGGCTTTCGACGCGGGAAGGTGATGGTCGTGCGGGTGTTCGTGGCAGGCGGGACCGGTGTTCTGGGGCAGCGACTGGTGCCACAGCTCGTGGCCAGGGGCCATCGGGTGACCGCGACGACGACGAACGCGGCCAAGCTCGGCCTGCTGGAACGCATGGACGCCGAGGGAGTCGTGATGGACGGGCTGGACCCGATGTCGGTCGGGGAGGCGGTGGCCAAGGCCCAACCCGACGCGATCGTCCACCAGATGACCGCGATCTCCGTCGCGCATGCCGGCAAGCCTGACATGAAACACATGGACCGATGGTTCGCCACCACCAACCGGCTACGCACCGAAGGGACGGACCACCTGCTGGCCGCCGCTGAAGCGACCGGCGTGACCAACTTCGTCGCGCAGAGCTACGCCGGATGGAACGGAGTCCGCGACGGCGGACGGATCAAGGCCGAGGAACAACCCCTCGACCCGATGACAGGGACCGCAGCGCGCCCGAGCATGGCGGCGATCCGCCACGTCGAGGACTCGGTCAACACGGCTGGCGGCGCCGTCCTGCGATACGGCTGGTTCTACGGGCCGGGCGCCACCGACGACCTGGTCGCACCCGTGCGCAGACGCCGATTCCCCGTCGTCGGCGGCGGCACCGGCTACTGTTCATGGGTGCACCTGGACGATGCGGCCAGCGCCACCATCCTGGCTCTCGAGCAGAAGGCGCAGGGAGTGTTCAACGTCGTGGACGACGAGCCGGCCCCGGCAAGTGAGTGGCTGCCCCACTTGGCAGCGTGCGCGGGAGCGAAGCCGCCGATGCGGGCCCCCGCGTGGCTGGCCCGGCTGCTTGTCGGGCAGGTGGCTGTCACGATGATGGTCGAGGGCCGCGGTTTCTCCAACGCCAAAGCGAAGCAGGAGCTGGGCTGGCAGCTGCGCTACCCCTCATGGCGGCAAGGCTTCAAGGAGGAACTGGCATGACGCAGAAGCCGACCCGGACCGAAGAGTTCCAGGAACTGCGCCCGCTGCTGTTCTCCATCGCCTACCGGCTCCTGGGCAGCGTGAGCGAGGCCGAGGACGCAGTCCAGGACACCTGGCTGCGCTGGGAGTCCACAGCGACAAGGCCGGCGTCGACCAAGGCGTTCCTGTCCGCAGTGGTCACCCGGATCTCCATCGACGTGCTGCGCTCCGCCCGCGTCCGGCGGGAAGCCTACGTCGGGCCGTGGTTCCCGGAGCCGCTGCTGACCGACCCCTACCAGGACCCGGAACGCTCAGCGGAGTTGGCCGACTCGGTGTCGATGGCGGCGCTGCTGTTGCTCGAGCGGCTCTCCCCGCTGGAGCGCGCGGTCTTCGTGCTACGGGAAGTGTTCGCCTTCGGCTTCCCCGAAATCGCGTCGGCCGTGAACCGCTCGGAGGCGGCATGCCGTCAACTCGCCGTGCGGGCGCGCCGCCACATGGACGCCGGCCGGCCCCGATTCGAGGCCGACCGCGCCGAACGCCAGGAACTCGCCGACCGGTTCTTCCACGCCTTCCGTGAAGGGGACGTCGACGCCCTGCGGGCACTCCTCGCCGCCGACGTCCACATGGTCGGCGACGGCGGCGGCAAGGCCCCACAGCTCGCCAGGGCCGTCACCGGCGCCGACAACGTCGCCCGGGTGCTCGCCGCGATCATCCCCCCGTTCGTCCGGATCGGCGGCGTCATGGAGCCCCACCAGGTCAACGGCCAGCCCGGCGCGGTCCTCCGCGACCGCGACGGCAAGATCATCAGCACCCTAGTCCTCGAAATGCTCGACGGACAGATCCAGACGATCCGCTCGGTAGTCAACCCCGACAAACTCGGCCACGTCGGCCCCGTCGCCGACGCCTGGGCCGTCCACCGCGAAACGCAGCAAGCCCGCCGCAACCCCGAATAGCCTGTCGAGTCGCCCACGTCCCCGAGGAGCGGGCCTCACACCCCGAGAGGGCTACGCGCCGGAGGCGTCCAGCATTTCGTCGCGGGGGACCACCTTCACACGTTCGCGCCCCTCCGGGGCGCCCAGCGCGCGCTCGTGGGCGTC
>NZ_JBGCCK010000037.1:0-52769 GCF_041262525.1 Streptacidiphilus sp. MAP12-20
CCCCCGCAAGCGCCGCTCCCTGACGGGTGTGGTGCTGGCTGCTGCCCTCGCCCTGGGCGCCGCGCTCACCGCAGCGCCCACGGCAGTAGCGAACACCCGGCGTTCCGGACATGTAGGCGGGTACCGCCAACCACAGCGTCTCGGCGGGCGCCACTGCGACGTTCGCGTTCACTGGGACCCGGATCGCCCTCCACGCCGTCCGCGACGTCGACCAGGGCATCATGACCGTCGCCATCGACGGCGGCACACCCCAGACCATCGACAACTACGCCGCCACCCGCAACGCCTCCGGAACCATCTGGACAAGCCCCGTCCTCGCGGCCGGCTCCCACACCCTCACCATCGTCAACACCGGCAACCACAACAGCGCCAGCACCGGCATCAACATCGCCATCGACCGCGCCGACGTCACTCCGTAAGCAGCGTCCGCAGGCCCGGAGCCGCGAGAACCCGTGCGACTCCGGGCCCGGCGTGAGTCCTCTTGAGGCAGGTAGGGGCCGATGCTAGGGTAGTCGAATCATTTCGATCCGAAGGTAGGGCATGGCGGTCACCATCGCGGACGTCGCACGACATGCGGGAGTCTCCCGCAGCACGGTGTCGTACGTCCTCAGTGGAAACCGACCCATCTCGCCTCGGACATGTGAGCGCGTCGAGCGCGCCATCAAGGAACTGAGCTTCACCCCCCATGCCGGCGCACGGTCGATCCGGACACGGCGCACCGGAGTCATCGCGATGGCCCTGCCGATGGTGCACGGTCCCCACAACCAGGTGCAGATGCCCTACGTCTGGGCGGCAATGAGCGCCGCGCAGGACGCCGGCCTGAAGCTGTTGATGCTCACCGCTGACGACGACGGCGCGGCGATCCGAGATGTCGCGGCCACGTCGCTGGTCGACGGGGTCATGCTCATGGAAGTGCAGGAGCAGGATCCGAGGGTAGTCCTGCTGGCCGAGCTCGGAGTCCCCGCTGTCATCGTGGGAAGCCCCGACCGGGCACACGGGCTTCCGTGCGTCGACTTCGACTTCACCGCCATGGCGCATGAGCTCGCAGATCACCTGCTGGAGCTGGGGCACGAGGCCGTGGGATACCTGGGCCAGGCCCCCGAGGTCTTCGAGCGCCGGGCCGCCTACGCCTTGCACGCCCGCGATGCCGTGACGGCGGCGCTGGCCAAGCGTGGACAGCGCTCAGCCTGGGTGACCTGCGATGGCTCGCCACAGGGGGTGAGGGATTCCCTGTCGAGATTGTTGGACGAGCTGCCCGACCTCAGCGGCCTGATCGTCTACAACGAGAGAGCGCTCAGGCCGGCCATGGACCGGCTGGCTTCTCTGGGGCGAAGCGTTCCCGAGGACTTGTCGGTGATCGCCCTGTGTCCCGACGAGGAAGCCCAGCAGACCACTCCCGCGCTGACGTCACTGTCGCTTCCCGCCGACGAACTCGCCCGCCTCGCCGTGAACAGCCTCGCCGGCGTCATCGAGGGCCAGGCCATTCCTGCCCGACAGCTCCTCACCCCCACCTGGACGGCACGCGCGAGTACTGCCGCCGCCCCTGCGCACTGATCGCCCGGCGGCCACAGCGCGCGGTCGCATAGACGCGCCTCGTCCGATTGACGGCTCAGGTGACGAGTTCGTAGATGCTCTTGCTCACCAGCCAGAGGCCCACCAGGATCGAGATCGCCACCACCCCCTGGTCGGTGTGGTCGTTCAGCCACGTGCGCAGCCGGTCGAGCTTCCGGCCTGCGGCCTCTGGCGCGAAAGCGGTATACAGCTCCATCGCAAGAATGCTCGCCGTGGCCAGCAGGCAGAACCCCACCAGGGCCAGATACTCACCGACACTGGAGACTTTGGCCGTCACCACGGTGGCGGCACCAGCGGCAACGAGCCCCCACGGCTGCAGGAGCACCCCGAATCCGGCCGCGGTCCAAGCGGAAACGTCATGCAGCCGCGCCAGCCAGGTCGCCGGCTTGCGCGGCCGGTCGGCCGCCGTACGTCGCTTGTGCTCACCGAAGCCGATCAGCGCGACGCCGATTGCCAGTTTCACGGCCTCGGCTCCGATCGACGGCGCTGTCTGTGGCTTCAAAGGCGTACCGCCTGTGCACAACAGGACAACCGCAACCACCAGGACCAGGCAGGCCAGCCAAGCCAAGACGAACGCCAGGCCCCTCCGTACCCCGCGATGTGCGGTGAGGATCAGAATGAACGCGGTGTTGTGAAGAGGACCCAGCGTGATTCCGGCGCCGATGACGAAGAGGTCGATGAGCATCATTGAGCTCCCGAAGGGAGAACAGCCGGCGATCCGGTTGGCAACACCGCTCTCACGCAGCGAGCAGTTTGGTCTTGGCCTGCTGGAACTCCTCCTCGCTCAACGCACCCTTGTCACGTAGCTCCGCGAGCCGCGCCAGCTCGTCGACGCTCGAGCCGCCGCCGGCGTTCTGCTGATCGGTGGCGGCCGCGTCGCGGACGTAGGCGCGGAGCGCCTGCTCCTGTTTCTGGGCCTGCTCCACGTCGCGTTGGCCCATGGAGTGGCCGCGCACGATGACGTAGACCAGCACGCCGAGGAACGGCAGCAGGATCACGAACAGGATCCACATCGCCTTCGCGAAGCCGCCCATGTCCTGGCTGCGGAAGATGTCGCCGAGGATGCGGAACAGCAGGAAAAGCCAAAGGACCCACATGAAGAAGACCAGCATGGTCCAGAAGAGATTCAGCATCGGATAGTTGGACATGACCGCTTCCGTTCGACGGCAGAACCCCGCTGGCTCCGCCGTCGCGGTCTCAGCCGCCGCCCGCGGTCGTGCGAGGCTTGTTCACCCGGCCGGGTGAGGGGCCGTTCCGGCGGGCTGGAGCCGGACCCGGCCGACCATGTATCCGTTCCACGTATTTTAGTCCTGGTCATGGGGTGGTGCCCGACGCCGCCCCGCGGGCCTGCCTCCCGTGGGACTCGTGTGCGCACCCGTTCGGGTGCTCCGGAGCGTCCTACGGGTGCGCAGCCGCGCCGAGTGGCACAGCCTGGCCAGGACGGTGCGGGGCAGGCGTCCCCCCGGAGCACCGGAGGAGGCGATGTGTCGGCGGAACGCGCGGCGGAACCGCTGGAGACCCGCGAACTCCACAAAATCCTGAGCGATCCGGGCTACCTGAAACTGCTGGTGCTGTGCGCCTTGCTCGGTATCCCCGTCTCACTGGCCGCCTTCGGGTTCCTCGTGCTGGAGCACTCCACGCAGCACTGGCTCTGGGAATCACTGCCCCATGGCCTCGGCTACGCGGCAACACCCTGGTGGTGGCCGCTCCCCCTGCTGAGCGCCGCCGGTCTCGTCGTGGCCTGGGTGGTCTCCACCCTTCCGGGGCACGGGGGTCACCTGCCCGTCGACGGACTGGGCGGAGGCCCGGTTCTTCCATCCGTGGTCCCCGGGGTGGTCCTGGCCGCCCTGGCGAGTCTGTCGCTCGGCGCGGTGCTCGGCCCTGAAGCGCCCCTGATCGCGCTCGGCAGCGGGCTGGCGCTGCTGACCGTTCGCGCGGCCCGCCGCTCGGAGGCGCCTCAGTTGACCGTCGTACTGGCGACGGCCGGGGCCGCCGCCGCTGTCTCGACTGTCTTCGGAAGCCCGCTGGTCGCCGCGGTGCTGCTGATCGAGGCGGTCGGGGTCGGCGGGCCCCAGCTCTTCGCCGTGATCCTGCCCTGCATGCTCGCCAGCGGCGTCGGTGCGATTGTGTTCACCGGTTTCGGGAACTGGACCGGCCTGGCCACGGGGGCGCTCGCGCTGCCGGTGCTGCCGCCCAGCCAGACGCTGGGCACGGGTGACTTTCTCTGGGGCATTCCCCTCGCGGCGGCGATCGCCTGCGGTTGCGTGGCGGCGATGACGCTCGGCACCAAGATTGCCGAATGGACCGGACAACGACCGGCATTGCGGACCGTGGCCTGCGCCGTCGCCGTCGGCGCCTTCGCGGCGATGTACGGGCTCAGTACCGGCCGGGCGCCGGAGGAGGCGGCGCTGTCCGGCCAGGCCACGCTGGCCGCATTGGCCGCCGAGCCGCACGCCTGGCCGGTGTCGGCGCTGCTCCTGCTGTTGGTGTTCAAGGGGCTGGCCTGGTCCGTTTCCATGGCAGCGCTGCGCGGTGGACCGGCCTTCCCGGCGCTGTTCCTCGGTGCGGTGGCGGCCGTGCTCTGCTCGCCGCTGCCGGGCTTCGGCGTGACGGCCGGGCTGGCTGTGGGGCTGGCCGCGGCCGGCTCTGCGGTCCTGCGTCTGCCTGTCTCGGCGGCCGTCCTGGCGACGTTGCTCCTGGGACGTGACGCGGTGTCTCAGATGCCGCTGCTCGTGGTGGCCTCGGTGGTGGCTTTCGTCTGCGGTGAACTGCTCCGTGGGCGTCGAACGCTTCGGGTGCCTCCGGGGTGATCACCTCGGACGCGTGTGCGCCGTCGGCCGGTCAATGGCCCTGTGTGTCGCCTTCCGTTCGTCGCCGCAGGCCGACCTGGACGGCGCCGAGAAGGATCCGCACCGCCACTCCGACCAGCAGCAGGTCGCCGAGCATCTGGATCACGGTGACGATGCGGGCCGGCTCGGATCGGGGAGCGATGTCGCCGAAACCGACCGAACTGAACACGGTGACGGTGAAATACAGTGCGTCGAGTCGCGTCAGATGCTCGGAGAACGCGCCCGGCCGGGATCGTGCCATCAGGAAGTACGCCGCAGAGAAGATCACCAGGAACCACGGCACGGACAGGGCGAACGCCTCGATCGCCTTGAGCCGGGGGAAGCGTGATCGCGCGATGGCACGCGCTTGATAGGCGATCAGAACACCCACCGCCAGCAGGCCGAGGGTGAGAAAGAGCACGGTCCTGAAGGTGGAGCGACCCCCGATCGGCAGTGTGAAGTACAGCGCGACCAGGAGGCTCGAGGTGAGCGCGGGACGCAGCACCGCGCGGGCCACGAGCTTGCCCCGCTGTCGCTTGGAGAGGCCGTCGTACGCCGACCCCGTCACGCGTGGCCTTCATGAGGGCTGACCGACTGGAACACGGTTCGCAGCCTAGAGCAGCACGTCGCCGGAGCTGTGCAGTGTGCCGCGCTCCGCGTGTCCGCACAGCGAGCGGACGCTTCCGGCTGCCGACATCAATGGAGAGGCAGCAGCTCCGGCCCCTGGCCCTCAGGAGTTCAGGAGGCGCTCCTTCTGGGCCGCGAACTCGGAGTCGGTGAGAATGCCCTGGTCCCGGAGCGCGCCGAGCTCCTTGAGCTGCTCGATCTTGTCGCTCACCGAGGATGTCGGAGCTACCGGCGCGACGGGAGCCGGCGGCTCCGTCGGGGTAGCTGATTGGTAGACGTCCTGCTGTGCCCACCGTCCTGCCTGTCGTCGCGAGACCCGATTGGAGACCGCTGTCGCGGTCCCAGCGACGACGGCGGTACGGGCCATGCCTCTGAGGAGACCGGGCATGTCGATCACCTTTCTGCGGCGGCCCACGCGGGGCCTACGCGCCCGCCTCTGCGGTGTCGAGAGCCTCCAGGAGGTCCTGGAGCGGAATACGTCCACTGGCGACCAGCTGGGCGCCGTGGCGTCGAAGAGCGCTGACGAAGGGCGCGGCCCACAGGTTCTCGTAGACGAGGATGCCCGCAGAGCTGCCCGGGGCGAGGACCGCCGCCACCTCGTTCATGTCGTCCTCGCTGAGCAGCCCGGACGAGGCTCCTGCGAACACCGTGAGATCCAGGCCGCCGTCCTTGCCGAGCGCGGTGGCGTCGATGCCGCTGAGCGTCCCGTTCTGCTCCTTCCGGACGAAGAGGAGGTCGAGAATGCGGATGATGCCTCGGTCCACCAGGTCGACCAGGAGGGGGAGACCTTCTCCGCCCATACCTTCACCCGGGAACTCGACGACGAGATAGTCGACGGGTCCGATGTCTTCAAGATCGTCGCTCATGGCGGCTCCTCCGCTGGATGCCGGCTGCTGACCCGCTGCGACGTGAGGGATTCAGCGATGACGTCTTCCTCGCAATTATCCGGGAACCGGACGTCTTCAGCATGCCGAGGCGCTGCGCGGTGACGCCTCGTCGCGGTACATGCCCGCCGAGTGTCTTCATCTCCGTGACGACACCGGAGCCCTACGTGGAGACGATTTCGCGCCCCAGGGGCAGCAGCGAGATCGGGATCATCTTGAGGTTGGCGATGGCCAGCGGGATACCGATGATCGTGATGAAGAGCGGGATGCTGGTGACGAGGTGGAGCAGCGCCAGCCACCAGCCTGCGAAGACGAACCAGATCACGTTCCCGATCGCCGAACCGACTCCGGCGCGCTCGCTCCTGACCGCTTGGCGCCCGAAAGGCCAGAGCGCGTACGCGGCGATGCGGAACGAGGCCAGTCCGAAGGGAATGGTGATGATCAGAACGCAGCAGATGATGCCGGCGACAACGTAGGCGATAGCCATCCAGAAGCCGCACAGGACGAGCCAGATGATGTTGAGCACGAACTTCATGGTTCCGGTCCTTCCTCTCTCGTGACGCGGTCCGCGATCCGGTCGCGGGAACTCGCGGACCGCGGCCGACCTCAGGCGGGGTCGTGCCAGGTGTCCCCGTGCGGGAGTAGCGCGTCCGCTTCCTTGGGCCCCCAGGAGCCCCGGGCGTAGGGATGGGCCGGAACCACGTCGCCCAGGATCGGGTCGACGATGCGCCAGGCGGCCTCCACCGTGTCCTGCCGGGCGAAGAGCCAGCGGTCCCCATCGAGCGCCGCGCCGATGAGACGGTCGTACGGGCGCATGTCGAGGCCTGGCTCCTCGCTGAAGGCGAGCTCGTCGTGCGCGGCCCGCCAGCCGCCACCGGGCATCTTCCTGGCGAGCGTCAGTCCGACCTGGGTCTCCGGCCAGATCCGGAACCGCAGGGAGTTGGTGGCGGGTATCGGGTGCAGACCGAACACGTCGAAAGGTGCTCTGCGGAATTTGATGTGAATCTCGGTGGCGGTCACCGGGAGGCACTTTCCGGCGCGGATGACGATCGGCACGTCGGACCAGCGCCACGAGTCGGCGGCGAGCCGGATGGCGGTGAAGGTCTCGACGGTCGAGGCGGGGTCGACGCCCGCGACCTCCCGGTAGCCCTCGTACTGGCCGCGCACGGTGTGCTCAGCGGTCAGAGGGCGGAGCGAGGAGACCACGCGAGCCTTCGAGTCACCCCAGGACTCGAGGCCCTTGCCGGACGGCGGGTCGGCCAGCACGGTGGCGAGAACCTGCAGCATGTGGTTCTGCACGACATCGCGGATGGCGCCGGTCCGGTCGTAGAACCTGCCGCGGTCCGACACGTCGAAGGCTTCGGCCATCGTGATCTGGATGCTTTCGACATGCGTCCGGTTCAGCAGGGGCTCGATCACCGCGTTGGCGAAGCGCGCGAAAAGGACGTTCTGCACGGGGTCGAGTCCGAGCCAGTGGTCGACGCGGTAGATCGCGTCCTCGGCGAAATACTCGTGCATGGTCGCATTGAGTTGCCGTGCACTCTCCAGGTCGGCGCCGAAGGGCTTCTCGACCATCACGCGGGCGCTCCCGGCCCGGCCCCCGGTGGAGATACCCTTGGCGATCCGGGCGAACAGCGGGGGCGGGACCTCGAGGTAGTACAGGGCACGCTTGCCGCTGCCCATGGCTTCGGACATCTGCTCGTAGGTGGCGTCGTCGTCGAGGTCACCGTCGACGTAGCGCAACAACCCCAGCATCTTGGTCGCAGCGGGGGACTTCGGGTCCATGCCGTTGAGGGTGAGCGAGGCCTCGGCGTACGCCCGGAACTGGTCCAGACCCCAGCCGCTCTTGGCGACCCCGACGACAGGCACGTCGAGCACACCGCGGTCGACCAGTCCTACCAGAGCCGGAAAGGTTTCCAGCTTGGCCAGGTCGCCGGTCGCGCCGAAGATCACCAGCGCGTCTACTTGTTGGGTCGCCATCTCTGACCCTCCTGCTCGGATGCGGCGGGACCCGGTGGCTGCGCCGCGAGGTTGGGGTAGTCGCTGTCGCCGGCCGTCGGCGGAGGCGGTCGGGGAGGTGGTCGCCCACGCGCAGGGCGTTGGCGATCGCCGTCAAGGACGAGCTCCGGATGTCGATTCCCGACAGGACAAGCCACTTCGCAAGCTATAGCGATACGGGATGGTCGGCGACCGCAGGCTTCCGGGCATCAGGGCTCGGCATTCGGCGGGAGGCGAGGAGGGAGGCCGTCCGCCGCACCCGTCGGACATGGCACGGAGCTCGGCCGCGCTCATCGTCGGTTCCGTTTCGCGGGTCGCGGAGGCGTCATCGCCGCAGCTGCTTGTCCAGCGCCTCGTCGAGCGTGGTGGCGGCCATGATCAGGGACAGGTGGGTGAAGGCCTGCGGGAAGTTGCCCAACTGCTCCCCGGACGGACCGATCTCCTCAGCGAAGAGCCCCACGTGGTTGGCGTAGGTGAGCATCTTCTCGAAGGCGTACCGGGCCGGCGAGAGGCGTCCGGCACGGGCGAGGGCGTCGACGTACAGGAACGAGCACAGGCTGAACGTGCCCTCGGAGCCGCGCAGGCCGTCGGGGGAAGCAGCGGGGTCGTAGCGGTAGACGAGGCTGTCGGAGACCAGCTTGCGGTCCATCGCGTCCAGCGTGGACAGCCATGCCGGGTCCCTCGGGGCCAGCATGCCGACGCGGGGGATCAGAAGCAGCGACGCGTCGAGCACGTCCTCGCCCTCGTAGTGCTGGACCAGGGCCTTCTCTGAGTCGCTCCACCCGCGGGTCATGATCTGCTCGAGGATGGCGTCACGGGTGTCCCGCCAGTGAACGATATCGCCGGGCCGGCTGAACTCCTGCGCCAGTTTGATGCCGCGGTCGAAGGCGACCCAGGTCATCACCCGGCTGTAGGTGAAGTCCTTGCGGCCGCCTCGGGTTTCCCAGATGCCCTCGTCGGGCCGGTCCCAGTTGTCGGCGAGCCAGTCGAGGGTCTTGGCCGCCGCCTTCCAGCCCTTGTAGCCGGCCTGGACCCCGACCTCGCGGCCTTCGGCCAGCGCGTAGAGGGCCTCCCCGTAGATGTCGAGCTGGAGCTGGTCCATTGCGGCGTTGCCGGCCCGCACGGGGCGGGAGCCTCGGTAGCCCTCCCAGTGCTCGAGGATCTCTTCGGTCAGCTGCGGGTCGCCGTCGACCCGGTACATGATCTGGAGCCGCTCGCCGGGGAGGTCGAGCCGCTCCCCGAGGCGATCGCCGAGCCAGTGCGTGAAGTCGGTGACCTCGTCGACGAATCCCAGGTCCAGCAGGGCGCGGACCGACAGCGAGGCGTCACGGACCCAGGTGTAGCGGTAGTCCCAGTTGCGTTCGCCGCCGACCTGCTCGGGCAGGCCCATCGTCGCGGCGGCGATCGGGGCGCCGGTGGGCGCGTAGGTGAGGAGTTTGATGGTGATGGCGGAGCGGTGCACCATGTCCGGCCAGCGGCCGCTGTAGGTCGAGGTCCGCACCCAGCGCTGCCAGTAGTTGATCGTGTCCCAGAGCTGCTCGGTGAGGCTCTCCACGGTGGGCGTCGGGGCCGCCGCGCCGTCGACGCCGCAGACGGTCAGCACCACTCCTGCGGTCTCCCCCGCGTTCAGGGTCACCGTGCCACGGACGTCCTTGTCCGCCCGCTCGAGAGGGAAGGTGGCCTGCAGGTGCATCGAGATTCCCGGCGCACGGAAGTCAGCGCCCTCGGCGTTCAGGTGCAGCTCGTGCTCGGCGCGCCCGTAGTCGAAGCGAGGACGGCAGTCCAGCGCGAAGCGGACGGTCCCGCGCACCGCCCGCACCGCGCGGACGAGGGTGTGTCGGTCGGTGGCCTGGCCGGAGTGGTCCGGGGGCATCCAGTCGATGACCTCGCCGACCCCATCGGGCGACATGAAGCGTGTGACCAGGACAGCGGTGTCCGGGTAGTACAGCTGCCGACAGGTCGCCTCGGGGCCTTCGGGCGCCAGCAGGAAGTACCCGCCCCGGTCGTGGTCGAGCAGGGCTGCGAAGATGCTGGGCGAGTCGAATCGGGGGGCGGCGAACCAGTCGAGCACACCCTGGGAGGAGATCAGGGCGACCGTTTGCAGGTCCCCCACCAGGCCGTGGTCGGCAATGGGCGGGTAGCGGTCCATCAGGTGCTCCGATGCGTCGGTGCCGGTGCCGGATCAGTCTTCGGAGAGTGCTTCGCGGAGTCGGGCCTCGTCCTCGGTGGACAGGTTGGTGGTGATCAGTTCGGCCTGGTGGCCCTGGAAGGCCGCTTGGACCTTGCCTCGCGGGTCTGGGTTCCTTCGACCGATCAATCGGTCCCGCGCATGGTCCTCGCGATGGCAGCGGGATCCTCACCCAGGGCCTGCAGGCGCTCGGCGAGTCTGCGGATCTGGGCGTCCTTCTCGTTCTCGTCGGCCGCGGCGGCGAGGAGGGCGGTCCGTCTGCCCTCGTAGGCGCCGCCGTCGAAGACGCGCAGGACGAAATCCGAGGCCGTGGCCTGATCCAGGTCGTTCGTCATGGCCAGGAGTTCGTTGGTGTAGGCGACAGCCGGATGCGGCTCCATATCACCATGAGAACGCCCCTCGTCGGAGAACGCACCCCGACCGGCCGAGCCGGTTGATCACGGTGGACGGTCACCTGTTCGCGCTGCCCAGGTCACGCGACGTCCCGGGGCAGGCTTCGCCGGCTCAGGAGCGCCGGCCCCACTCAGCGGCCAGGGAGGCCCAGCGTGACGACAGGTGACTCACCGTCCGCGAGCGAGGCGTCCTCGTCTCGGCCACCGCACCACCGGATGCGTTCGACTGTGTCGTGGCGGCGTGGGCGAACTCCCAGATCTCCGACACCTCGCGCCACGTGTCGACGATGGCCCCGCTCGCAAGCAACCCGCCGTGGACGCCAAGCTCCCCAGCGTCGCCTCGTGCTTCCTGCTCGTCTACTTCTGCGTGCCGGCGACGGTGAACCTGCTGGCACTGTTGGTGCCGGAACCCGGTACTGACAACCGGGGGCCGCTCGCATCGCGTCCGCGGCCCGGCGAAGCGATGCGATGCGAGCGCAAGTGCCCAGGACGAGGGGATCGTCACTGGTGGGCGTCGATGGCTGCCCGTGCCTGGTCAGCCGTGACGACTTCGCCGTTGAACCCGAACTGGTGCAGGTCGCCGCCCGGGGCCTCGATGCGCCCGGCGTCGGCCAGGCCACCGGCCTTCACGGGGTCGAAGCCCGCCGCGCGGATCAGCCGTTCCGCCGTCGCTGCGGCGCGCTCGTCGTCGGTGGCGTAGAACAGCGCTGCCGGTTGCGGCGTGCGGTTCGCGTTCGCGGCGAGCGCCTCCGCAGCCAGGGTGCCGAACGCCTTGACGTAGTGGGCGTCCGCGGGCAGCAGGGCGGCGGCGACCGACCCGGCCGACTGTCCGTCCGGCAACGACCGCACGACCTGGCCCTGGGCGTCGAACGCGATCGGGTTCGACGGATCGATCACGACCTTGCCCGCGAGGAGCGGCGCGACCTGCGGGATCAGCTCCCGCATCGCGTCGAGCCAGATGGCGAGTACGACGGTGTCGGCCTGGGCGATCGCGTCCTGCGCGGAGGCGGCCTGTGCGAGCGGTCCGAGTTCGTCCGCGAGCTCCTTCGCGCGGGGCGTGCTCTTGCCTGCCAGGACGACGTTCTCGCCGCCGGCGACCAGGTGCCTGGCGACGGCGCCCCCGATATTGCCGACGCCTACGATTGCGGTGGTCATCTCCGGCCTTCCTCTCCGTTGACGTGGAATGACGTGGATTGACGGGGGATCGGTTGTCTCTCGTCAGTGATTCCTCAGATGTCCCTGAGGTCATCGGGAAGCAACCCGAATGCCTGATACGCCCTCACCCAGTCGACCGATTCCCAGTGCTCGACGATCAGCCCGTCCTCGACGCGGAAGAAGCCGAGTGGTGAAGTCGGCGGCCAGGTCGGTGCCGTCCCAGACGCTGCCGAGAGTCCAGGCTGAGAGATACATAAAGCATGTATATAAAAGTGGTATGCTTCACGCATGAGCCGTCAAGACGCCACTCGGGGCGCTTCCACTGCTATCGGGTCAGCCCTGTACGGACTGGCTACCAGGGCGGTGAGGCGTCTTCCACGTGACCTGAGCCTCACGTCCGCGGCAACCCTGGCCACCCTCGACAGGACCGGCCCACGACGGATCACCGACTTGGCCGCGGTTGAAGGTGTCACCCAGCCCGCGATGACCGTCCTGGTTCGGGTGATGGAGGAATCCGGGATGGTCGAGCGGAGAGGCGACACGTCCGACAAGCGGGTCACGCTGGTGTGTCTGACCGAGGCCGGCGCGTCTTACGTCCGGGCGCGGCGCCAGGCGGGCGTCCATGCGTTTGAGCGGTTGATCGACGAACTCACTGACGACGAGGTCGAGGCCTTGGTGGCGGCCCTTCCGGCGCTGCAACATCTGGCAGCGCTCGAAATCCAAGATCGAGGAGGGCCGAAGCAGTGACAGTAAGGTCACTCGGCGAGGCCACCGCAAACTCCGACGGAGGCTTCGGGTGGACGCTTCTGTCCGGCCACATCACGACCGGGACCAACCGATGAGCACTACCCAGGAGCGCTCCGAGGCGCGGCTGCTGGTCCCCTCCCTGATGTTCATCGCCCTGGTCGTGGCGGCAGTCGGCAGCCTCGGGACGCCGCTCATCACCAGCGTGGCGACCACGTTCCACGTCTCACTCGACAGCGCGCAGTGGACGCTGACCATCGCGCTGCTGAGCGGCGCCGTCGCTACGCCCGTCCTCGGCCGGCTCGGAGCCGGCCCACACCGACGAGCCGCGATTCTCGCCACGCTGGCGATCGTCGTCGCCGGCAGTGCGCTCACCGTGCTACCGCTGCCGTTCGCGTGGCTCCTTGTCGGTAGGGCGGCCCAAGGCGTCGGGCTCGGTCTGACGGCGCTGATGATGGGCGTGGCGCGTGACCATCTTCCCGAGGGGCGCAGCGCGGCCACGATCGCCCTGATCTCGGTGGTCTCGATCATCGGGGCCGGCGTCGGCTACCCGCTCGCCGGGCTGCTCACCGAGTTCGGCGGGGTGCGGGCCGCCTACGGCCTCGGTCTGTTCGTCACCGCTATCGCCTTCCTGGCCGCGTGGCGCTCCGTGCCCGTAGCTCCCGAAGGCCGCTCCGCTCAGGTGAACCTGGCGGGCGCGCTCGTCCTGGCGGGTGGACTGTTCCTCGTCCTGTTCCTCGCAAGCGAGACGAGTCTATGGAGCCGTCACCTTGCCGTGGCGGTGGTCCTTGCCATCGTTGCCGTGCTCCTGCTCTGCGCCTGGACCGCCTCCGAGCTGCGCAGTAAGACGCCCCTCGTCGATGTCCGGGCGGTACGGCACCCGGCGGTCGCCGGGGCGAATATCGCCATGTTCGTCGGCGGGATCGGCATGTACCTCCTACTCACGCTCATCACCAGGTACGCGCAGACGCCGCACAGCGCCGGCTACGGCTTCGGGCTGACCACCTTCGTGGCCGGGCTGGTCCTTGTCCCGTTCTCTGTGCTGGGGTTCGTCGCCGGCAAGCTGACGCCTCGGGTTCGCGAACGGATCGACGCCCCCTTGCTCTTGGCCGGCAGCGCCGTCGTCGTCGGGGGTGGGTTCGTCCTCTTTGCGGCGGCCCGGTCGAACCTGGCCGAACTGTTCGTAGCAATAGGCGTGCTGGGCTTCGGTGTCGGCAGCTTCTCGGCCGCCATGCCCGGCGTCATTCTGGCCGTCACCCCCAAGAGCGAGACGTCGAGCGCCATGAGCTTCAACTACGTCGTCCGTAGCGTCGGGTACTCCCTGGGCAGCGCCATAGGCGGCCTGGTCCTGGCCGTCGGCACCGACACCGGCCATCTCTTCCCGAACGACGGCGCCTACACCACGGCAGCGCTGGTCGGCGTCACCGCGATGGCGATCACGGCTATGACCAGCCTCGCTCTCGCCCGCCAACGCTCGCCCGAGACCAACCCGACCCCAGCCCCGGCCGGCGCGCCGAGCCAAAGCCGGTCGAGCCGATGACCGGCTCCCCGGAAGGGCGGCGGCCCGATCGAGAACGAAACGGAGGCGACAAGTAGGTACGAGTCGCACCAGTTCCCGGACGACCTCTGCAACGACTCAATGCCCACCCTGTACGGGCCTACAGCCAGCGGTCATACCAGGCGCGGACACGCCGAAGGGCGTCGAGTTGATGGGCGCGCTCGTGAAGCCCGTGGCCCTCTCGGGGGTAGACGACGAACTCGTGCTCGACGCCGAAGTGGCGCAGTGCGCGATGAAAGTGGACCGCCTGGCCGAGTGGGACGTTGGTGTCCTCCTCGCCGTGCAGGATCAGGACGGGGGTGCGGACGCGGGACACGTAGGAAATCGGGCTGTTCCGGTCGTGGATGTGCGGTCCCGGCCCGTTCCAGCCGGTGCTGCCGCCGAGCGCCGCGTCCATGATTCCCCACTCGCCGGTCCCGGCCTGCATGCCCCAGTCGCTGATGCCGGCGCCCATCATGGCGGCCTTGAACCGCTCGGTTTGGCCGATGGCCCAGGCCGCCATGAAACCGCCGTGGCTCCAGCCGGAGATGCCCAAGCGTTCGGGATCGGCGACTCCCTCGGCGACCAGCAGGTCGATCCCGGCGAGGATGTCGGTCCACTCGTCGCCGCCCACCGCGCCCGCCACCACGGCGGCGAATTCATGGCCGTGGCCCGACCCGCCCCGGGGATTGGCCAGGAAGACCGCGTATCCGGCGGTCGCCAGCCACTGGCCGCAGTCGACCACAGTGAGCGTGAACTCGTCGGCATGGCGGAAGTAAGGGCCGCCGTGGACCATGGTGACGAGCGGGAACGGACCCTCGTCCCGAGTCCGGCCGACAGGCAGGATCAGCAGGCCGTCCAGCTGGAGTCCGTCGGAGGCCTGGTAACTGAGCCGTTCCTGGACACCCCAGCGGATCCTGCGCAGTTCGGGACTGGTGTCGCTGAGCCGGAGCAGTGGCCCGCCCGTGGGTCCCGCGTGGACGTTCCTGGGCTCGCGCGCGGTGCTCATCAGCACAGCGAGGGTCTCCCCGGAGTGACTCGCAGTCAGCCCGGCGAGCGTGCCGGGCGCGCAGGACAATCGGTGGAACCGCAGCGACTGCGGATCGAGCCGGTACAGCGCGGTATCCAGCCCGTCGGCGAACAGCGCCAGCGGCGGCCCGTCGGCGACCGGCACCAGCTCGGTGGGGCAGGCGGACATGCCGACCGTGAGATTGCACTGTTCGACGGCCGGGCCGGTCGCCGGCGGGACGGTGTCGATCACGGCGAGCGCGCCTACCAAGTGCCCTGGGGTCACCGCCAGGTGGGCCAGATGCCATTCACCGCCGTGATTCCACCAGGCCGGGGACTGGGCCTCGAATCCGACTGGGCCCAGGTCCTGGACGGCTCCCGTCTCCGGGGCGACCAGATGCAGTCCTGCCGTCGTGACGCCGGGGTCGAGCTCGGGGGTGGCCCAGCTCAGCACGGCCAGCGGGCCGCCGTCCGGACGCTGGGTCAGCTCCACCACATGGCGGTCTCCAAGGCCGCCCACGGTGCGGACCACGCCGGTCGCCAGGTCAAGCAGACGCAGCCGGGTGACCGGGAGGTGCCGGCCCCAGACCTTCGCGTCGTCACCGTCGGCCTCCCGGCGTTCGTCCTCCGCGGTGGGCTCGTCCTCGGCGAGCAGCGCGACGGTGCGGCCGTCGGCGAGCGGGTAGTAGTCGCAGATGCCCCCGCGCCACCTGGTCAGGGACTCTGCCTTGGCGATGTCCTCGCTGCCGTCCAGAAGGATCCGCTGGAGTTGAGCGGCGCCCCGCTCCTCGCGATCGGAGGTGAAAAGCAGAAAAGCCGAGTCCGGCGCCCACTTCGGGGCGGCGTCGCGGGCCGTGCCGTCGGTCAGCCTGCGCGGGGCTGCGCTGCCATCGGCGGCGGCGACCCAGACAGAGCTGTGCGGACGTCCGTCCCTTCCACTGTTCGCGACCACAGCGTAGGCAACCAGGCGACCGTCCGGCGAGATGGCCGACGCCACGGGGGCGGCCATGTCCACCACCAGTTCCGCGGTGAGCAGGTCGGTCGACTCGGGAATCGGTCGCGGTGCAGGGTGCGGCATGCTGACTGCCTTTCACTCGCCAGTACGACAAACGGACATCGTGTCGCACTGACGAGCCTGTGTCAGTCGGCTTTCAAGGGTGGATCAGCCCTTGCGGGCCTGCCTGGATCGCGCCTGGCCTGCCTGACACGCTGGTACATCTGCGCCTGCCGCTCGGGGCCGCGTCCGGTGCCCAGCATGACCTCGCGCAACCCGGGCCTTCGCCGGCCCGGGGCGCGCCGGCCCGCTCAGGTCGCGCGCAGGTCGCGGACGCGGCGGATCTTGCCGACCGAGCGCTCGATGGTGTCCGGTTCCACCACCGTCACCTCCACCGAGACGCCGACGCCGTCCTTGACGCCCTTGGCGATCGCGGCGGCCGCGGCGGCGCGCTGCTCGGGGGCGGCTCCCGGGCGGGCTTCGACCGCGACGGACATGTGGTCCATCCGGCCGCGCTGGGTGATCTGGACCTGGAAGTGCGGTGCCACGCCGGGGGTGCGCAGCACGATCTCCTCGATCTGGGTCGGGAAGACGTTGACGCCGCGCAGGATGATCATGTCGTCGCTGCGTCCGGTCACCTTCTCCATGCGGCGGAAGGCGGGGCGTGCGGTGCCGGGAAGCAGTCGGGTCAGGTCGCGGGTGCGGTAGCGGATGATCGGCAGCGCCTGCTTGGTCAGCGAGGTGAAGACCAGCTCGCCGCTCTCGCCCTGGGGCAGGAGCTCGTCGGTGACCGGGTCGATGACCTCGGGGTAGAAGTGGTCCTCCCAGATGTGCAGCCCGTCCTTGGTCTCCACGCACTCCTGGGCCACGCCGGGGCCGATCACCTCGGAGAGGCCGTAGATGTCGACGGCGTGGATGTCGAGGCGTTCCTCGATCTCGCTGCGCATCGCCTCCGTCCACGGCTCCGCCCCGAAGATGCCGACCCGGAGGGAGGTGCTGCGCGGGTCGATGCCCTGGCGCTCGAACTCGTCCAGGAGCGTCAGCATGTAGGACGGCGTCACCATGATGATCTCGGGCCGGAAGTCCTGAATGATCTGCACCTGGCGCGCCGTCATCCCGCCGGACGCCGGGATCACCGTGCAGCCCGCGCGCTCCGCGCCGTAGTGCGCGCCGAGCCCGCCGGTGAAGAGGCCGTACCCGTAGGAGATGTGCACCTTGTGCCCCGGCCGTCCGCCCGCCGCCCGGATCGAGCGGGCGACGACGTCGGCCCACATGCTCAGGTCGTCCTCGGTGTAGCCGACGACGGTGGGCTTCCCCGTCGTCCCGCTGGACGCGTGGATGCGCCGCACCTGGTCCATCGGCACGGCGAACATGCCGAACGGATAGGTGTCACGCAGATCGGCCTTGGTGGTGAACGGGTATCGGGCCAGGTCGTCCAGGCTGCGGCAGTCGTCAGGAGTGACCCCGGCCGCGTCGAACTTGCGGCGGTACAGCTCGACGTTGTCGTACGCGTGACGCAGCGTCCACTGCAGACGTGTGAGTTGGAGCTCGCGCAGCTCGTCGCGGTCGAGAAGCTCTCCGCCGTCGAGCAGGTCGGCGGGCAGCGGTTCTCCCAGGTGGGGTGCGAGGGCCGGGGTGGTCGGCTCGACGCTCATGGTCTCTCCTTGATGCCTCTGAGGGCGCGGCTGCGACCGCGGAATTCCGCGATGACGTCACTGCCGCGCTGCACGGTCACGTCGTAGATGCCGCTGCGGCCGTAGCGGGTGCGCTCGTGGGCGGTGGCGATGAGCACGTCGCCCTCGTGTGCGGAGGCGACGAAGCTGATGTCCGCTCCGGCCGCCACGGTGACGGGGCCGGAGGAGTTGCAGGCACAGGCGAAGGCGGTGTCCGCGAGCAGGAAGAGGTAGCCCCCGTGGGCGATGCCGTGGCCGTTGACCATGGCGGGGGTGATCGTCATGCGCAGCCGTGCGGTGCCGTCGCCTGCGTCCAAGAGCTCGATGCCGAGGCTCTGCGAGGCCTTGTCGGCGGCGAACATACGCTCTGTCGGACTCGGCTCATGCCCGCTGACCTGGTGTTTGTCTTCCATTCGGGAACCTGCCCTGAGTACCGACCGAACATTCGGTTAGTTGCAGCACCGCCAACTAATCAAGCATCCGAGCTGCCTGTCAAGGGATGAAGCACGCTTCAGAGCGTGTCCTCAGCCCCCGACTTCTTCGAACGGCACCGCCCCCTGCTCCAGCAGGCCGTCTCCGACACCACCGCGACCTGGCCGCGCGGCTTGCCCCTCGGACACGCGGGCGAGAAGTCTGGGCGGACACCGCCAAGAAGGCCGGGCGGGGGCGGGCAGGCGGGAATGCCACGTCTCCGGCGGGCGTTCCTGACAGTACACTGGATGAAAACGACTTCCATTTCACTATGATGGCCACTCAGCCCACGAGCCGGACGGCCGACCTTCGCGAAGCGCGCTGAGCACCCGATCCACCCTCCGAACCGCAAGGAGAATCCAGGCATGAAGCCCGGCATCCACCCCACCTACCGACCCGTCGTCTTCCGCGACAAGGTCGGCGACACCGCCTTCCTGACCCGGTCCACCGCCACCAGCGACAAGACCGTCGAATGGGAGGACGGCAACACCTACCCCGTCATCGACGTGGAGATCTCCTCCGCCAGCCACCCCTTCTATACCGGCAACGCCCGCGTCATGGACACGGCCGGCCGCGTCGAGCGCTTCCGTCAGCGCTACGGCAATCACCCGACGGGCAACCGCTGACGCCATCCGGATCGGGAGGCGCACCGAAGCGCTGAGCGCTGCGCGGTGCGCCTCCCGGGCGTCGCTTGATACATGCAGACATCGCTATATGATGACGTCATGATACGCGCCGCCCGGGGCTTTCCGGCCGGACGCGTACGCGCGCCCGTGGGCACACCAGGTCGAACGACGCCGTTCCGTCCGAGAGGGATCCAGATGTCTGCACCGACGCTCCACGCCACCCACACCGACCACCCGCACGTCCACGGCGAGGGGTGCGGCCACGTTGCGGTCCCGCACGGCGACCACGTCGATTACGCGCACGACAACCACCTGCACCGCGCCCACGAGGGCCACGTCGACGAGTGCGCCGCGTCGGGGCACGTCGCCCACGCGGACCACGCCCACCAGCACGGCGAGGGCTGCGGCCACGTGGCCGTCCCCCACGAGGACCACGTCGACTACGTGCACGACGGCCACCGCCACGCCGGCCACGAGGGCCACTGGGACGACCACTGACACACAGGTGCTGAGACCCAGGTGCCGGATCGGGGCAGGCCGGCCGGGCGGGAATGGGTTCCATTCCCATGTCCTAAGGTATGCATATGGCAACCCGGCCCCTTCCCCCTGACCCGCATCCGGATCTGCAGGCCGCCAGCGAGCTGCTGCGTTCCCTGGCGGCCCCGGTCAGGCTGGGAATCGTCCGCGAGCTCGCCACGGGCAACCGCCGCGTCGGCGAGCTTGTCGACGCGCTCGGCGTGAGCCAGCCGCTGGTCTCCCAACACCTGCGCCTGCTGCGCGCTTCGGGCATCGTCACCGCCCATCGCCAGGCCCGCGAGGTCGTCTACGCCCTGTGCGACGAGCACATCGCTCACATCGTGCTGGACGCGATCAAGCACGCGAACGAGCCGCAGGCCACCGCTACCGAGTGACATGCTGCCTCGTCGCGCCTACTGACGTGCACCGGCGGCCATGCGGGCGGCCCGCCTGCGGGCGCGGTAGGGCGCGTGGATCAACTGGAGTTCCAGTGCGGGCGGAGGCGGCGCGAGGCCGGGGCCGCCGACGGCGGTCCAGGCGAGGAGGTCGTCGGTGCAGTCGGCGCTCGCGGCCCAGCCGACCCAGGCCGGACGTCCGCCCCGGGCGCGTCCGCGACTGGAGGGCTGGACCACGATCACATCGGCCTGACGGCAAGGTCCCAGACACTCGCTGGTCCGCACTGCGAGGCGGCCGCCGGAGGCGGCGGCTGCGGCGCGCAGCCGGTCGAGTTGGCCCGGCGCGTCCGTTCCAGGCCGCTGTTTGCCCAGGGTTCCGCAGCAGCAGCCCCGGCAGACGATCAGCGTGCACGGCAGTCCCGGACTGCGGACGGTCACCGGGCCGGTGGCGGCGCCGCTCATCGGGGCAGGGTGATCGGGAGGCGGCATGCCTGGACGCGGCCTTCCCAGTCGGCGTGGATGAGCAACTCCGGGCCGGCCCAGGCCAGGGCCGTGACGGGTTGGTCCAACTCCCGCTCGTGCGCGGGCTTCAGCTGCGCGCCGGGGCGGCCGGTGGTGGCGCGCCAGAGGGCGAGGGTACCTTCGGCTCCGGCGCTCGCGAGGATGCCGGAGCCGCCGGGGCGCCAGGCGAGAGCGGTGATGGTCTCGTGGGCGCACAGGGTGCGGGGGCGGGTGCCTTCCGGTCCCTTGCCGGAGAAGTCCCAGACGGTGATGTCGGGGGCCCCGTCGGAGGCGAGCCAGTAGCCGGTGCCGTCGAAGGCGAGGCGGGCGATCTTCTCGGGGTAGCCGTGCATGGTCAGGTCGCCGCCGTCGCGGGTGCGCCAGATGTGGATGGAGGCGTCCTGGTTGCCGCTGCAGATCCACCGCCCGGTCGGGGCGATGGCCAGCGCCAGGTGGGAGCCGAGGTAGGGGTACTCGGCGACGGGCCTGGCGGAGTGCCGTTCGTAGCAGCGGACGCCGTTGTAGGCGGTGGTGGCCAGGCGGCGGCCTTCGCGGTGCCAGGCCAGGTCGGTGACGGTGCTGGGCGCGGGCTCGGTGGCCCACAGCTCTCGGCAGTCGGGGTCCAGGACCAGGACGCGGCGGCCGGAGGCGACGGCGACCTTGTCGGGGCCGGCCCAGCACACGGCGCTGGACCACGCCTCGGTCTTGATGATGTGCGTGGAGTTGTCCGCACGGCGCCAGATCGCGTGCCCGAACGGTCCGGCGAGGGCCAGGTGCGTTCCGCTCGGGGAGAGTTGGGCCGCGAGCAGGCCGCCGGGCAGGGTGACCGTGGCGACCAGATCGCCGGTCGTCGTGTCGAGGACCCAGCAGGTGCCGTCCGCGCCCGCGACGGCGACGAGTCCGGCAGCGGCGTGGACGGCGATGGGCGCGTCGTCGACCGCCGTCTCCCACAGGGTGTCGATCTCCAGGGCGTGAGCCGTCGCGGTCATGCCGTCACCGCCACGGTGGCGGCGAGGCAGGCGGCGAAGCCCTGGTTGAGGGCGTCGCGGTCCAGGTTGCGGCCGATGAAGACCAGCCGGTTGCGGCGCGGTTCGCCGAGCTCCCACTGGCGGCCGTTCTCGCCTTCGAGGAGCATGTGGACGCCCTGGAAGACGTACTGCCGCTCTGACCCGGCGACGGCGAGGATGCCCTTGGAGCGGAAGATGTCCGCGCCCTTGGTGCGCAGCAGGGTGCCGAGCCAGGTGTTGAGGCGGTCCTCGTCGACTTCGCCTTCGAGGTCGATGCCGACCGAGGTGACAGTGGTGTCGTGCTGGTGTTCGGTGTCGGTGAGGAACTGCGGGTCCGTCTCCAGCACGCGGTCGAGGTCGAAGGCGTGCACGTCCAGCACCTTGGGCAGGTCGACCTCGGCCTGCTGGGCGGGCAGGATCTCGGCAAGCGCGTTGACCGCGCGGATCCGGGCGATCACCTCGGCCAGGGCCTGATGGTCGACCAGATCGGTCTTGTTGAGCACGATCTTGTCGGCGAACGCGATCTGCTCGAGGGCCTCGTTCTCCACGCCCTCGGGCTTGACCTCGTCGAGGTGGGTGAGGATGTGGGCTGCGTCGACGAGCGTGACGATGGCGTCCAGACGCAGCTGGGAGGCGATCTCGTCGTCCATGAAGAAGGTCTGCGCGACCGGGGCCGGATCGGCAAGTCCCGTGGTCTCGATGACGATGCGGTCGAAGCGCTCGCGGCGCCGCATCAGCGCGCCAAGGATGCGGATCAGATCGCCGCGCACGGTGCAGCAGATGCAGCCGTTATTCATCTCGAAGATCTCTTCCTGGGCGTCCAGGACGAGGGCGTCGTCGACGCCGACTTCGCCGAACTCGTTCTCGATGACGGCGATCCGCAGGCCGTGCTGCTCGGTGAGGATGCGGTTGAGCAGCGTGGTCTTGCCGGAGCCGAGGAAGCCGGTCAGCACGGTGACCGGGACCCGGGTGTCCTCCGGGTCGGCGAGGGCGGTCTCGTGGACGGTCGTTTCGGTGGTCATCTCTCTGTCCTCAGATGGTCGGGGGCGCGGCGAGCGCCTCGGCGAGCAGGTCCGGCGTGATGTCCGCGACGGGGTGGTGCAGGGCCCAGCGGCGGGATGTGCTGTCCACGGCGAGAACCGCGACGACGGTCTCGACCGGCGGGCATCCCGGTTCGCTGCAGTCGAGTTGCCGGATGACGACGATGTCCTGCTCGTCGAGGCCGAGCTGCCGGCGAGCCTGTGCCTTCATGGCAGTCAGCCGGGCTGTGGTCTGTGGTGAGGCCCGTCCGGGCAGGGCGGGTGTGGGCATGACAGGGCTGTCCCTTCGCGATGGGCAGGCGAGGAGAAGGAGGGAGGTGGTGCTGGTGCCGAAGCTGCGTCAGCTCGCGTCGGCCACCACGCTGCAGTCGGCGCACAGCCCGGTCAGTTCGACGGTTGTGCGCGACGTGCGTGAAGCCGCTGCGGGAGCCGATGGTGTCGGCCCAGCGCTCGACCAGGGCCGAGTCGACGGGGATGCTCTTCCCGCAAGCCCGGCAGAGCAGGAAGTGCCGGTGGTCGGCGCCGGGGCGGTAGCGGAAGATCCGCTCGCCCTCCGGGTCGCGCATGACATCCGCACGGCCCGCGTCGGCGAGGCCGGTCAGGGTGCGGTAGATGGTGCTCAGGCCGACCCGGGTTCCGGCGGTTATCAGGTGGGCGTGCAGGACCTGGGCGCTGACGAAGCCTTCGGTGGCGATCAACGCCCGCAGGACGGTGGTGCGCTGCTGGGTGGGCCGACCGAGCGAGGCCAGTTCCCCGTCGGAACCAGCGGGTGCGGCGGGTGCGTGTTCGGTGGTGGTCACGGCATCCTCACGAGCCCCGCGTCGAAGCTGCGTCGCTGCGACAGGTAGCCGACGCGGCTGCACGCCTCGCCGGGACGCTGTCCGAGCACCCTTATCTCGCCCGCCGCAGCGGGGACCACCCCGAGCAACACCCTCACCAGCGTCGACTTGCCGACCCCGTTCTGCCCCAGCACGGCGACGAAATCCCCGGCCTGGACCTCCAGGTCCACGCCGGACCACAGCGTCCGCCCGCCGACCTGCGCCGCCGCGCCGCACAGGCACAGCACCGGCTCGGCCCCGGGGCGCGCCGTGCTCGGCGCTCTGCCCGGTGTGGCCTCGACGGCGGTGTCGGCTGCGGCCTTGCGCGGCTGCCCTGCCTGTGCGATCGGGTTCATGCCATCACTTCCCGGTGGCCTGATGGAGGGCCTGCTCGATGCCCTGCAGCTCGGTGGTCTGCCACTGCTCGAAGGTGGCGCTCGCCGGGGTGAGGGTCTCGGTGACGGTGGCCACCGGAATGCCCTCGGACTTGGCCAGCTTCACCTGGGCAACGACGTCGGGGGTGGAGTTCTGGCTGTTGTAGACGTAGACCTTGATCTGCTTGCCCTTGATCTGCTGGTCGATCAGGGACTTGTCGGCGGCGGTCGGGTCGGTGCCCTCACTCATCGCCGTGAGGAACGTCCCCGGGGTCAGCATCTTCAGCCCCAGACCGTCGGCGAGCGGGGTCACGATCGACTCCGAGGCACCGATCGGGGTCCCGGCGTACTTCGCCTTGATGTCGCTGATGAGCTGGTTGTACTGAGCGAGCGTCTGCGTCTCGAAGGTCTGCTTCTGCTGGTCGAAGAAGGCGGCGTCGGCCGGGTCGATCTTCTTGTAGTCGGCGGTGATCCGCTCGATCATCTGGTGCACGTTGGCGGGCGAGTACCAGCGGTGCGGGTTCCCGCCGGGCTGTATGCCGACCAGGTCACCGACCTTCAGCTCGGTGCGGCCGCTGCCCGGGTTGGTCGCCAGCAGCTTGTCCGCCCAGGCGTCGTAGCCGATGCCGTTGACGATCACGTACTGCGCGGTGGTCACCGTGCGCGCGTCAGCGGCGGCTGGCTCGTAGGAGTGCGGGTCGGTGTTCGGGTTGGTGATGATGCTGGTCACGTGGACGTGGTCGCCGCCGAGCTGGGTCGCGATGCTGCCCCAGAAGTTCTCCGCTGCCGCTACCTGGATCACCTTGCCCCCCGCTGCGGCACCCGAGGCGGTCGCGCCGGACGTCGAGCCGGACGAGGAAGAGGTCGAGCAGGCACTGACGGTCGCGACCAGCGCGACCGCGGCCGCACGGAGGACCAGTCTGGCGGGGCGGCGGTTGAGCGTATGGGGCGAGGCGGGCGCGCGCATGGCAGGAGCTCCAAAGGACGTGGGTGATCCGCTGACATTCACCACGCTAGATGGAAACGGTTTTCATCACTAGCTCGAACGGGGGCGAGATGAAAACCATTGCCAAATCTTGACTTGCGGCGCCCGCCCCATCCGCTCGGGGGACTTGACGACACGCTGCGTAGACGGAGAGTCTCTATGCGTAACGGTTTTCATGTTCGTCTGGATCTCCAGGCTGCCCTCATTCATTCCAGGAGCACTGCATGTCTCTCGACGTCTCCCCCGAACTGCTCGCCCAGGCCGAACGCGGTCCGGTGAACGAGGCCGAATTCGTCGCCACGGTCCGCGATTCGCTCCCCTACGCCTACAAGACCGTCGAAGGGCTGGCCGGACGGCTCCCGCTCACCGACGCGCCCTTCGTCGACGACAACACCCCGCCCACCGACGCCGAGCGCGGCCAACTGCTGCGCGCGCTGGCCAGCAACTCGATCCGCGGCAGCCTCGAGCGCCACTTCGGCGTGACCCTCGCGTTCATGAACTGCCACCGCGTCGCCGCTTTCCGACCCGGAACCGAGCAGGACGCCGCCTACCTGGAGTTCACCTCACTGCGCTCCCAACTGCTCCGCCAGAGCCCGGAGCTGCGCAACTGCTGAGACTCCCGCGCGGCAGCGGCATCCGGGGCCGGTAGCGTCCGTTCACGTCTCCGTGGCAGAGTCGCCGTCGCAACGAACCAGGCCAAGGCCCGGCCCGCGGGGATCCCGGCGGGACGAGGGGAACCCTCGTCCGGGCCGGCCTGCTGAGCCGGAACCGGTGTCGTCGAAGCGCTCATCATGAACTCTCCCGTCCAGTCCGGTGGACTACTTGGCACCGGTGGTCTGCCGGACCAGCGCGGAGTACTGGGCGGGAGTGATCGGATTGCCCTGGCTGTCGAAGACGTTGAGCTGCTTCCCGTCGAGCTTGAGGGTGGGGGTGCCCTGGATGCCGCTGCTGTTGAACGCGGCCGATACCTTCGCCGCCCACGGCGCGTAGACGCGGTTCTGCACGGCCTTGGTGAACTGCGGCGTCACCAGGCCGGGGACCTTGCCCGCCAGGTTCAGCAGCCTGTTGAGGTTGCCGAAGCCGTCGGTCTGCTCGTCGGGCTGATTGGCGTACAGGACGTCGTGGAAGGCCTTGAACTTCGCCGTGCTCTCGTTCAACGCGGCCCCGGCGACCTGGAGGGCGTCCATCGAGCCGGTGCCACCGAGGTTGTCGTCCAGGAACGTGGCCATGTGGTACTGGATCTTGTAGGTGCCGTTGTCGGCGAGCTGCGCGATCGTGGTGCCTTCGGCCTTCTCCAGCTTGTCGCAGATCGGGCAGCGGAAGTCCTCCCAGATGTCGAGGGTGTGCTTCGCGTTCGGGTTCCCGTAGACGATCACCGTGCCGTTCTGGCCGGTGGCGTTCACCGGGACCACCAGCGACTGGCTCGCGCCGGGGCTGCTGCCGCCGTTGGTGACGACGACCGCTATGACCGCGCCCGCTACCACGACGGCCGCGACCGCGGCGCCGATGCCGATCCGGCGGAGCTTGGCCTGCTTCTGCTGCTGCGCTGCGCGCTCCTGTGCCAGGCGCTCTCGGGCCGAGGCCCGCGCCCGCTGGGTGGGTACGTCGTGGTTCTCGCTCATGACTGTCCTCAGGCAGGAAGAAATGCAAAGAAAGGGGGATGAGGCGGGGCCTGAGCAGCACAGAGAAACAGCCTGTCCGCGCGTGGCACGCGGGGAGGAGGAAGAAGGGGCTCAGGCCAGGGCGAGAGCCGGCGGGCCGCGCCGGGAGACGGCGCTGAGCAGCGCGTCCTGCGAGCCGAAAGGAGGAACGTCGGCCGGCGGAATCGGCCAGCGGGGGGCCTCGGGCAGGGCGAAGGGGGCGCAGAGCCAGACCAGCAGCGCGGCGATGCCGGGCCAGGTCGTCACGGCGATGGCGCGCAGCACAGCGAAGACCGCGGCTTCACCACGACGCAGCCACCACGCGGCGACCAGCGCGAGCACCAGGTGCACCGCCAGCAGCAGCCCGAGCTGCCCACCGGTCAACGACACCAGCGCTCGAGGCGTCTCGGACGCCATGCCCAGCAAGCCGGGCCGCACCGATCCCCCGCCACAGGCCAGCACACCCGGCCAGCCACCCAGCCCACCGCTGACGCCGGGGCCCGGCGGGCAGCTCTGCTGACCGGCGTTGAACAGAGCGTTCATGGCGACCTGGAGCGGAACCAACACGGCAGCGATGGCCCAGTACCTGCGCTCGGCGGCGCCGAGCATCAGCGCCGCACCCAGCGTGATCGTGAACGCGACCAACACCAGGTCGAGCGGCAACGGCTGCCCGGTCACCAGCAGTCGGGCACCGGCGGACAGCAGCACGGACACCGCGGCGAACACCACCGCGCGCAGGATCCGAAGCCCGTAGCCGTCCATCGTTCGGAGTATCGCACGCGGCCCTGTGAGCTGGGCAGGGCCCAGCCGGCACCCACGCGCTGCGCTCAGATCAGGAGGGCTGAACCAGCGAGCAGGTAGGCGCGTAGCTCAGGTGCGGGCCCGCACCCTGAGGCCACCGGACGGTGGCCGGACGCAACGAAGGGATCAACCGCCATGAAGCTCGCCGCCTCCGCGGCCGTCATCCTGGCCGCCGTCGCGTTCACCGCGACCGCTTGCAGCAGCTCGACTCCCTCTACCGGGGGATCTTCGACCCCGGCGCCCACGACGCCGCCCGCCTCGACCGCGCCCGCCTCCCCCGGCGCCTCAGGCACCACCGCCGGCGCGACCATCGCCGTCCGGAGCACGCCGCTGGGCAAGATCCTCGTCGACGGGCAGGGGCGCACCCTGTACCTGTTCGAGAAGGACACCTCCATGGCCTCCACCTGCTACGGACCGTGCGCCTCGGCCTGGCCGCCCGCAACGGCCACCGGTACCCCGCAGCCCGGCAGCGGCGTCACCGCGTCGCTCGTAGGCACCAGTGCGCGCACCGATCACAGCACCCAGCTGACCTACCACGGCCACCCGCTCTACACCTTCACGGGCGACGCCAAGCCCGGCGACACGACCGGTCAGGGCTCCAAGGCATTCGGCGCAGGTTGGTACGTCGTCGCCCCCAACGGGAACAAGATCGACAACAGCTGATCGCTCCGCCCGCCCCAGGGAGGCAACACGTGGCCCATCGCGCTCCAGGACCGAGCCCCGACCGGGCCGACCAGCCGCCTGCCACCCGCCGGGCCACCACCCGGCTCGTGGCGGCGGCGGTGCTGGCCGGGATGGTCTTCACCGCACTGTTCGCCTTCGGGCGCAACCACACCCCCGACTACACCAGGAGCCTGTTCGGGAACACCGGCAACGACGCCGTCGCCCTCAAGGCGCAGCTCGCCACAGGCGTCCTGGCACTCGCCGCTCTCCAGGTGGTCCTGGCTCTGTGGATCTACCGGCGCCTGCCTGCGGTCCGACGGGTCCCGCGCGCGGTGCCGCGGCTGCACCGCGTTGTCGGGCTGCTCCTGTTCGCCGCCACCGTGCCCGTCGCCGTGCACTGCATCCTCGCCTACGGCGTGCAACTGACCACGCCTCGGGTCGCGGTGCACGCGATCGCCGGATGCTTCTTCTACGGCGCCTTCGCCGCGAAGGTCCTGCTGGTGCACAGCCGCCGCCTCCCCGGCTGGGCGCTGCCCCTCGCCGGCGGGCTCCTCGTCGTCAGCGTAGGAGCCCTCTGGTACACCGCCGCGCTGTGGTACTTCAACGGCTACCACCTCCCCGGCCAGTGACGCTCAACGCCCGATGCGACGGCGCCGGGGCGGTTTTGCCGGCGGGCAGGGGGACGGCGGGGCGGGGTCGGCGGTGAGGGGTGTTGCCCGCCGGCGGGCAACACCCCTCACCATTGCCGGAACGCGGGGCGACTACTCGTGCAGGAACGTTTCGGCGAAGCTAGTGCCACCGGAGCCGAGCGCGCCGGTGCGCGCCTCGTAGGTGCCGTTCGAGCTGGGGTCGAGCGCGGCCGGACCGAAGGACCCGAGAGACTTGCCGTTGACGGTGGCCGAGCTGAAGTTGAGGGTGCCGAAGTTGGGGTAGGCCCCGGTCGGCGACTCGATGATGACCTCGGCGCTGGCCCGTCGCGCGGACAGGGACTTGCTCGTGCTGTAGGTCCAGCCTCGGGTGGAGTTGGTCAGCTTCAGGGTGTACATGCGGTTCCCGGTGTATGTCACGGAGGCGGTGATGACATCGCCGGTCGACACCGGGTACGAACTGAGACTCAGATAGACCGGGTTCGCCGGGTACATCTCGTACCAGGCCTGGTCCACGGGGCTGCCGCTGGAGCAGTCGGTCGCCACCCCGGTCTGCTCCACGGTCGAGCTGCCGTAGCCGTCGATACCCACCCACGGGGCGTAGAGGTCATTGGTGGAGTTGCAGGTCGCCTTCGCCTCGGTCCAACTCGCCGAGACCGAGGTGAAACCGCTTCCCGTGGCGGCGTAGCCGCCCCAGTTGTAGCCGTTGATGTTGTAGTGGAGCGGGCGGAACGAGAGTCCCTGAGCGGCCGCCGCGGTGACCGGCGCGGCGGGGGCGGCGAGGGCTGCCGCGGCCGCGAGGGTGACGGCACGTATCAGGAATTTGCGCATGCTGGCTCCTTCGTGAGTGACGATCAGGATGCTTGTACGCCAGCCGCCGTGTGGGCGACGGAGCAGAGCTTGCCGATTGTCATGACGCACGGCAAGAGGCCGTGCGGAGCCAAGTGTTGGGTGAATCGCCATGCCGGGTTGAAGAATCACGAAGTGTCCGGCCATAACGCCCAGGAATAATGAGAAATTTGGTCGCGATTTTGAGAACCGTCGACAACTGCTGGAGGAGCAGGTGCCCGCGCCGGAGCATGGGCCCGGTAAGAGCGGAGAGCTCCCCGTTCCACGCGGGAACGAGTCCGCCTGCCCGCACTGTGTGTTGCGCGGCTACGGCCGCCGCGCGACCTGGCGGGTAGTCAGCCGGCGCCGACCGGGCGTGTCACAGGTTCGCCCGCGAGCACGTGAGCGCCGGGACGGTCCAGGGAGTGGCCGCCGTGAGCGCCCTGGAGCGGTTGCTACGCCGGCCGGAGGGTGAGGAGTGAGATCTCGCTCGGCGCGAAGACTCGAAACGGCGGGCCCCAGAATCCGGTGCCCCGGCTGGTGTAGAGCTGGGTTCGCTCTCCGTGCCGGCTCAAGCCGCTGACGACCGGCTGGTCGATACGGACGAGGTAGTTGAACGGCCAGATCTGGCCGCCGTGAGTGTGCCCGGAGATCTGCAGGTCGATGCCGGCAGCAGCAGCCTGTCCGACGTACTTGGGCTGGTGGGCGACCAGCAGGACCGGGTGCTCCCCGTCGGTTCCCTCCAGCGCGCCGAGCAGGTTCGCTCGGTGTCCGGCCAGGCCGGACGATTCCGCGGTCACGTCGTCGACACCCGCCAGGACGAGCTGGTCGCCGCCATGACGCAGCACCAGGTGACGGTTGTGCAGCGGCTCCCAGCCGAGGTCCGCCATACGGTCCAGCCAGCCCTGCGCCTGGCTGAAGTACTCGTGGTTACCCGTGACGTAGACCTTGGCCAGCCGGGCACGGATCGTCCCCAGCGGAGCTGACTGCTCCCGGCGCTGAACGGGGGTGCCGTCCGCGATGTCCCCTGCGTGCACCACGATGTCCGCGTCGAGCGCGTTGACCGCCTCGGCCACACGCGCCGACCAGCCTGCCCGGTCGATCGGGCCGTAGTGAGTGTCGGCCAGCACCACGACCCGCGTGCCGTCCAAGCCCGCGCCCAGCCGCGGGATGCGGACCTCCAGGCGCTTCACCCGGGGCACGCGCATGGCCTCGTAGTGACCCCAGGACAGCAGCGTGGTCGCGACCACGGCGACGGCCGCGGCGATGAGGCGCGCCCGGTCGACGCCGCCCGCGCCCAGCGTGGTCAGTACGAGGTGCACGAGATCGCCCAGCACCGACCAGGTGAAGAGCACCCAGATGATCCCGAGCATGGTGTCGGCGAGGCGCGCCGCCCAGTCGACATGGCGGTGCCCATGGCCCGCGACCATCAGGAAGGGGAAGGAGACGAGGCAGACGGAGAAGAGCACCGTGCCCGCCAGGAAGACCGGGAACGGCCAGTGGACGCCGAAGCCGAACAGCGTCCACCAGGGCAGTACGAACAGCAGAGCGAGGACGAGGAAGACCACGCCTCCGCCCAGCCGCCGGCGCAGGGAACTCCGGGTGACGGCGGGTCCGGCATCGGGTGCGCTGGGGGCGGCATCCGTGTCGGGTGGCACCACGACCCCGCCGGTATCCGACTTGCTCACCCGAGCCGACCGCGATTCCATGGACGCGCCTTCCGCCACTGCGCCACCCCTCAAGTCTTCAGCCCGGACTGTTCACCGCCATCATCCCGCACAGCCCCTGCCGCCCGGCCAGGAAGGCCCAGTTCAGCGGGCGGTCAGCGTCCAGAGGTGGTCGGCGGTGCCGTTGTCCTCCCACTGCAGGACCTGTGCGCCGGAGCTTGGGCTCATGTTGGTGACGCCGAGCAGCAGGCCGCTGTTGTAGTTGGCGATCTTGTAGTGGCCGCTGCCGTCAGGGATCAACTGCCACAAGTGGTCGGCGGTGCCGCTGTCGCCCCAGATCAGTGCGGTGCCGCCGTCGCCGGTGGACATGTTGGTGATGCCCAGGAGCAGGCCGCTCGCCTTGCTGACGATCTTGTAGAGGCCCGAGCCGGACGCGACGAGGTTCCAGGTCTGCGTGGTGCTACTGCTGGGAGCGACCTGGTCGACCAGGGTGCCCTGCGCCGTGCCGGAGTTCTGAGTGTCAAGCGCCAGACCGCTGTTGACGTTCGTGATCTGGTACGAGCCGGCCAGGGACGTGGTGCTGCCGGCCGGGGTGACCACCAGGTGGTATCCGTACGCGGGATTCATCGCCACCGGCACCGTGATGGAGCCACCCGAGACGGTGTAGGTGGAGTCGGAGATGGTGAGCGGACCGGAGACGGCGCCGGTGCGGCCCTTGGACGGGGTGTACTCCAACGTGACGTTCACCGTGCTGCCGAAGGCGGCCAGCGCGCCGAGGCCCTTGACGGTGACGGCCGTCGCCCCGCTGCCTCCGCCGAAGGCGACGCTGATCTGGTTGCCCGCCCCGTTGACGGAGGCGACGCCGTCGATCCCGGTCTGGGCCGGAGGTGTGGTGACGGCCATGGTGCCGCTCATGTCCCCGTACCACTTGTAGAGCCAGTAGGAGCCGTTGGGCGAGGCACCGGTGTCGGTGAGGGTGTCACCGAGGGTGCCGTAGTGGTTCCAGAAGGCCATCTCGGCGTCGTGGACGCCCGCCCGCTCGAACTTCGCGACGTAGCCGACCATCGCGCCCGGGACGCCGACCTCGCTGGTGGTGCCGTACTCCTCGATGGCAATCGGCCGTGGGCTGATGCCCAAGCTCGACTCCAGGCTGCGGTACGCGGCGACGTCGGCGGCGATGTTCTGCGCGCCCTGCAGCTCGTGCCAGCTGACGATGTCGGGCAGCGTTCCGCTCGCCTTGGCGTCGGAGAGGAAGGTGCTGAACCAGCTCTGGTTCCACGCCGAGTAGCTGGGGCCCTGGATCGGCGTGGTCGCGTCCTTGGCGCGGACCTCCCGGTAGGTGCGGGCCCAACCGGAGTCGAAGGCACCGGCGTTGGTGGTGTCCCAGGTCCAGTCCGGCTCGTTCCACAGCTCGTAGGCGGCGATGTCCGTCGCGCCGGAGGACTTCACCGAGGCGATCTGGGTGTCCACGGCGGACAGCCAGTTGCTCCAGCTGACCCACTTGTAGGGGAAGCCGGGGTACCAGTCGGGCATCCGCACGACGACCTTGGCCCCGGCCTTGGCCGCCTCGGCCGCGACCACGAGGGCGTCGCCGCCCGGCGCGCTCTCGCCGTTGGGCAGCTGCGAGCCGCCGGGAGCCATCTGCACGAAGGTGTCCGGCTTGAGCGCCTCGACCAGGCTGTCGGCCGGGACCGTCGCGGTGTCCAGGCCGTAGAGGCTGCCCGAGGCGACATGGGTGACGCTGCGCAGGGTCTGGTCGGCGTTGACGACGAGGGTGGTCGCGGCCGTGGGGGCGGCCTGCGCCGGGGCGGCGACGAGCGGCGTCGCCGCAAGGGCGAGCGCGGCCGCACTGATCAGCGCAGCCGCCGGCGCTGTCCGGATTCTCGAAGTGGTGCTCAAAGGAATGCCCTCCTGGCTGAACGGGGTGGGGTGGGGTGGGTGGTACGACGTGACCGGGCCGGTCAGTCCTTGACGGCCCCGGCGGTGACTCCGGCAGCGACGTAGCGCTGCGCCAGGACGAGCAGCAACGCGGCAGGGACGGAGGCGACCACGGCGGTGGCCATGATCGCGTTCCACTCCTGGTTGTTGTTGCCGATGTACCGGTAGATGCCGAGGGTGATCGGCCGCAGGTCCCCGCCGCTGTCGAGCGTGTTGGCGAAGACGAAGTCGGACCAGGCCCACAGGAAGCTGAAGAGCGAGACGGTGACCACGGCATTGCGGCTGACAGGAAGGATGACGGACCGGAAGGTACGCACCGTGCCCGCACCGTCGATGCGGGCGGCGGCGGTGAGTTCGTCGGGGATGCCGGACATGAACGCCGTGAAGATCATCACGCCGAAGGGGACGGCGATGGTGGAGTCGGCGACGATCAGACCCCACCACGTGTTCATCAGTCCGGCGTTGAGGAAGATCCCGTAGAAGCCCATGGCCATCACGATGCCGGGGACCATCTGCGCGATCAGCAGCGCGACGCCGACCGCCCCCGAACCCCGGGGCCGCAGCTTGGCCAGTGCGTAGCCGGCGGGAGCGGCCAGGATCAGCGTCAGCGCGACGGTGCCCAGACCGATGAGGAGACTGGTGAGCAGGTAGGGCATCTGGTCGCGCAGGACCGCCTGGTAGCCGGCGAAGGTGGGATGCAGCGGCAACAGGTCGGGCGGGCTCTTGCGCATGTCCTGCTGGGGGGTCAGCGAGACGTTGAGCATCCAGTAGACGGGGAAGAGCATCAGCGCGGTGAGCAGGACGCCGATCACGGTGGTTCGGGTGCTGCGACGGCGGGTGGTGGCGGCGGTCATACGTGTTTCCTCTGGACGCGGATGTAGAGCAGCCCGAAGACCAGGGCGATCAGGATGAGGATGTTTCCCACGGCTGCGCCCGGTCCGAACTGCGGGAGCAGGGAGCCGAAGCCGAGGCGGTAGGACCAGGTGGCGAGGGTGGTCGAGGAGTCGCCGGGCCCGCCCTTGGTCATGATCCAGATCAGGTCGAAGACCTTGAGGGTGTAGACGAAGCCGAGCAGCAGCGTGATCGCTGACACCGGGCGCAGCAGCGGGAAGGTGATCCGCCGGAACTGCTGCCAGGTGTCGGCACCGTCGAGCGAGGCGGCCTCGTAGAGCTCGCCCGGGATGTTCTGCAGGCCGCTGTAGAGGATGACCAGGTTGAACGGGATGCCGATCCAGATGTTGGCGACGATCACCGAGGTGAGGGCCCAATCGGGCGAGGTGAGCCAGTCCACGGGAGCGACGCCGACGAAGTGGAGCGCGTAGTTGACCACGCCGGACTCACTGTTGAGCATCCACGACCAGGTCGAGGAGGAGACGATCAGGGGCAGCAGCCAAGGGATCAGGAACAGGGCGCGGAGCAGACCCGACAGCCGGAAGTTCCGGTTGAAGAAGACGGCGAGAGCCAGGCCGGCGGCGTACTGGACGGCGATGGAGCCCAAGGTGAACACCATGGTGTTGCGCAGGGCCGGCCAGAAGGTCGGGTCGTTCAGGACCTGGCGGAAGTTGTCCCAGCCGGAGTACGGAGCGTTGCCGTCGACGAAGGAGCGGACGGTGTAGTGGCGCAGGCTCAGGTCGAGGTTGCGGTAGAGCGGGTAGAGGTAGAACGCAGCGAGGTAGGCGACCACGGGCAGGATGAAGGCCCAGGCGATCAGTTGATGCTTGCGCTTCTGCCGGCGCAGGGCCGTGGGCGCGCGGGTCGCTGCGGTGCTCGCGGTCGCCCTGGACGCGGCCGGGGACCGCTGGGAGCGGTCGGCTCGGACGAGGGTCATGCGGGGGCTCCTTGCTGCGGGTGGCGGCGTCCAGGACGCGTTGCTGAGGTGGTGGAGCTGCGGGGCTGGGCGGTGCGGGCTCCGGCCCGGCAGCTCCGGTCTCCTTCGGGAGGGCCGTCAGGCGCCGACCCGCGGGGCAGGTGTCGGGAGGGGCGCCTGTCAGCCGGGGCGGGTCAGCCCTGATGGTTGGCGACGCCCTGCTGGGCGGCGTCGAGTGCGGCCTGGGGGCTCTGGCTGCCCGAGAGCGCGGACTGGACGGCGGTCCACAACTGCTGGGAGATGACCGGGTACTTGATGCCGAGCCCGTTGCTGGTGCGGCCCCGCGCCGAGGCGACGGCGGCCACCCACGGCTGGAGGGCCGGGTTCTGCTGGGCCTGCTGGGCCTGGACGGCGCCGGTAGGCGCGACGTAGGACAGGGTGTTGTCCGTGGCGAGCAGGCTGGTGGGGCTGATCAGGCAGTCCACGATCTTCTTCGTGGCCGTGTAGCGGGCGGTGTCCTTCTGCACAGGGACGGTGACGAACTCGCCCCCGGTGGGGGCGGGCGCGGAACCGCCGTTCTGGCCGGGGACGTTGATGATGCCGTAAGGGAAGCCGGCCTTGGCGGCGTTGCCGAGCTGCCAGGTGCCGTTCTCCGCGAATGCGTAGGTGCCGGTCGCGAACTCCTGCCAACTGGTGGTCTGGGTGTTCTGCAGCACGTCGTTCGGGGCCAGCCCCTGGGAGACCCAGTTCTTCCACAGCGTCAGCGCCGACACGCCGTTGGTGTTGTTGAGCTTGGTCAGGTCGCCGCCCGCACCCCAGAACCAGGGCAGGAACTGGAAGCTGCCCTCCTCGGTGCCGATCGCGGAGAAGGTGATGCCCTTCTTCCCGGCGGCCTTGACCTTCCCCAGGGCGGCGGTCAGCGTGGCCCAGTCCTTGATCGAGGACGGGTCCACCCCGGCGGCCTTGAGGACGCTCTTGTTGTAGTACAGGGCAAGTGTGTTCGCGCCGATCGGCACGCCGTAGGACGCGCCGCCCACCACGCCGGCGCCGAGGATGTTCTGCTGGATCGAGGAGGTGTCCAGACCGAGGTCGCTGGTCTTGTTGAGGATGCCCGCCTGAACCAGGGTGGAGACGACGGGATTGTCGACGAGCATGACATCGGGGGTGTTGCCCTGCTGGGCGGCCAGGAGCGCCTTGTTGGCCAGGTCGCTGGTGTCCATGCCGGTGCGCTTGACGGTGACGCCGGCCTGGGTGCCGCAGGCGGCGACGCGCTTGCCCCAGTCGGAGGAGGCATCGAACTGGGGGTAGGGGTCCCAGAACGTGTAGGTACCGCCCTGGGCGGAGGTGCCGGATCCGCTGGAGGCGGTGGTGCCGCCGGAGGAGGAACAGGCCGCGGCGGAAGCGAGCGTGCCGGTGGCGAGCAGAGCAGCGATGAGGGCGCGGCGCAGGTGTCTCATGGTGACCTCGTTGTCGGAGCTGGAAGGGTCTGGAGGGTAGGGGCGAGCCGGGGTTCAGTCGGTGGGCAGCCAGACGCGCATGCCGCCGGTGGTGCGGTTGGCCCAGGCGTAGTAGGGAACCGCGGTCAGCTCCAGGGCGGCGCCCAGGGCCCCCGCGTCGGGTGCGGCGTGCCCCTGGTAAGGCCACCAGGCGACCTGGGGCGGAGTGCGGCGGTAGCCGGCAGCGACGACGGTGGTCACGCCGCCCAGCAGGTCGGGGCGCTCCTTGGCGGTGAGCGGCACGGTGGTGTCGATCACGACATCGTCGAGACCGCCGGGGTGGTCGGCCTGCTCCACGCAGTACACGAGCGGGCCGCCCTCGATGGCGACGCAGCCGCGCACGGCGTCCACCCGCGGGTCGGCGACCACCAGGCGCGGCGCGAGGCTCAGGTCGAGGACGATCCGGTCCCCGGGCGCCCAGACGCGCTCGACGCGCAACCAGCCGTCGTCGACGACGACCTCGGACACGGGGGTGCCGTCAGCGTGCGCGAGTGCGTACTCGGCGCACCACTGCGGCAGCCGCAAGGACAGGGTCCACGGCGCGTCGTCGGGGGTCCGCTCGACCGTGACGGCGATGCGGCCGTTCCACGGATAGTCGGTGTTAACGCTCACATCAATGGCGGAAGCGGCGGCCTCCCCTTGGAACCTGCCCGTGGCGTACTGGTGGATCTGCAGGCCGCGCCCGTCGGTGGAGGCGAGGTAGTGCTCCAGACTGGCGAGCAGTCGCATCACGTTGGGCGGGCAGCAGGCGCACCGGAACCAGCGGGTGCGCCGGGAGGACTGGTCCCCGCCCGCGTCCTGGTATCCGTCGCGGACCTGGAGCGGATTGACGTAGAGCCAGGACTCACCGTCGAGCGACATCCCGGCGAGGAAGCCGTTGAAGAGCGTGCGCTCGATCAGGTCGCTGTAACGGGCCTGGCCGGTGAGCAGAGCCATCCGCCAGCTGAACTGGATCGAGGCGATGGCGGCGCAGGTCTCGCAGTAGGCACGCTCGTTGGGCAGCTCGAAGGGATCGCCGAAATCCTCCTTGTCGTGGTGCGCGCCGACACCGCCGGTCAGGTGGGTCTTGGTCGCGGCCATCGCGTGCCACAGCCGGGCGCTCGCCTGGGCGATCGCCTCCTCGCCGGTCTCGGTGGCCAGGTCGGCGGCCCCGGCCAGCAGGTAGAGCTGGCGCACCGCGTGCCCTTCGACGGTTTCGGCGTCGCGCAGGGGCACCCGGTCCTGGCAGTAGATCTCGCCGCCGTGAGCGCCGTGGCCGTGGCGGTCGACGAAGTAGGCGGCCAGGTCGAGATACCGCTCGTCTCCGGTCTCCCGATACAGCTCGGCGAGTGCGGTCTCGACCTCCGGATGGGCGTCGAAGGTGTCGAGCGGCTTGCCGCTGCCCTCGGGGCCGAACATCGCGTCGATGTGATCGGCGAAGCGTCGGGCGACGTCCAGCAGGCCCTCGCCGCCGGTGGCGCGGTGGTGGGCGACGGCCGCCTGGATCAAGTGGCCGGCGCAGTACAGCTCGTGACCCCAGCGCAGATCGCTGTAGCGCCCCTCGCCCTTGCCGGACTGGAACCAGGTGTTGAGGTAGCCGTCCTCCTGCTGCGCGGCGGCCACCAGGGCGATGATCCGGTCCACCTCCGCGGCCAGAGACGTGGTGTCACCTGCCGCGACGGCGTCCTGGGCGAGCTGCCACGAGGCGGCTTCGAGCCACTTGTAGACGTCGGTGTCCTGGAAGGGGTAGTCACCGACGAAGACGCCTTCGACGGAGCCTGCCGCCAGTCGCAGGTTGTGCAGGTTGCCGGCGGACTCCAGCAGCCGCGGGCCCTGCGGGATGCCGACGCGTGCGTTGATCCGACGGCGCTCGTGCCAGAAACCCGCGGTCACCGTCGGTGCGACCGAGGGGCGCAGCACGGCTCGCGCCTGGGAGCCGAAGCGGACCGGGCCGGTCGCGGAGGTGGCGGGGGACGTGCGGGACATGGAACTCCCCGGTTCAGTGCCTGTGCGGCGTTGCGGCGTTCACATCAGCGCGACCTGCCGAGCAAGTGCGCAATCGTTTTCCTGCCGGAAACGTAGAGTCAACACAGCTGGGGGTCAAGAGTTTCGCAGCGGTGAATTCCGCCCAGCCAGGAACTGGCAAACTGCACTCGGCGGTGGCACCATTCGTCTTGCAAGCGCCAACGAGCAAAGGATTGCGCATGTCGGGCCCGGATCGCACCATCATGAAGACGAGGGCAACGCTCACGGACGTGGCCGCGCTCGCCGGAGTGAGCGTGGGAACCGCCTCCAGGGCACTGAGCGGAACCGGACGGATGCGCGCGGAGACCCGGCAGAGGGTCCTGGACGCCGTCCAGGAACTCGACTTCCGGCCGAACCAGCAGGCGCAGAGCCTGCACACCGGCCGCAGTTGGACGGTCGGCTTGATGACCACCGACGGCATCGGCCGGTTCAGCACGCCAGTCCTGCTCGGCGCGGAGGACGCACTCGGCGCGGGCAAGATCTCCGTACTGCTGTGCGACACCCGCGGCGACGTCATCCGCGAGCTGCACCACCTGCAGAACCTCATGGACCGCCGCGTCGACGGGATCATCGTCACCGGCCGGCGCACCGACCCGCGCCCGCCACTGTCCGGCATTCAGGACGCGGTGCCCGTCGTCTACGTGCTCTCCCCGTCCACCGACCCGGCCGATATCTCCGTCGTCTCCGACGAGGCTCACGGCTGCCGCCTGGCAGTCGAGCACCTGCTGGGTACCGGCCGCAGGCGGATCGCGCACGTCACCGGCCCCGCCCACCACGCCGCAGCTGCGAACCGGGCGCTGTTCACGGAGCAGGTGCTGGCCGAGCACTCCCTGGAACTGTGGGCCGGTCGCGCCCATTTCGGGGACTGGAGCGAGGCCTGGGGTCGGCGGGCGGCCGAGACGGTGCTGCGGATCGCGCCGGACACGGACGCGTTCTTCTGCGGTAACGACCAGATCGCCCGTGGCGTGACCGACACCCTGCGCGAGAGCGGCGTCAACGTCCCCGGCCACGTCGCCGTCGTCGGTTACGACAACTGGGACAGCATGGCCCTGGCCGCACGCCCCCCGCTGACAACCGTCGACGTCGATCTGACCGAGATCGGCCGGATCGCCGCCCTGCGCCTGCTCGAGGCCATCGACAACAGCCCCTCCCCCGGCCTGCACAAGGTGGCTTGCCGCCTCGTCGTCCGCGATTCGGCCTGACTCCGGCGCGCCTGGTGCCGTCGTCGACACCGCAGCGCGCAGCGGCCGGCTCGTCACGGCGACGACTGTTCGTCTCGCGCGTTCACGCGGAACAGTAGCCGTGCTGCTGGGTCACCTCGGGCCGGTGCGGAAGCTCGATGCGCACGCGTCCGGGGGCGACGTGCGCGAGGCGCGCACCGAGGTGGCGCATTAGCCCCTGGCTGTCGAAGCTCGCCTGGATCCGCTTGAGCAACTCGGGACTCGCCTGCTCCTGCTGCGTCTGGTCGTCCGTGTTCCTCCGTCAGTTCTGAGTCGGCCTGTCAGGGTCCGGTCTGGTTGCAGGTGGGCCGGTCATCCGGCCAGGCGCTGCACGAGCAGGAACCCACCGATGGCGATCATCATCACCCCGCTGGCGCGGGTCACCGCGCGAGCAGCCGTCGGCCGGGCTTTCAGCAAGGTACGGGCCAGTACGCCCACCGCGAGATAGACGGCCGCGCAGAGCGCCATGTGCAGCGTGCCGAACACCGCCGTCTGCGCGGCGACCGGCCAGCCCGCTCCCGGGTGGATGAACTGCGGGAAGAGCGAGAAGTACAGGAGCAACGCCTTCGGGTTCAGGCCGCTGACCCCGGCGCCCTTCAGCATGACCTGCCGGCGGGAGGCGGCGATCAGGTTGGTGGAGGTGTGGGGGGCGGCCGGTCGGGCGAGGGCGGTCCAGCCCAGCCAGATCAGGTGGCAGGCCCCCAGTGCGGTCAGCGCGGTGAGCACGCTCGCCGAACTCGCCACGATCACCACCAGGCCCGCCACGGCGAGCACCGTGTATCCGGCGTACCCGGCCACCAGCCCGACGACCGCGGGAAGCACCGACCGGCCCCGCAGCCCCGCCGCGATCGCATAGGCCCAGTCCGCACCTGGCGTGAACACCAGCAGAAGGTCCACGGCCAGGAATGCCGCCAGTGTCCCCATGCCCATGAGTCGACCCTCTTCCCTACACCCGTACACCGCTTATGGGAGGGAAGATTAGGCGCATTCTGTCGAAAAGTGCTTCCATACTTCCCCCATATCTCGGCTGCTCGGGGGAGAATCTCCTTCATGGATGCCATGGACCGGAAGATTCTTGCCGAGCTGCAGCAGGACGGCCGTCTCACCGTCACCGAGCTGGCCGCCCGCGTGCAGCTCAGCGTCTCGCCGTGCCACCGGCGCGTGCGCGACCTGGAGCGCTCAGGCGCGATCCGCGGCTACCGCGCCGTCGTCGACCCGGCCGCCATCGGCCTGAACTTCGAAGCCCTGGTGTTCGCCACCCTGCGCTGGCAAGCCCCTGACACCGTCGCCGAGTTCGAGGAAGCCGTGGCAGCGGTCCCACATGTGATGCAGGCCGAGCGCCTGTTCGGCGAACCCGACTACCTCCTCCGCGTCGCCACCGCAGACCTCGAAGCCTTCCAACAGCTCTACGACCAGCAGCTGGCCCGCCTTCCCGGCGTCCAACGCCTGACCTCCACCCTGGTCATGAAGCACGTCGTCAACAACCGCCCACTACCTGAGTAGCCGACCGCCGTCGGCAAGGCCTGGACGCCGAGTTGTTGGTCGGCAGCACCCGGGCCAAGCTGGGTCTATGGACCCGGGTAGCGCGGGCGGCGAGGACGATCGCGTGCTGGTGGAGTGGGCGTTCCGCCAGGCGTCGTTCTCGATGTCGGTCTTCGACGCCGAGCAGCGGTACGTGCGGCTCAACGACACGGCCTCCGGGGTGATGGGAGTCGGCGAGGAGGTCCTGCGCGGACGGTTCTTCCCCGCAGGCGTACCCGAGGACGTCGACCAGACGGGCACGCTCGAGGCGCTGCGTGACGTGGCCGCGACGGGGAAGCCGGTGCACTACGAGAGCTACACCCGGGCGCCTTCCGGAATCCGTGAGCACGCGTGGAATCTGGAGATGTGGCCGATCCGAGGCCCGGCCGGGGAGGTCCGTGCGGTCGGGATGGCCGCCTTCGACAGCAGTGAGCAGCACTGGGCGAGGCAGCGGCTGGCCGTTCTGGACGAGGCGGCGGTATCGATCGGCACGACCCTGGACCTCGGCCGTACCGCACAGCAGCTCGCCGATCTGGTCGTTCCGCGTTTCGCCGACTTCGCCAGCGTCGACCTGCTGGAGGCGGTCATGCGCGGCGAGGAGCCCACGACCGACCAGCCGGACACGCCGGTCGTGCTGCGCCGGATGGCGCACTGCTCCACCGTGCGGGGAACGCCGGAGGCCGTCATCGAACTCGGTGCCAGCGACACCTACCCCGCCTATTCGCCGCCCGCCCGGGCCTTGAGCTCACGGCAGGCGGTGCTCAGCGCAAGCGGCGACCCGGACTTCGACCGATGGATCGCGAGCGCCCCCGCCAGGGCGGAGAAGATCCTCGGTTTCACGGTGACCTCTCTGCTCGCGGTGCCGCTGATCGCCCGCGGCACCACGCTCGGCGTCGCCATATTGCTGCGTCTGCGGCCGGATCCCTTCAACGAGGACGACTTCAACCTGGCCAAGGAGCTCGCCGGCCGCGCCGCCCTCTGCGTCGACAACGCCCGGCGGTACAGCCGCGAGCGCATCACGGCACTCACGCTCCAGGAGAGCCTCCTGCCGCACGGCCCCTCCCAGCAGTCCGCGGTGGACGTCGCCTGCCGCTACCTGCCGACGGACTCGCAAGCCGGCATCGGCGGGGACTGGTTCGACATCATCCCGCTCTCCGGTGCCCGGGTCGCCCTCGTCGTCGGCGACGTCGTCGGCCACGGCATTCACGCCTCCGCCCACATGGGCAGACTCCGCACCGCTGTCCAGACGCTCGCCGACGTGGACCTGCCGCCGGACGAACTCCTGGCCCACCTGGACGACCTCGTGCTGCGGCTCGGCGCAGACGCGGACAACGGTGAGCAGGCCGGCAGCGGCGAGACGAGCGCGAGCTGCTTGTACGCGGTCTACGACCCGGTGTCCCGGAAGCTGACGGTCTCGAGTGCCGGGCATCCGCCACCCGTCCTGGTACTGCCGGACGGCACCACCAGCGTCATCGAGGTCACGCCCGGACCAGTACTGGGCGTGGGAGGCCTGCCGTTCGAGGCCACCGAGCTCGAGGTGCCCGAGGGCAGTCTCATCGCGCTCTTCTCGGACGGTCTGGTCGAGGCCACGGATCACGACCCGGACCTCGGCTACGCCCGGCTGCGCCGCGTACTCGCCGATCCGCAGGCCTCCCTCGAGACCCATTGCGATCAGATACTCACCGCCTTGTTGCCGGCGCACCCCGCGGACGACGTCGCCCTGGTACTGGCGCGCACCACGGCGCTGGACGCCGATCACGTCCGCACCTGGGACCTGGCCGCCGACTTCGCAGGCGTCGCGGCGGCCCGTCGGCAGGCACTCGCCCAGCTGGACGCCTGGGGCCTGGCCGAGATCGGCTTCGTGACCGAACTGGTCGTCAGCGAGCTGGTCACCAACGCGATTCGCTACGGCGCCGAGCCGATCCAGCTCCGGCTCATCCACGACCACGCGCTCATCTGCGAGGTGTCGGACGGCAACCCCACCTCCCCGCACATGCGCCGCGCCCGGATGTTCGACGAGGGCGGCCGCGGCCTGCTCCTGGTGGCCCAGCTCACCACCCGCTGGGGCACCCGCCACACTCCGGCCGGCAAGACGATCTGGACCGAGCAGAGCCTCCACCAGTGATCGGCCGACTCAGTGGGCTCGCAGACATGAGGATGTCGTGGAAGGCACCGAACCCGATCAGGCGACAGAGGTTCCGATCAGGCGGCCCACCCCGTAGGTGACGCCGGCGGCCAGCACGCCGACCAGCACCTGCCGGAAGCCCGAGCGCCACACGGAACGCCCGTTGAGCGCGCCGATCCCGGCGCCCACGGCGAACATCGCGAGCACGGCCAGGCCCATGGCGGTCAGCAGGGCCGCGGTGCCTGCGCCGAGCAGGTACGGCAGCACCACGACGAAGGCGCCGAGCGCGAACGCCAGCAGGCTGGAGCCCGCCGCCGACCACGGTGATCCCAGCGCGTCCGGGTCGAGGCCGAGTTCCTCCCGCGCGAGCGTGTCCAGCGCCACGGTCCGGTCGGCCATCACCCGTTGTGCGACGCCTACCGCCTCGGCCCGCCCGAGGCCCTTGGCCCGGTACAGCAGCACGAGTTCGGCCTGCTCCTCCTCCGGGTTCTCCTCGAGCTCCCGGGCCTCGAGCGAGATCTCCCGCTCGTACATCTCGCGCTGGCTCGACATCGACACGAACTCGCCCGCCGCCATCGAGAACGAACCGGCGAGTAGTCCCGCGATGCCGGCCAGCAGGACCGCAGCGTGCGAGGCGCCGGACCCGGCGAAGCCCATGACCAGGGCGGTGTTGGAGACCAGGCCGTCGCTGACCCCGAACACCCCGGCCCGCAGCGCCCCGGAGCGGTCGCCGCGGTGCCAGCCTTCGCGGTGGGCGATCTGCTCGCGCGGATCGGGTTTACCGCCCTCCGTGAGCTTGGCCAGGGTGCGGGCGTGCCCGCGCTCGTCCGCGGCCATGCCCGGCGCGGCGTCCGGGTCGCGGTCGTAGACACCGGCGTCGGAGCGCTCGGCGCGCTCGATCATCGGCAGGACCGTCTGCGTCGACAGCCGCCGCGCGACCGCGCTCAGGAGTCTGGTGCGCAGGCTTGGCCGCCCGGGCGGCGGCACCTCGGCCCCGGCGTCGCGGAGCTTGGTCTCCCAGTGGGCCGCGTGCCGGTGCTCGATGGCGGCGAGCTCCTCGAATATCCTGCGCCGCTCGCCCGAGTCGGCCGCGGCGAGCCGCGAGTACAGCGCCTCGGCGTCCCGCTCGCTCGCGAGCAGGTCCCGCCAGTGGCGGCGCCGATCGGTGTCGGATTCACCAGCCATGTTCTTCTCCACTCATCTCCAGCTCCGAGCCGATGCTCGGGTGCGTTCGTTCCGCCGCCCGTCCCCTCCCCGTGGTCAACCGTCACCTAGCGAGCGAGGCCGCGCATCGCCGCGTCCACGATCGCGTCCGCCGCCTCGTCGGCCAGCGGGGCATGTCCGGCCATCAGGCGGTACATCGCCGGGCCGAAGATCAGGTCCAGGCCCACCTCGGGATCCACGTCCGCCGGCAGTTCGCCGCGGGCGACCCCGCGCTTCCAGATCGGCGCGACCAGGGTCCGACGCTCGGCGACCAGGTGGTCACGCAGCTCGGCGGCGACCGCCGGATCGCTCTGCGCCTCCGCCACCAGTTGCGCGAAGACGCGTCCGCTGGCACCGGAGTAGAAACGCATCAGTCCGCGCAGCGTCTGCCGGAAATCCTCGCGCGCCGAGCCGGTGTCCGGCGCGGGCGCCATGGCCGCCATCTCGGACAGGAACGCGTCCACCGCGACCGCGTACTTGCTCGGCCACCACTTGTAGATCGTCGCCTTGCTGACACCGCTGCGCGCCGCGATCCGGTCCGCCGTCGCCGCCCGCAAACCGACCTCGCCCAGCAGCTCCGAAGCGGCCTGCAGCACCGCCTGACGCGCGCGCTCACTGCGGGGCCTGCCGGGGCGGCGCGGCGCCGCCTGCTCCGTCGCCTCCGGTGCCGCTTCGGATGCTGCTGGCGTGCTGGGGGTCTGCCCTGGGGTGCTCACCGCTCCACAATACTGAACTCTTGGTTCGGAAACAATACTGTACTCTCGGTTTAGAAACGCGCCTCGCTCCACCGGCGCTTCCCGATGAAGGACCCTTCATGACCACACCCCTGCTCGCCCTTGCCCTGGGCGCCTTCGCAATCGGAACCGGCGAGTTCGTCATCATGGGCCTGCTGCCCAACGTCGCGACCGACCTCGGCGTGACCATCCCGCAGGCCGGCCACCTGATCTCCGCCTACGCCCTCGGGGTCGTCGTCGGAGCGCCGCTGCTGATCGCGCTCTCCGTCCGACTGCGACGCAAGACCGTGCTGATCGCGCTGATGGCCGCCTTCGCCGTGGGCAACATCCTCTCCGCCCTGGCCCCCGGCTACGGCTGGCTGATGGCAGCCCGATTCATAGCCGGGCTTCCGCACGGCGCGTTCTTCGGCGTCGGGGCCGTCGTCGCCGGCGGACTGGTCGAGCCATCCCGCCGCACCAAGGCCATCGCCACCATGTTCACCGGGCTGACCCTCTCCAACGTCGTGGGCGTCCCGCTCGCCACACTGCTCGGCCAGCACCTGGGCTGGCGCCCGGTGTTCGCGGTCGACGGGAGCCTCGGCGCGCTCGCCGCGATCAGCGTGTCGCTCGCGGTTCCCGCCCAGGCGAAGGCGTCGACCGAGGCGATTCGACTGCGCGGCGAGCTGCGCGCGTTCCGCAGCACTCAGGTCTGGCTCGCGCTGGGCGTGGCGATGCTCGGCGGCGGCGGCCTGTTCGCCACCTTCAGCTACATCGCCCCGATGATGACGAACGTGGCCGGGTACGCGCCCTCCAGCGTCACCTTGATCCTTGTCCTGTTCGGACTGGGCATGACCGCAGGCAACCTCCTCGGCGCACGCCTGGCCGACAGAGCGCTCATGCCGACCCTCTACGGAGCGCTCGCGCTCCAGGCGGGCGCCGCCGCACTGTTCATCATCACCGCACATGGCAAGGTGGCCGCGGCAGTCACCGTCTTCCTGTTCGCCGCCGCGAGTTTCGCCGTCGTCCCGGCCCTGCAGAGCCGCATCGTGGCCGAGGCCGGCAACGCCCCGAATGTCGCTTCGGGCGCCAACCAGGCCGCGTTCAACATCGCCAACGCCCTCGGCGCATGGCTCGGCGGCCTCGCACTCTCCGCCGGCCTCGGCTACACCGCACCCAACGCCGTCGCCACCTGCCTCGCCCTCGCCGGGCTGTCCATCGCGGTCTCCTCGGGCCTCCTGGAGCACCGCACCCGCGCTCGGGCGCTGCCGCCGACTGACGCTGCACCAACCGCGTCGACGGATCTCGGCGCGCCCGCGAGGTGAGCCCGCGGCGTTCTGACGGCGACTTGAGGGCCCGGAGGGGCCTTAGGCACGGCCCCGGTCTCTTCCTCGCCGCCTGCCTCCGCCTGGTCATCAGGCCAGTCGGCGGGAGGCCAGGAGCTCGGCCACCGCTGGCGGTGGGCCGGGCAGCCGGGTCCCACGGGCAGCGTCAACTGCCGAAGCGGTCGGGGCTGTCCCGGCGATCGCGTCCCAGCAGCTTCGCGGCGCAGTAGATCAGCGCAGCGAACGCCGCGTCGGACAACAGCATCAGGCCGATCGCGAAGGAGCTGGTGATGCCGTAGACGGCGCCCATCACCAGCGGGGGGAAGTAGCCCCCAAGGCCGCCGGCGGCACCGACCAGGCCGGTGACGGTGCCCACCCTCTCCTTCGGGGTGACGATCGCGACCAGGGCGAACACCGCTCCGCAGGCCAGGCCGATGCTCGCGGCCATGACCAGGAAAGCGACGGTCGACCAGGGGTTCAACGGGGGCTGAAAGGCCTGCCAGACAGCGGTGAAGCCAACCGTTCCGAACGAGCCCACCAGTACCTTCGCCGGTCCGATCCGGTCCGAGAGGGTTCCGCCGAGCGGCCGGAACAGCACGGCGACCAGGGTGAAGCCCGCAGCGCGGGTCGAAGCGCCGTCCTGGGAGAGGTGATAGGCCTCCTTGAGGTACGTCGGGAGGTAGACGCCCATCGCGACGAACGCGCCGAAGCAGACCGCGTAGAGCAGCGCCATGGGCAGCGTCGACGGATCCTTCAGCGCCTGCTTGAAGCGCGCGCCGAACAGGTGCTCGGGAATCTGCCGCCCCGGCGCGTCCCGGGCGAGCAGCAGCGCCACCACCCCGTAGACCGCCAGGACGACCGCCACCACGTAGAACATGGTGTTGGTGTTGTCGTACCAGCGCAGGAACCGGGCGGTGAAGAAGGAGGCGATGGCGGTGCCGCCGGTGCCGATGCCGAAGATTCCGATCGCCATGCCGCGCCGCGCGGGCGGGAACCAGGAGTTGACGTACGGCACGCCCGCGGCGAAGAAGCTGCCGGCAACGCCGAGGAAGAACCCCACCAGGAGCAGCAGCCCGAAGCCGTGGACCACGCTGAGGCCCAGCACCGGCAGGACGGTGGCGAAGCTGATCGCCGGGACCATCAGCCTGGCCCCGTACTTGTCGGTCAGCGCCCCCACCGGGATCCGCCCGAGCGACCCGACCAGGACCGGGACCGCGACCAGGAACGACTGCTGGAACGAGTTCAGACCCAACTGCTGCTTGTAGGTCGGCCCGAGAGGGCTGATCAGTCCCCAGGCCCAGAAGTTGACAGCCATACCGACCGTGGCGAGAGCGAGGTTGATCCAGGCGGCCGCAGGGATGGCCGCCGCTGCGGAATCGGGTGCCTTGACGCCCGCGCCGCTGTCGGTATCGGTGTCGGTCCCGGTCATGACCCTGTTCCTCCATGGGCGGCCTCATGGCTCACGGATCAACGGTATGGGGATTCATCCGTCGACCATGGTCTGCGTCATCCCTGGATTGCTCCACACGGGAACAATCGGAACCGATCGGCCCAGCGCGTACCGTCCTCGCGGGTCGGAGACAGCAGCATGCGGGCGGGCTTCAAGTCCCTGGTTCGTCAGACTTTTGCGCCCGACGGCGGACCCGTTGCGACCTGATGCGGTGAATCCCGGGCGGGCCCCGAGGGCATCGACCGACGCGCGCACGGTCTCCGGCAGGCTGCTGACTGACATTCATCTGCGGCGCCGCTCGCGGCAGCCGACCCTCAGCAGCACTGGAGACCCATGCGGCCCCGTCATACGCGCCCGCTCCGCACAGTGGCGGCCACCACCCTGTCCACCCTCGCGCTCGTCCCCTCTTTACCGGGACGCAGCCCTTCGGGGCGCGGGCGTCAAGCGCATCGTCGCCTCTCCATTTCTTCCTCCCCACGGGCAACCTTTCGGTCCACCTGCGGCAACAAGGGAGCGGATCAGGTTCGTTCGTCACGAAGGACTGAGAAATGAAGGCAACTCGCCAGGCCGCACGGCACCGTCGCAGCAGGCTCGGGCTCATGGTGGGGACGCCGGTGGCGCTCATCGCCGCCGGCGGGCTCGTCTACGGCACCGCGTCCGGCGCGACCAACGGCGGCGCGCCCGTCCAGGCGCCCGCGGCGGTCCCCCACGCGCCGTCGAGCGTCGTGCCGGCGGTGGCCGCCATGCAGCCCGGCTGGAACCTGGGGAACAGCCTCGACGCCATCCCGGCCGAGACCTCGTGGGGCAATCCGGTGGTCGCCAAGGCCCAGCTGGACGCGATACGCGCGCAGGGCTTCCGCAGCATCCGCATCCCGGTCACCTGGAGCGGCCACCAGGGCTCCGGTCCCGGCTACACGATCGACCCGGCCTACGTCGCCCGGATCAAGCAGGTGGTGAACTGGGCGCTGGCGGACGGCTTCTACGTGGTGCTCAACGTCCACCACGACTCCTGGCAGTGGATCGCCGGCATGCCCGCCGACCACGACGGGGTCCTGGCCCGCTACGACGCCACCTGGACGCAGCTCGCCCACGCGTTCCGCGACGAGTCCGACCACCTGGTCTTCGAGAGCGTCAACGAGCCCACCTTCACCGGTGCGACGGACGCCCAGAAGGCCGCTCTGCTGGGCGAGCTGAACACCTCCTTCCACCGGATCGTGCGCGGGTCGGGCGGCGCGAACGCGACGCGCTTCCTGGTCCTGCCCACCATCGGCGACACGCCGGACCAGTCGCTGATGAACGACCTGGCGGCCACCATCGCGTCGCTGCACGACAACCGGATCATCGCCAGCCTGCACTACTACGGCTACTGGCCGTTCAGCTCCGACAACGCCGGCGTGGTCACGTTCGACACCGCGAGCCTGCGGGACATGACCACCGTCTTCGGACGCATGCACAACACGTTCGTCGCCAAGGGCATCCCCGTCATCCTCGGCGAGTACGGGCTGCTCAGCTACCCGGACTTCAACCACCCGGGCACCGTCGAGCGCGGCGAGGCGGTGAAGTACTTCGAGGAGATCGGCCACCAGGAGCGGATCAACGGGATCACCGGCTTCCTGTGGGACAACGGCGCCTACCTGGACCGCGCCACCCTGCGGTGGCGGGACCCGGGTCTGTTCGCGGAGATCAAGGCCGGCTGGACGACCCGCTCGGGCACCGCCTCCAGCGACCAGGTCTTCGTCCCGACGTCGGGGCCGGTCACCGCCCGCTCCCTGGTCCTCAACCCGAACGGCACGACCTTCCGCGGCCTGTTCCAGGGCCGCAGCGCGCTGGTCCGGGGCCGGGACTACACGCTCTCCGGCAACCGCCTCACCCTCACCCCGGCCCTGCTCACCCGGCTGACGGCACACCACGGCTACGGCGTCGCCGCGACGCTGTCGGCCCGGTTCTCGGCGGGGGCGCCGTGGCCGATCAGCGTCGTCTCCTCCGCGACCCCGCTCGCGTTCGGCGCGACCGGAAGCACGAGCGGCCTCACCATCCCGGCGCAGTTCCGCGGTGACGTGCTGGCGACGGTGGAGGCCCGTTACGGCGACGGCAGCAACGCCGGGCCGAACAGCTGGACGGCGTTCCAGGCCTTCGACACCGACTTCGTCCCCGACTACGCGCACAACACCCTCACCCTCACCCCCGACTTCTTCAAGGGGATCAAGCAGGGCTCGCAGGTCACGCTCACGGTCCGGTTCTGGAGCGGCGCGGCCGTCACCTACCACCTGACGGCGTGGGGCACCTCCATCACCGGCACCGCGTCCTGACGCACCGCCGGCCCTGTGCGCGGCGACGCACAGGGCCGGCGGACATGCGGCTGTTCAGTTCCCGGCGCCAGCCCCCCGGGAAGGTGAGCCGGTACGTACGACCCGGAGCGAGGCGTCGAGGGCTGATCCCCGGGCCGACGACCGGCTGCCTCCTGCCCGCCGTTCCGCCCGTCGAAAGGTCCGCGCGGGTCGGCAACCTTTCCGCCCGCGGCGGCAACAGAGAGGTGGAACACCGACTCGACCGGACCGACCGAACGGATGGGCATGAGGGGAACGAGGCGCGCAGCGCCGCAGTCACGGCGCAGGCGCGAGCGGGGACGCGGGTTGATCACAGGCATTCCGGCGGCGCTGCTTGCCGTCGGGGTGCTGGCGTGCCTGGCGGTCGCGTTCCTGCCGGGCGCAGGCCCGGCTGCCGGGCGGGCCGTCGCGGCGGCCCAGGCAGGCGCCGCGCCCGGCGCCGGACCGGTGACCGCGTCCGGCACCGCCGGGTCCGCGAGCGCGGCGGCGCGGCCGTCCCGCGCCGGCACGGCGTCCGCGTCCGCGTCGCGGTCGGCGCCGACCGGCGGCGCGGCGCCTTCCGGCTCAGCGGTGGCGCCGCTGGCCGGACGGATCAAGCCCTCCGTCACCTACCACGGCGTCGCGACCGCGTACGCCGCCGCGGACGGCAACGGCGCGTGCCTGTTCGGACCGTCCAGTGACCTCATGGTCGCGGCGATGAACTACACCGACTACGAGTCGTCCAAGGCGTGCGGCGACTACGTGCTCGTGCGCGCCGCCAACGGCGCCTCCCTGACGGTGCGGATCGTCAACGAGTGCCCCCTGCCCTGCGCGCCCGGCCAACTCGACCTGAGTCAGCAGGCTTTCGCACGGCTCGCCAACCTCTCGGTCGGCCGCCTTCCGATCACCTGGACGCTGCTGAGCCCCGCCTCCCTCGGGCCGCTCTCCCTCCGGTACCAGACCGGCTCCACCCGCTGGTGGTGCGGGATCCAGGTGATCGGACACCGGAATCCGGTCGCGCTGCTGGAGGTCCGGACGGCGGGCGGCTGGCGCCGGCTCCCGCGCACCGACTACAACTACTTCGTCTCCAGCGACGGCAGCGGCTGCGGCGGGCCGATCAGGATCACCGACATCTACGGTCAGCAGCTGACCGTCGGCGGGATCGCGCTACGGCCGAACGTCGCCCAACCGACCGGTGTCCAGTTCGCCCGGCATTAACCGTGCGGCCATCCAGCCGCCTGGACCCGTTGACGACCGCTGTTACCCTCATGCGTTGTTAACGCGCACAGGCAAGAAAGGGCGACCGAGGGAGATGCTCCCCGACGACGCGTCCGTAGAGTTCCACGACTTCTTCGAACGCCACTACGCCGAACTGGCGCGCTTCGCCCACCTCCTGACCGGGGAGGCGGACGCGGCCGACGACCTGGCCGCCGATGCCCTGGTCGCGCTCTGGCAGAGCTGGGAGCGGCTCCGCGCGGCCGAGCACCCGCGTGCCTATGCGCGCGGCGTGGTGGCCAACATGGCACGCGAACGACTCCGGAGCACGGTCCGGGAGCGCCGCCGGATCACGCTGTTCTGGTCCCGCGTCCCGGAGCGGACGGAAGGACCCGACGTGGCCGCCGTGCTGGACGTGCGCACCGCACTGACCCGGCTGCCGTTCCGCAGACGGGCGTGCGTGGTGCTGCGCCATGCCTTCGACCTGTCGGAGAAGGACACAGCGGTGGCCCTGGGCATATCGGTCGGTACGGTGAAGAGCCAGACCTCGAGGGGCCTGGCCGAGCTGGAACGCGTACTCGGCGTACGATCCGCCGAGGTCTTGGTGGCAGGAAGGAGGATTCAGTGAGCGAGGAGATCACCCGGCGGCTGCGCGAGTCCGCCCAGGCCTACCAGCCCGACCGCGCGAGGATGCTCGCCCGCGCGGAACGTGGCCTGGCCGGTCCGCCCGTCCGTCACCGCACCCGCTCGTTCACGAGGTCAGGCCCCAGAACTGTCCTCGCCGGTCTTGCCACGGCCGGCCTCCTGGCGACCGGCGGCTTCGCGGTCGCCGACATCGTGCGCGGCCCGTCGCCGTCGACCACCGTCACCACGCCCACCACATCACCGTCGGCCACTCCCCGTCCGACACCGTCGGATTCCGCCACCGCCCCCGGCTCGTCGCCGACCGCCGCCACGGGCAGCCCACACTCGGCTCCGCCCACCGGCGTACGGCCTCAGGCCGGGCCGCTGTGGTCGGCAGGCTCGGTGGACCCGCACAGCACCGTCTACTGGTCGCAGAGCGACCTCGTCCTGAGGACCGCTCAACCGCTCACCTCGCTCACCCTGGAGCTGCGCGTCGCGCAGACCGGCGGCGTGCAGAGCACGGGCAGTTGGCGCACCCTGCCGGTCGACGACTTCACCGCCACCGTGCGGGAGGTCGGCGGCGCGCTGGTCTACCGCTGGGTCCTCAAGCCCGGCCTGACCGTGCCGGCCGGACAGTACGAGTTCGCGGCCCAGTTCAACCACTCCATGGGCGTGCGCGACGCAGGCGGCGACAGCTACCGGGTCGACGCACGGACCCCGGCCAACTCCCCGGTGGCGGTCGGGGGTGGGTTCCTTCCGGCGCGGTAGGGCTCAGCCGGACTGGACCGCCGCGCCTTGTTCCCGCCACAGCCCGCTGCGCAGTCACCCACGGCAAGTCAGTCGACGCGACGTACCGTCCAGAGCTGGTCGGAGGTGTCGAGTTCGGTCCAGGAGACGGCCTTGGCAAGGTCGTTGGAGAAGCCCTGGGCGATGCTGACGAAGCGGCCGGTGGCGACGTTCTTGATCAGGTACTGGTTGCCGTGCGGGACCAGGGTCCAGACCTGGTTGTTGTCGCCGCCGGTGGCGCTGGTCTGGGTGATCGCCTCGCCGGAGGCGGGGTAGGTGTCGGTGAGGGCGAGCCTGCTCAGCCCCTCCGCGAGCCGGGCGAGATCGGAAAGTTCGGGAGCTGCAGAGCGCGGCTTCGCCCTAGCTGTATTGATCCGCAGCGTTGTTGACTCGGCTGATGGGGGTTTGGCCTCCGAGTGCGGTGTGGCAGCGATGGTAGTTGTAGCGGTGGAGGAAGCCG